>NZ_CALAOH010000194.1 GCF_937926365.1 uncultured Azohydromonas sp. | reverse complement strand
GTTGCACGGCCGGCTGGCGCTGCGGCTGCAGGCGCTGGGGTTGCTGGAGGCGGTGCCCGAGGCGCCGCGCGCGCACCTGCACGCGGCGCTGCTGCTGGCGCGGGCGCAGCACGAGGAGATCCGGCGCGAGGCGCAGCACCTGCGCCGCGCGCTGGCGCCGCTGGGGCTGCCGCTGGTGCTGCTCAAGGGCGCGGCCTACGTGCTGGCCGGGCTGCCGGCGGCCGAGGGACGGCTGTTCTCCGACACCGACATCCTGGTGCCGCGCGAGCGGCTGGCCGAGGTGGAGTCGCAGCTGCAGCGGCACGGCTGGAACTTCGACCCCGATCTCAGCGCCTACGACCAGCACTACTACCGCGCCTGGACGCACGAGCTGCCCCCCATGACGCACCGCGACCGCTACACGGTGGTGGACGTGCACCACGGGCTGCTGCCCCAGACCGCGCGCCACCGGCCCGATCCCGCGCGGCTGCTGGCCGCCGCAGTGCCCACCGCGCTGGAGGGGGTGCGGGTGCTGGCGCCGGCGGACATGGTGCTGCACGCCATGACGCACCTGCTGCGCAACGAGGAGTTCAGCCACGGGCTGCGCGACCTCTGGGACATCGACGCGCTGCTGCGCCACTTCAGCGCCGGGACGCCGGCGTTCTGGCCGGCGCTGGCCGAGCGCGCACGCGAGCTGGGGCTGCTGCGCGAGCTGCACTACGGGCTGCGCGCCGCGCAGCGGCTGCTGGGCACGTCCGTACCGGCATCGGCGCTGCGTGCCGCGGCCGTCGCCGCGCCGGGCCCGGCGCTGCAGGCGCTGATGGATGCGCTGTGGGCGCGTGCGCTGCGCTGTCCGCATCCCGGGCTGCGCCTGCCCTTGACGGCGCCGGCGCTGGCGCTGCTGTACCTGCGCGCGCACGCGCTGCGCATGCCCCCGGGCCTGCTGCTGCGCCATGCCTGGGTCAAGACGCGGCTGCTGTGGCAGGACACGCCGGCGCCGCGTCCCTGAGCCGCCGTCCCCGGGGCGGCTGACCCCCCCACATCCGGTAGCCGTCGCACCGCGCCGCGACGGGAACATGCCCTGCTGCACGCCGCTCAGGACCTTCACACGGGCGGCGCCACCGGGCGCCATCGCGGTGCCCGGCCAGAGAGCGCAATGCAGGGAGCGCGGATGGGGGACGGGAAATGGTGTCGGCGTGGTGGCTGCTGGTGGCCTTCTGGATCGGCGGCGTGCTCGGCCTGGTGCTGGGCGCGCTGGCCGCCACGGCGCGGCACGCGCAGGACGAGGCGCAGGAGGAAGGCGAGCCCCTGGAGCGCTGGAGCGACGAACGCGGCGGCGCGCCGCCGCACGCCGGCAGCGGCGCGCGGCACGGGGGAACGGTGCCGCGGGGGTGAGCGCGGCGAGCCGCGCCAGCTCTAGGCCTTCCGCGACGGCGCCGCCTCCTCCAGCGGCAGCAGCAGCGCCGTCCACGGCAGCAGCCACAGCAGCCAGGCCACGCGCGGCATGTCCATCACGCCGCTGATCAGGCCCACCAGCAGGCCGCCGCACAGCGCCGCCCCCAGGAACACGCCGGATTCGGCCAGCTCGCCGCCCGCGCGCACCACGCGCGCCAGCCGCCACAGCGCCGCGGCCACGAGCGCCAGGAACAGCGCCAGCCCCGGCACGCCGCGCTCGATCAGCAGCTCCAGGTACAGGTTGTCGATGTGCCAGGGCGTGTAGTACTCCTGCGCCGTGGGCCACCAGTGCGCCAGCCCGTCGGAGAAGTCGCCGTTGCGCAGCAGCTGCTCGCCGCCGGCGTACAGCCGCATCTCGTCCACGCGCAGCGCGCCGGTGCGCACGGCCACCATGAACACGTGCATGCGCGGCAACGGCGGGCTGCTCAGCGGCGGGAAGCGCAGCACCGTCGTCAGCCGCGCGTCCACCGGCCCGGGCACCACCCGCAGCTGCCGCAGCTGGCAGCGCAGGTCGTAGAGCAGCCAGGACTCGCACACCTTCAACATCACCCAGCTCGGCACCTCGGCGCGCAGGCGCAGCTCCACGCGGTGCGGCCCGGGATGCACGGCCACGCGCTGCGCGAGCCCGTAGTAGCCGCGGGGATGCGCGCCGGGCTGGCGCCCGGTGAGCCGCACGCTCCCGTCCGGCTCCCACCGCGCGGTGCCGGAGAAGCCCGGGTGCCCCGCGGTGCCCGCGTAGCGCGCGGGCAGCCGCCCGGCGCCCAGGCCCAGCGCGAGATCGGCGTCCGAGCGCAGCAGCGCCAGCCCGCGGCCCCAATGCTCCAGGCGCGCCTGCAGGTCCATGCCGCTGGCGTTGAGGCGCTCGCGCATGAAGCTGCCGCCGCTGAACACGGCCACCACCTCGGCCACCAGCGTCACGGCCAGCGTCACGCCCGCGGCGGCGCGCCAGCCGATGCGCGTGAAGCGCCACACCGCCAGCGCCGCCAGCAGCCACAGCGCCAGCGTCACGGCCACGCCCGTGAGCTCCAGTTCCTCCGACACCGTCACCAGCAACAGCACCGCCACCACCGTGAGCGCGCCGGCCTGCAGCAGCCCGCGCAGCCGCCCCTGCCGCAGCCGCGACAGCGCCCGCCACGCCAGGGGCAGCAGCAGCGGCAGCGCCACGGCCCCGTACACGCCGCGCGAGAACGTGGTGAGCGCCGCGTAGATCAGCGCCACGGCCATCAGCGCCGCCAGGCACCACGGCAGCGGACGGCGCAGCCGCCACAGCGCCCACGCGGTGAAGGGCATGGCCAGCGCCACGTAGGCGTCGATGCCCGCGCCGCCCACGTTCATCTCCCAGAACGGCCCCGTGGTGCGGTAGCTGCTGCTGAACTGCAGCAGCCCCGCGTAGGCCGCGCGCTCCCACAGCACGGCGGCCAGGAACAACGCCGTGCCGGCCAGCATGCCCAGGCGCAGCCGCCGCAGCGCGCGCGCGGGCGCGGCCTGCAGCGCCACGTGCAGCGCGGGCAGCAGCAGCAGCACCCACAGCGCGGACTTGGCCAGGCGCCACGCGTTGAGCGGCTGCAGGAAGGCATCGAACCAGCCCGGAGCGCCGGGCGCGTCCAGCAGCCCGCGCCACAGCGCCAGCAGCGTCCACAGCCCCAGCGCCCCGGCCAGTGCCAGCACGGCGGCCGGCGGCGGCTTGCCGGCCTCGGCACGGCCCCGGGCGAGGTCCAGCGCCTGCCGCGCGTACACACCGGCGGCCGTGCCCAGCAGCAGCAGGTCGAACTCCTCCAGTGCCACCCAGCCGCTCCACGGCGCCAGGCTCGCCACCGGCAGCAGCGCCGGCAACAGCGCCAGCCAGGCCGTGGGCCACGCGAAGTTCAGCGTCCCCCAGGCCAGCACCAGCACCACGGCCACGCCGGGGCCCAAGGGGTGGTGCGCGGCGATGAACAGCGCCGCCGCGGCGGCGGCAGTGGAGAGGAAGGCGGCGGGGAGTACGGGCCTCAACCCCGCCTCACACCAGCACTTCCAGACACCCCGGATGGCTGAGGAAACCCTGCGGGCTGGCGCTGGCGCCGTAGGCGCCGGACTGGAACACCACCACCAAGTCGCCCTCGCCCGCTTCGGGCAGCGCCATGCGCTCGGCCAGCAGGTCCAGCGGCGTGCACAGCGGGCCCACCACCGAGACGCTTTCCGCCGCCGGCGCGTCCATGCGCGTGCCGATGGCCGCCGGGTAGTTCTTGCGCAGCACCTGGCCGAAGTTGCCCGAGGCCGCGAGGTGGTGGTGCAGCCCGCCGTCGGTGATCAGGAACACCTGCCCGCGCGAAACCTTGCGCTCCAGCACCCGCGCCACGTAGACGCCCGCCTCGCCCACCAGGTAGCGGCCCAGCTCCAGCACCAGCGCCGCCTGCGGCAGCTCGCGCGCGGCGCGCTCGGCCAGGCGCTGCAGGTTCTCCGCGATCGGGCCCAGCGCCAGCCGCTGCTCGCCGGGGAAGTACGGGATGCCGAAGCCGCCGCCCAGGTTCAGGCAGCGCACCGGCGCCGGGGCGTGCTCCGACAGCCGCAGCGCCAGCTCGTAGGACAGGCGCTGCGCCTCGCAGATCGCCTCGGCCTTGAGGTTCTGCGAGCCGGCGAAGAGGTGGAAGCCCTCGAAGGCCAGGCCCTCGCGCCCCAGCGTGCCCAGCAGCGCCGGCAGCCGCTCGGCGTCGATGCCGAAGGGTTTTGCACCGCCGCCCATGCGCATGCCCGAGCCCTTGAGCTCGAAGTCGGGGTTCACGCGCAGCGCCACGCGCGCGGGCAGGCCCAGCGATTGCGCGATGCCGGGCAGCAGCGCCAGCTCGCGCTCGGACTCGACGTTGAGCAGCACGCCCGCGGCCACCGCCTGGCGCAGCTCCGCCTCGCGCTTGCCCGGGCCGGCGAAGCTGATCTCGCGCGGGTCGGCGCCGGCGTCCAGCGCCACGCGCAGCTCGCCGGCGGAGGCCACGTCGATGCCGTCCACCAGCTGCGCCATGAGCGCCACCAGCGCCGGCATGGGGTTGGCCTTCATCGCGTAGTGCAGCTTCACCGCCGCGGGCAGCGCCGCGCGCAGCTCGGCCGCGCGCGCGCGCAGCAGGCCGCGGTCGTAGGCGTAGAAGGGCGTGGCACCCACGCGCTCGGCCAGCCGGCGCAGCGGCCAGCCGTTGACCAGCAGCTCGCCATCGCGCACGGCGAACTGCGACATGGGGGCATGGATGGGGGGTTGGGTCATGGATGCGGAAGAAAGCAAGGAGGTCAGACGGATTCCGTTCGTCCTGAGGTAAAGGATGAACGGCCCCCGCCGGGATGCCGCCATCGCAGCCTGTCGGGTTCGTACTTCGATCTCAGTACGAACGGGTCATTTCACGACCGAACTGAGCGCGGACTCAGCCCTCGGCAGCTTGCCGCCGTGCCCAGGCCTCGGCCAGGGCCTTGCGGTCGATCTTGCCGTTGGGGTTGCGCGGCAGCGGCCCGGCCACCACCTCCACCCCCGCCGGCACCATGTAGGCGGGCATGCGCCGGCGGCACTCGGCCAGCAGCGCGGCGGTGTCCACGCCGCCGGCACCCGCCGGCGCGGTAGCCACCACGCGGATGGCCTGCCCCAGCACCGGATGCTCCACGCCGAAGGCCGCGCATTCGCCCACCAGCCGCGTGGCGTACAGCTCCTCCTCCACCTCCGTCGGGCTGACACGGTAGCCGGAGGTCTTGATCATCTCGTCGCGCCGGCCCACGAAGTACAGGAAGCCGTCCGCGTCGCGCGTGACCGTGTCGCCGGAAAACACCGCGACCTCGCCCAGCGGCAGCGCACCCTCGCGCCCGGCCACGCCCGCGGGCAGCGGCTTGTAGCGCTCGGCGGTGCGCGCCGGGTCGTTCCAGTAGCCCAGACCCACCAGCGCGCCGCGGTGCACCAGCTCGCCCGGCTCGCCCGGCGCGCACTCGCTGCCGTCCTCGCGCAGCACCAGGATCTCGGCGTTGGGAATGGCGCGGCCGATGGAGTCGGGCCGGCGGTCCACTTCCTCCGGCGGCAGGTACGTGGAGCGGAAGGCCTCGGTCAGGCCGTACATCAGGAAGGGTTCAGCTTTGGGCACGCGCTCGCGCAGCAGCGCCAGCGTCTCGCGCGGCATGCGCCCGCCGGTGTTGGCGAAGTAGCGCAAGTGCTCGCCGATCGCCGCCGGCCAGGGCAGCGCCGCGAGCTGGATGTACAGCGGCGGCACAGCCGTCAACCCCGTGACGCGCTCGCGCTCCATGCAACGCAGCACGTCGCGCGGCAGCAGCCAGTTCAGCAGCTCCACGCGCGCGCCGGCGTGAAAGGCCGTGGTGAGCTGGCTGAAGCCCGCGTCGAAGGACAGCGGCAGCGCCGCCAGCAGCGTGTCCTCCGGGCGGTTGTCCAGGTAGGACGCGACGCTGGCCGCGCCGGCCACGAGGTTGCGGTGCGACAGCACCACGCCCTTGGGCCGCCCGGTGCTGCCGGAGGTGTAGAGGATGGCGGCCATGTCGGCGTCGATGACGCGGTGCCCGACGCGCGACGGCGCGTCGAGCAGCGCGTCCCAGGCGCTGAGCACCACGCCCGGCGGCAACGCCACCCCGGGCGGCACCGCGCCCGTGAGCACCACGTGGCGCAGGTCCGGGCAGCTCGGCAGCTGCGGCAACAGCAGCGGCAGCCGCTCGGGTGAGGTCACCAGCACCCGCACGTTGCAGTCGGCCAGGATGAAGCCGACCTGCGCCGGCTTGAGCAGCGGGTTCAGCGGCACGAACGCGCCGCCGGCCGCCGGCGCGCCGAAGCTCGCCACCACGGCCTCGAAGCGCTTCTCCAGCCAGATCGCCACGCGCTCGGCGCGCCGCAGGCCCAGCGCCATCAGCCCCGCAGCGAAACCCTGCACCCGCGCCTGCAGCGCGGCGTACTCCAGCACCCGCCCGCCCTGGCTCAGGGCCGGGGTCTCGGGCGCGCGCCACGCCGCGCAGGTGATCAATTCAGGCAACAAGGCGGCAGCAGGCATGCGCGGGATCTCTTCCCCAAACCCTCGGGCCAACCCCTTGGGCAGCCCCGGCAGCCCCGGGCTTGAGCCAGGGCAGGAATGGCGGATTTTGAGAAAAACTTTGAAGTATCCAATTATCGGGCCCAATTTCAAGCGCCCATGCTGGTGCAAAATTCCATGTTCGGCACCTGCTCCCGAGGGATCGCTGCGTCAAGCCGTGGTATCCCGTTTCGTCAGGGACGAAACCGGCCGCCGTGCCGGGATTTGGGACGCAGCCACCCTCTGCCTGTCACAGGTCACGGCGTCCCGGGCTTCGGGCGCGGTGGCCGTTGTTGGTCTAAGGAATTTCCCGCATGGACACTCAACAAGAAGTGCTCGCCCTGCTCGACGAGCTGCTCGGTCTGGGCGGACGCACTGCTGAATTCACCCGTGACACCCCGCTGCTGGGCGCGCTGCCCGAACTCGATTCGATGGGCGTGGTGGCCCTGCTGGGCGGCCTGGAAGAACGCTTCGGGCTGGTCCTGGCGGACGACGAGATCGAAGGCGCCACCTTCGCCACCGTGGGAACGCTGACGGACTTCGTCGCCGCGCGCCTGGCCGCCTGAGCACCGACCGCCGCGCCGCCTCGCGCCCCGCCCGCCTCTCGTGAGCACGACATCGCCCGAACCCGCACACCCTTTTTTCATGGGTTGGGGCGAGGGCCGGCGCTTTTGCCTGCACCACCGCGCCGCGGGCGGGCGGCCGCGCGCGCGCGTGCTGTACCTGCACCCGCTGGCCGAGGAGATGAACCGCAGCCGCCGCATGGCCGCGCTGCAGGCGCGGGCCCTGGCCGGCGCGGGCTTCGAAGTGCTGCAGATCGACCTGCACGGCTGCGGCGACAGCGCGGGCGACTTCGCCGATGCCTCCTGGCAAGGCTGGACGGCCGACGCGCTGCAGGCCTGCGAGTGGCTGCGCGCGCAACCCGGCGCCGCGCCGCTGTGGCTGTGGGGCCTGCGCGCGGGCGCGCTGCTGGCCGTGGAGGCCGCGCACGCGCTGCCGGTGTCGTGCAACCTGCTGCTGTGGCAGCCCCCGGCCAGCGGCGCGGCGGTGCTGCAGCAGTTCCTGCGGCTGCGCCTGGCCGAGGGTCTGGCCCAAGGCCAGGCCGGCGCGCTGATGAAGACCTTGCGCGCCCAGCTCGACGCCGGCCAGGCCGTGGAGGCCGCGGGCTACACCGTCTCCCCGGCGCTGGCGCACGGGCTGCAGGCCGCCACGCTGGTGCCCGTGCTCCCGCGCGCGGGCCGGCTGGCCTGGCTGGAGCTTGGCGGCAGCGAGCCCGCGGCGCCCTCCCCGGCCGCGCAACCCCTGATCGACGCCTGGAGCCGCGGTGGCTGGCAGGTGCACGCGCAACGGGTGCCCGGTCCGCCCTTCTGGGCCACCGCCGAAACCGAAACCGCGCCCGCCCTGCTGCAGGCCACGCTGCAGGCGCTGCACGACGAGGTGATGGCGTGAGCGTGGCCGCGTGGCGGGAGGATGCGCTGGCCTTCGACTGCCGGGGCCTGCAACTCGTGGGCGTGCTGGCCGGGCCGGCGCGAGCCGCGGGCTCCGACACGGGCGTGGTGATCGTCACCGGCGGGCCGCAGTACCGCGCCGGCGCGCACCGGCTGTTCGTGCGGCTGGCCCGCGCGCTGGCCGGCGCGGGGCATCCGGTGCTTCGCTTCGACCTGCGCGGCATGGGCGACAGCGAGGGCGACTTTCCCGGCTTCGAGCACACCGCGCCCGACATCGGCGCGGCCATCGAGGCGCTGCTCGCGCGCTGCCCGCAACTGCGCCGCGTCATGCTCTGGGGCCTGTGCGACGGCGCCTCCGCGGCGCTGCTGTACCTGCACGCCACGCGCGACGCGCGCGTGCGCGGCCTGTGCCTGGCCAACCCCTGGGTGCGCTCGGCGCAGAGCCTGGCGCGCACCCACGTCAAGCACTACTACGCGCGGCGGCTGCTGCAGCGCGGCTTCTGGCTCAAGCTGCTGCGCGGCGGCGTGGGCCTGGGCGCCGTGCGCGGCCTGCTGGGCAACCTCGGCACGGCGCTGCGCCGGCAGCGCGGCCCGGCGGGCCAGGCTGGCGCGCCGCCCGGCTTCGAGCAGCGCATGGCGCAGGCCTGGCACGCCTTCGACGGCGAGCTGCTGCTGCTGCTCAGCGGCAACGACTTCACGGCCCGGGAGTTCCTGGAGCGCTGCGCCGGCGACGCCACCTGGCACGCGGCGCTGCGGCATCCGCGCCTGGCGCAGGCCACGCTGCCCGAGGCCGACCACACCTTTTCCCGTGCCGCCGCGGCGGACTGGGTGCTGCGGACCACGCTGGCGTGGCTGCGCGCGCCGCAGCCCGCGCCGGCGGCCCCTGACGAATTCATGCCCTCACCTTCCGCGACCTCCATGGACCAGTCCACGCCGCGTTTTCCGTTGCCCACCCAGCCGAGCGAGGCGCAGTGATGAAGCGCGTGCTGATGGTGGCCTTCCACTTCCCGCCCTATGCCGTGAGCAGCGGCGTCCAGCGGACGCTGCGCTTCGTGCAGCACCTGCCGCGCTGTGGCTGGGAGCCCCTGGTGCTAAGCGCCTCGCCGATGGCCTACGGCGCCAACGCCGGCCCGGACCTGCTGGGCGAGATCCCGCCCGGCACCATCGTGCGCCGGGCCATCGCGCTGGACGCCTCGCGCCACCTGGCGGTGTTCGGGCGCTACATCGCCCGCACCGCGTGGCCCGACCGGTATGCGAGCTGGCGCTTCCATGCCGTGCGGGTGGGCATGGAATTGATCCGCCAGTACCGGCCCGACGCCATCTGGACCACGCACCCGATTCCGACGGCCCACCGCATCGGCGCGGAGCTGCAGCGCCGCAGCGGCCTGCCGTGGGTGGCCGATTTCCGCGATCCCATGGTGCAGCCGGGCGCGCCGGAGGACCCCAGCGCCCTGCCCAGCTGGCAGCGCATCGAGCGCGATACCGTGCGGCACGCGGCCGCCTGCGTGTTCACCACGCCCAGCGCCGCGCGCATGTACCGCGAGCGCTACCCCGAGGCGGCCACGCGCGTGAGCGTGCTGGAGAACGGCTACGACGAGGAGAGCTTCCTGAGCGCCGAGCGCGACCCGGGCTTCGACGCGGCCCAGCCCTTGGACCCGGCCGTGCCGGTGCTGGTGCACAGCGGCATCGTCTACCCGGCCCTGCGCGATCCCAAGCAACTGTTCGTGGCCGTGGAGCAACTGCAGCGGGCCGGACGCATCCGCCCCGGCGACTTCAGGCTGCGCTTCCGCGCCCCCGTGCACGAGGACCTGCTGCACCGCCTGGCGCAGGAGCACGGCGTGGAAGCCTTCGTCGAGGTCGCCCCGCAGATTCCGTACCGCGCGGCCATGCAGGAGATGCTGCGTGCCGACGGCCTGCTGGTGCTGCAGGGCAGCGCCTGCAACGGGCAGGTGCCGGCCAAGCTCTACGAGTACTTCCGCGCGCGCCGCCCCGTCGTCGCGCTGACCGACCCCGCCGGGGACACCGCCGCCGCGCTGCGGCGCGCCGGCGTGGACACCGTGGCGCGGCTCGACGACGCGGCCGACATCGCCGCGCTGCTGCTGCGCATCCGCGACGGCCTGCGCGGCGGCACGCCCGTGGGCGGGCTCGCCAGCTCGGTGCAGGAGCACTCGCGCCGCGGGCGCACCGCGGTGCTGGCCCAGCTGCTGGACTCGCTGACCGCTGCCCAGGCACAGCCCGCGCTGGCCCGCGGCGCCTGAGCCCGTCCCGTCCGCCGCCACAGCCCGCCGCCGCGCCGCCGAATGTCCATCCGCAAATCCCTCGCGTACTCGCTCATCGACCGCTACGCCAGCCTGGCCATCAACATCGTCTCCACGATGATCCTGGCGCGGCTGCTGACGCCGGACGACGTGGGGGCCTTCTCGGTCACGATGGTCATCATCGCGATGATGGCCAACGTGCGCGACCTGGGCGCGGGCCAATACCTGGTGCAGGAGAAGGAGCTCACGCACGAGCGCATCCGCGCGGTGTGGGCGGTGCAGCTGGGGCTGGGCGTGCTGCTGGCGCTGGTGGTGCTGGCGCTGAGCGTGCCGGCAAGCCTGTTCTACAACGACACGCGCGTGCGCGACGTCATGTTCGTGCTGGCCGTCGGTTACCTGGTCAACCCCTTCGGCTCCGTGACCTATGCCTGGCTGATGCGCGAGATGCGCTACGACGCCACGGCCGTCATCCGCCTGTCCTACACCCTGGCCAGCGCCGGGACGTCGATCTTCCTGGCCTGGCGCGGCTTCGGCACCATGAGCCTGGCCTGGGGCAGCCTGGCGGGCACCGTGGCCAACGCGCTGGTGGCCACGCTCTACCGGCCCCACGGCTACCCCTGGCTGCCCGGGCTGCGCGAGGTGCGCAAGGTGCTGTCCTTCGGCACCCGCATCACGGGGTCGTCGCTGGCCACCACGCTGGCCAAGGGCGCACCGGAGTTCTTCCTGGGCAAGCTGCAGTCGCTGACCGCGGCGGGCTTCTACTCCCGCGCCAACGGCATGGTGGCGCTGTTCAACCGCCTGGTGTTCGACGCGGCCTCCGTGGTGGCGACCTCGGGCTTCGCCAAGCAGATGCGCGAGTCCAAGGACCTGCGCGAGCCTTTCCTGCTGGGCACGGCGCACGTACTGGCGCTGTGCTGGGCCTTCGCGGGCGCGCTGGCCTTCCTGGCCTCGCCGCTGACGCGGCTGCTCTACGGGCCGCAGTGGGAGCCCTCGGCCGAGCTGGCGCGCTGGCTGGCGGGCGCGCTGGCGCTGGCCGCGCCGGTGCCGCTGTGCCTGTCGGCGCTCACGGGCACCGGCGCCGCGGCGCTGGCGCTGCGCGCCAGCCTGCTCAGCGCCGCCGTGGCCGTGCCGCTGTACCTGCTGGGCGCCAGCCAGGGGCTGCAGGCCATGGGCGCCGCGGCGCTGGCCGCCGAGGGCGCGGGAACGCTGTTCTGGCTCGGCAGCGCGCGCAGCGTCGTCGGCTTCAGCTGGTCCTCCCTGGCTGTCGTCGCCGGGCGAAGCGCCGTGGTGGGTGCGTGCGCATCGGTCGGCCCGGCGCTGGTCTACGCGGCGTATGGACGCGCCCAGGACCGCACCGTCACGGCGCTGCTGCTGGGCGCGGCCGGCTCGGCCGTGGGCTTCCTCGCCGGCCTGCTGCTCGCGCGCCACCCGCTGCTCGGAGAGTTGCGGCGCCTGCTGCGGCGCAAGGCGCCAGAGGCCCACCAGGCACAGCCGGGCCGGTGAGGCCGCAACCGCCACGGCGGCGCGCCGCCTGTTCCGGCAATTTTTCGCAAAGGCCAGGCATTTGCGCGCCTTTCCGGTCTTTTTCTTGCCTTTCAACGGAAAATATTATGGTTCTTGGGTATATACCCTGACCTGAAGTGCAAATTCCGGGATCGTGGCGCAAATGATCTCCAGGCCGTGTGGCACACCCTTGCCCGGCATTTGCCCACCCGGCGGCGACCGATGAAAATACTGCCCGCGAAATATTGGCGGGCGCCCGCGTAATTTGTGGGCGGGGTGCTTGAATATATTCAGCCTATGAGCGAATTTCTTGTCATTGCAGGTCGCTGCGCGGCGGACCGCGGCACGCTGGCTCGTGCCGGCATCGTGCTCGACAACCTCGACCGCCAAGTGTGCGCGACGGCATCGGCGCCCGGATCGGCGGCGTTTGCCGTTGCGCGCATGAACGGCACGGGGGCGCTGATCGCGCGGGACGAGGCCTGCGGCGACTGGCTTATCGCCTCGGGGACCTGGTTCCATTCGAGTGGCCTGTGCAGCGGCGACGAGCAGGCCCTGCTGGCGCGCGTGCGCAGCGACGGCGCGGCCCGGGTGGCGCGTGAGCTTGAAGGGTTCTTCGCCATCCTCCATGGCGACGCGGCCACGGGCAGCGTCACGGTGATCGGCGACGTCGCGGGCTCCTGCCACTGTTATGTCCGCGATATCGAAGGCGGTGTCGCCATTTCGACCTCCGCTGCCTGCCTGGCCGCGCTGGGCCCGGCCTCGCTCGATCCGGTCGCCACGGCCGAGTTTCTGGCCACGGGCATCATTTTCGAAGACCGGTCACTGTGGTCGGAGGTCCGCAAATTCGCGCCGGCCTGTTTGAGCACTTATGCCGGCGGCCGTTGGAGTGAGCAGCCGGCGTACTGGAGCATTCGCGACATCACGCCGGAGCGCTACGGCCTGGCGGAGGCGGCTGATGCGATCGGCGCGGCCATGGCCGGCGCCGCACGCCGCATCGCGGGCCGTTTTCCCCGGGTCCTGTGCGACGTCACGGGCGGGTATGACTCGCGGGCGACCATCGCCGGCTTCCTGGCGTCGGGGCTGCCGATCGGTGCCACCGTGTCCGGTGCGGCGGACAGTGGGGATGTCCTGATCTCGAAGGCGATCGCCGCCAGGTTCGGCCTGCCCCATCGCCATGCGGGCCCCGGCGGCGTGCCCAGCGCGGCGGCGATCGGTGCCGCGTTCCGTTGCTCCGACGGCCAGTACGACCTGATCGAGTACGCCCAGATCGCGTCAACCCACGCGGCACAGTCGCGGGACAACGACATCGGCATCAGCGGCTCCTACGGCGAACTGGCGCGGGCCTACTGGTGGGAGCTGCTCTTTCCCTCGATCGGCAAGCGCGAGCCCGTGGACGCCGACCGCATCGCCGCCGCCCGGATCGGCGCGGCCGCCTGGGATGCGGGGCTGATCGCCGGCGCCGCGCGCGTGGAGCTGGTGCCGCACCTGGCCGAGGTCATCAGGCGGGCCAACCGCGGGCTGGAGGACCGGCCCAACACCACGCAGATGGACAACGTGTACTTCTCGCTGCGCATGCAGCGCTGGCACGGCCGGATCGCGAGCAGCACGGACCACATCTGGCCGTGCCTGTCGCCGTACATGCTGAAGTCGGTACTGGTGCCGGTACTGGAGACACGGGCCCAGGCGCGCATGCGCAGCCTGGTCGTGCGCGAGATGCTGGAGCGCCAGGTGCCGGCCCTGGCGGCGATCCCCATGGAGCATGGCTATCCCGCGCTGCGGGCCCGCCTGACGAACCTGCATCGCTTCTGGCCGGTCGTGCCCCACTACGCGGGCCGCGTGGCTCACAAGCTCGCGCGCCTGGCCGGTGTCGGGCAGCGCGCCGGTGCCGTGCGGCAGGAGCCCATGGCCGTGCTGCTGGGCCGGGACGAGGCGCTGCGCGCGCAGCTCGCGTTCCCGGCCTTCCGCGGCTCCGGCATCGCCGACGAAGGCGGGCTCGACCGCTTCTTGTCGAATGCCAGCGGAGCGGCTTTCGGGTTCAACGGCCAGTTCTGCCGCCTGTTCTCGATCGAGGTCGCGCTGGAGGCGGTTGCGCGCGCACGGGCCAAGGCGGCCCCAGGGGGCAGCCCGGCGGCTGTGCCGCGCGCAGCCTCGGTGGGCAGTTCGCAGGCGGTGTAAGCGGACCGGCCTGCCGCGGCGAAGTCATCGCGGCGGTTCAGCGCCGTCGCCGGTATCGGGATCAGGGCACGGAGCGCGGATACACGCTCCACACGGGGTGGTTGTCGAAGTCGCGCGCCAGCTTGGGGTAAGTGGGCGACGAGGTCACGCGCTGCCAAGCCTTGGCCGCGCCTTCGGCCCGCAGGTCCACCGCGTAGGCCAGGGCCGGCATCAGGGCGCCCCAGTAGGCCGTGGCGCTCCCGGGATACCCGCTCACCATGGCATCGCCCGGCTCGCCGGCCGTGGGCAGCCCCATGGCCCGTGCCACCTCGCCCCAGGAGGCGTACCAGGGGCCCGTGCCGTTGGCCCAGTCCGTCTTCACGCGGGGCGCGAAGGGAATCCTGTACTGCGCGGCATGGGGAAAGGCGTATTCGCCGCTGCCGCTGCCGCCCAGGCGCCCGACGATGGAGCGGGCCTTCCAGGCCAGGAAGGCATCCAGCCTGGGCTGCAGCGCGGTGTCGTGCACCTTGAGCTCGCTGACGTAGGCCCATGCCGCCGTGAAGAAATCCTCCATCCAGATCGCCCCCATCCAGGGATCGGTCGGAAAGTAGGGGGCGTAAGGCTCCACGATGCCCAGCGGACTGGAGGGCCTGGTGACGTAGCGGTCGTGGTAATAGCCGATGTTGGCATTGAGGCTCGCCACGAGCTCCGCGCGCCACGGATCGCTGTCCGGCGTCACGGCCGCGGCTTGGGCGAGCGATCGCAGGGCCCAGGCCGCGCCGCGCGTGGTGAGCGCACCGGAGCTGGACTGCAGGATGCCCTTGGACCCGAAGCGCTGCACGTCGTTGTTCTTGAGGTAATTGGCCGTGGCCACGAACTGGCTTTCTTCCAGGAAGTAGTTCCAGCCGCTGACCAGATAGGCCATGTAACCCATCGAGGGATGGTGCGACGTCGTAAAGGGCGGTGGCACCCCGCCCACGGCCGCCGGCGTGACCTGGCCGGCGGAAGAACTGCTGAGACCAGTCACTCCCGAACCACCCCCCATGGTCAGCTTGGGATGACGGGAAAAAGCCAGCGGGCGCTGCGTCTTCTCGTCGCGGTAGTGGATGCCGTAGCGCCCGGCCGCGTAGGCGTTGATGAGCACGCTGCGCCACGCGCGCACGTCGGCGCCCGTGGACAGGTAGGCCACGTCCCATTCCGGCAGCAACCCGATGGAGGCGTGGTAACCCACCGTGCCCATGGCCTGCGGGTAGGCGGCCTGAGCCAGCGGCGTGTAGCTCGTGGGCAGGCGACCGTACAGCGGACTCCGCGGGGGCGTGACGGCGCTGTACCGGGGCACCAGGCGGGTGGCCATGAAGTACGCGACGTCATGCCGGGGCACGATCCGCGGATCGGCGCCGGCCCAGTGCGTGAGCTGCGTGCCCTCGGCCAGCACCGCGCGCTGGTGGTTGAGCAGCGTCAGCGGCTGCGAGAAGCGCTGGGTGCCGCCCAGCGTGAACGTGGCCGTGCCGCTCCTCTCGCCGCTTCCGGGCACGTTGAGATGGCCGTTTTCGATCCACGGCAGCACCTCCACGTGCCCGCCCTGGTAGCTGCGCACCTCCAGCCAGGCCACCAGGTGCGCGTCCGTGCCGATGGGCTTGCGGTAGGTCCAGGCGCTCATCTGCGGTCCGGCCACCAGTGTCCGAGCCGGCGTGTCCCAGTCCTTGCCCGTCCAGCCCGCCACGCCGTAACTGCCGAACGACACGTTGGCCGAAAGGCCGGCTCTGGCGAGGCTGTCCGGCTTCACCACCGGGCCCGGCGCCGGCGTATCGCCCACACCCAGCAGCAGCTTGCGGCCCAGGCCAGCCTTCATGTCCACACGCCCGGACAGGAGGACGAACTTCGCGCTGCCGTCGGGCCAGCGGTTCTGCACCACGCACTGCAAGTCGGGCACGTCCGCAGCCGCCAGCAGCGCTCCCTCGCGCAGCTGCCCCTGGCGCAAGGGCTGCCCCACCGTGAAAGGCAGCAGCTTGCCGTCCACGCCGCCGTGGAGTTCCAGGCTCAGCACCGCGGGGCCGTTGTCCGGGCTGGAGGCCGCCGCGGGTGCGGGTGCCGCCGCACCCGCAGCGCCTGCAGCCGTCAGGCCGCAGGGGCCCAGCAACACGGCCGGCAGCAACAGGGACGGCACGGCGCCGCGCAGGCGGTTCAGGCAGGAAGTCATGCATCTGCTCCAAGCGGAAGCGGTTGTAGGCGTTGTTGGTCCGGCGCCGGCCTCGGCCACGCCACCTCACAGGCGCAACGGGCGTTCACGGAGCCCCGTGCCCCATGGGCAGGCCGCGGCTCATGGCGCCCGCGCGGTCGTGCCCGCTTGGGCACAGGGCACGCGGCTGCTCATGGCACCCGGCACGACCGAGGCCGTGCGCGGCGTGCCGCAGAAGTCGGCCGCGACGCCGGGCAGCGCCGCGCCCCGCGGGTGCGCCAGGGGCTCGGCCGGCTCCAGCAGCAGCCCATCGATCCGCTCCCGGCCGCCCGGCAGCGCGGAACCGGGCACGTTGTCCGCCTCCTGCATGACCCCGCCGTCACGGGCGCGGATGCGGCCTTCGACGATGTTGAACTGGACCCGGGCGTCGGCCGGCGGCACGCGCACCTCCACGCCCCCCGTGTTGATCAGCGTGTTGTGGGCCACGCCGGTGCCCCTGGAGCGGAAGACGTAAATGCCCGAATCGTTGCAGTGCGCAACTATGTTGTTCGCCACCAGGCCGGCCTCGTGCTCGACCTCGCAGCGGCCGTCGCGGCAGTACGAAGCCTCGGTGCCACCACCGCCGAAGGACAGCCCGGCGCGCGTGCCCCGCTGCGAGATGTCCTGCGTGGTGCAGATCACCAGGTTGCGCTCCATGCGGCCGTCGCGTCCGCCGCCCTTCATGAACGCGCCGAAGGAGACGCCATTGCCCTGCGCCTTGACGAAATTGGCGATCACGTTGTCCGTGAGCTGCCAGCCGCTGGCGCCCACGACGTCCACCAGCGTCACGGGCTTGTGGGTCTGGCGCGGGGTGCTGTTGCGCAGGGTGTTGAACTGCAGCAGCCCATCGTCGGGCCACTGGCCGCCCTGGCCGTTGACCTTGACATGCGCGTTGAAGTCCTCGATGAGGTTGTTGCGCAGCACCGTGGAGCGCGCCGCGCCCACCACGTGGAAGGCGTGCTCGCATTCCTCATGGCGGCCGCACGTGCCGCGCAGGTGCAGGTTCTCGAACACCCAGTACGGATGGGCCACGGACACGGCCTCGACGGTGTGGAACTCCAGCGTCACGGCGCCGGGGCGCTGTGCCGTCACGACGATGGGCGCCCATGCCGTGCCGCCGGCGCGGGTGCGCAGCGGGGTGTTGAAGCGGTAACGCCCGCTGGCGATCACCAGGCGCTGTCCAGGCCGGGCGCGCTGGAAGGCCGCGGCGATCTCGCCCTCGCTGTACAGCAGCACGTCGTTCGCCGAGGGCTCGGCCACAACCGCCTGCGCCTGCGCAGGCGGCAGCGGCACGGCGCCACCGCGCTCGCCGTACCGTACCGGTGCCAGGGGCTGCGGCTGCTGCCCTTTGCCCAGGGCGGGCAGCAGGCCCGGCACGGGGCGCTCGAGGTGTGCCTGTGCCGTGCGCAGCAGCGGCAGCAGCAGCCACTCCAGCCGCGGATGGCCTTCGAGTCGCCGCTGGGCGTGGCGCAGCAGCTCGCCCGGCGTTCGCTGCTGCAGCGCCTGCGCCATCCGGCGCGGGTCCTGGTCCAGTACTACCGACGCGGTGCCCAAGGCGGCGCCGGCCAGCAGCACCAGCACGCCCACGCATGCCAGCAGCCGAAAGGGCCATCGCATGTTCATCATTTCCCCAAGGTGGCTGGCGGCGTAGGTTCCGTACCGGCGCGCACGTGCGCGCTCGGCCGCTGGTCGTGTGGCCGTTCCGCCGTCCCACGCGACCGCGGCGCGCGCCGCAGGTTGGCCGCCATGCGCAGCCCGAAGCGCAGCCGCGTGCGGTCCCAAGGCATGAAGCGCGGGATGAAATAGGGGTCGGTGTCCGCCCCGGCACTGCCCCAATCCGTGGTGACGCCCGCCTTGAACCCCGCTTCGCGCACGATCTCGACGGCCTGCGCATCGAAGTCCACGCCCCAGCGGCCGTTCGGATAGGCGAACAGCTCCACCGTGTCGCCAACCAGCGTCTCCAGCACCCGCTTGCTGCCGAGCACCTCGTCACGCACCTGCGATGCCGGCAAGCCGGTCAGGATCGGGTGCGACAGGGTGTGCGAGCCGATCTGCATGCCGGCGCGGTGCAGACCGCGCACCTGCTCCGAGCTCAGCATCAGCCGCGGCGACGGCAGCACGCCGGCATGCCGCGCCACCAGGTGCGCCAGTTCATGCCGCTGCTCCACGCCCCGGTACTTCAGCGCCTGGGTGATGCTGTGAAAGGCGGTACGCCTTTGCTCCACGGTGCCGGTCGCGTACCGCAGCAAGTGCGGCTCTCCCAGCGACCGAAGGTCCAGCGACGAGAGTGAGGTACGACGCAACGCCTCCTCCACCAGATCGTTCCACATGCACCCGCCGTCGAGCACGCTGGTCGTGATGAAAAAGGTGGCGCGGAACCCATGGCGCACCAGGATGGGCAACGCCACCTCGTAGTTGTCGGCGTAGCCATCGTCGAAGGTGATGGCCAGGGCGCGGGCCGGCAAGGTGCGCGCGGCCAGGCGATGCACGGCCTCGTCCAGCGCGATCACGTTGAACAGTTGCTGCAGCCAGCCGCACAGGCGCTCGAACGCCGCGGCATCGAGCTCGTCAGGGCACATCGGGTCCGGCACAGGCAGCACCCGATGCAGGATGAGCACGCTCAGCCGGCCCCTCTCCCCCGCTGGAGACAGGTGCTCCAGTAAGCGTTTCAACATCGTTCTTAACCTGCCTTGCCCGGTTTCAAGCCCCGCCAAGTCGTCTCTGTTGCTTATAAGACATTTCGTATTCAGCGAATATGGTTCCACGCAAGATTGCGCTCAATGCAAAAAGCATGTACACCATATCAAAATATGCAAAACTTAGCGTCAGCCCGCCCACACAAAATACAAACAAGCTCAACTGCAACACCACCGCGGCATCCATCATCCATGGTGGCGCACCAATCTTTCTTCCTTGCTTGATGACATATCCGTTTTTCACGAAGCACAAAGCAATGATCGAAAGGTAAATAAGAAGCCCAATAGGCCCATGGTCCCCCAACAACTGAAAATACACACTATGAGCCGCACGCGCCACGGGCCCGGGAAATGCGTCACCCGTATCAAACCATGAGAACTCATCCCAGCGCATGGCCAGCATATTCCAGTTAGGCGTATTCTCGATGGCCTTGAAGCCGCCACCAAAAATCGGCCGTTCCGTGACCATGATCGTGGTCAACTTCCACGCAATCACTCTGCCCATGAAGGAGGAGTCATTGTCCGCCTTCTGAATGGTATTCATTCGATCAAACCACTTGTCGGACAAAAACTGCATGGCCACGGCTGCGCACAACCCTCCCAGTATCAGCAGCAGTACCTTGTGCTTGCTTTTCTTGAACAGGTAAGCAGCCAATGCCATCAATGCAACGAACCCACCCCGGGAGTTGGTACCCAATATTGAGAGCACGAGCAGCAGCACCACGCCCAACAGACCCAGCGTGACGATCTTGGATTTGGCTCCATATTGGTTACGCAAATAGAGAGCCACGGGAATCGTCATGCTGAAAGCAATGGACAATTCATTCCGATCCTGCAACGAGTGAGTAGGTAGTCCCACGATGGCGTGGCCTCCACCCGAAGCGACCCACTTGAGCCCCTCCACCACCGCAAAGAAACCGACCGAAAAAATAATACACCACAACATGAAATCAAAGTGAATTTTCTTTCTTATGATCAAGACCGCAAAATAAGCCGGAATAAGTATCTTGACCACGCGAAACCAAAAATCCCAAACAATATCCCGATCATGAAGCGCAAATATTGAAGTAATAGTGGTCCATACAAAAAATACCGTCAACACCCCCATGATGGCATCAAACTTGAACTTTCCCTTGGATTCACTCCTTCCATAGGTAATGAACATTATAAGGGCCAGAATAAGATTTACTCGAATGGAATTTGCAAACCCATACATCCAACCGTTTGGAAAAAGAAGCGTGGTCCACATGTTCAAGCCGAGGGCAATGAACGGACGTTGCCAGGCCGCATAAAGTATCAGCGGCAATACCAAGACAAAAGCGAGATCACGCATTTCAGAACCGCTTACTACTGCGTCCTTGGATTTTTCCTTTCCCTCCTTTTGCCTTGCTTCCTTCTTCTTCCTCCGCCTCTTGCTTCAGCGCCCAACGGCAAAGCGCCACAACGGAGAGCAGCTGGAGTACCCACAAAATGCTTTCCATGACCTCGTCATCCTGCAGTCATTGGCATGGCCGCGGTCTTGCACCCGCCACGCAAAGAGCACCCAGGCGTGAACAACACACGGCCATAGACATTGCCGACCCTGCCCACTGCGGCCACGCCCCTATGGCCGCTCGTGCTCGACCGTGCTCCCATCGCCGTTTTTACCGCGTGCACTTTCGCAGGCAGCGCCCGGCAGTGCCAGGCGCCGGAACAGCGCCAGCTGCGCCTGCGTGGTCTGCTGCCAGCTGAACCCTTCGGCGTAGCGGCGCACCGCCGCGCGCTGCGGCGCCTGGCGCAGCAGCTGCTGCACCGCCACGGCCAGGGCGCTGCCCTCGCGCGGCTCGAACAGCACGCCGCCCGACTCGGGCGTGACCACCTCCGGCGTGCCCCAGATGCGCGTGGCCACCACCGGCGTGCCGCAGGCCATGGCTTCCAGCAGCACGTTGGCCCAGCCCTCGCGGCTGGAAGCCAGGATCAGCGCATCCGCGGCGCTGTACCAGCGCAGCAGCTGCTCGTTGGGCACGGCGCCGGCGAAGGTCACGCGCTCGGCCACGCCCAGCGCCTGCGCCTGCGCCTGCAGCCGCTCGCGCTCCACGCCGTGGCCCACCACCACCAGCCGCGCCTGCGGGTGCGACCGCAACAGCAGCGGCATGGCGTCGATGGCCACGTGGTGGCCCTTGCGCTCCACCAGGTGCCCCACCGACAGCAGCAGCGGCGCGCCGTCGAGCCCCAGCTCGGCGCGCATCTGCGCCTGCGGCAGCGGACGGAAGCGCTCCAGGTCCACGCCGTTGCGCATGACATGCAGCTTGGCCGGGTCGATGTCCCAGCCGCGCAGCACGTCCATCAGCGCCGAGCACACGCCGATGGAGGCATCGGCGCGCCGCGCGGCCCAGCGGATCATGGTGCGCGGCAGCGCGTAGGCCGGGATCAGGTTGAGGTCCGTGCCGCGCGCCGTGATCGACAGCGGCTTGCCCACCCAGCGCGCGATCAGCGCCGCGGCCACCCCGTCGGGGTAGTAGTAATGGGCATCGATCACGTCGAAGTCGAAGCCCTCGGCCTGCACCTGGCGCACCGCCGGCAACGCCGCCAGCGCCAGCGCCAGCGGCGCCGTGCTCATGCCGATCTTGGGCAGCAGCGGGTAGCGCGGATGCAGCGCCTCGATGCCGTGGCGCGTCTCGCGCCGCGGCACCGCGGCCCAGCGCGCGTACTCGCCGAAGCGCGCGTTCGTGGATGGGAACCACGGCACCGGCGCCACCACGCGCGTGTGCACCGCGCCGCTCTTGAGCAGTTCGCGCAGCCGCGTCTCGACGAAGATGCCGTGCACCGGCATCACGCTGTTGGGAAACAGCGTGGAGAACAGCAGCGTGCGCACGGGCCGGTTCATGAGCCGCCTTGCGAGGTGGACACGCCGCGGCCGATGGCCACGTACTGCAGCCCGTGCGCCTTGACCAGCGCGGGCTCGAACAGGTTGCGCCCGTCGAAGATCACGGGCCGCTTGAGCGCGGCGCGGATGGCGTCGAAGTCCGGGCTGCGGAACTCGCGCCACTCGGTGACGATCACCAGCGCGTCGGCACCGGCGAGCGCCGCCATGGCGCTGTCGGCGAAGTTCACGCCGTCCACGCCCTGCAGCGCCACGCGGGCCTGCGCCGTGGCCACCGGGTCGTAGGCCTGCACGCGCGCGCCGCGGCGCACCAGGTCGTCGATCACCACCAGGCTGGGCGCCTCGCGCATGTCGTCGGTGTCGGGCTTGAAGGCCAGGCCCCACAGCGCGAAGGTCCGGCCGGCCAGGTCGGGGCCGAAGTGCGCCACCACCTTGTCGCCCAGCACGTGCTTCTGGTGCTCGTTGGCCGACTCCACCGCCTCCAGCACCTGCAGCCGCACGCCGTTCTCGGCGCCCGTGCGCACCAGGGCCTTGACGTCCTTGGGGAAGCACGAGCCGCCGTAGCCCGCGCCCGAGTACAGGAAGTGCGTGCCGATGCGCGGGTCGCTGCCGATGCCGCGGCGCACCATGTCGATGTCCGCGCCCACCTTCTCGGCCAGCAGCGCCAGCTCGTTCATGAAGCTGATGCGCGTGGCCAGCATGGCGTTGGCGGCGTACTTGGTGAACTCGGCGCTGCGCACGTCCATGAGCTGCAGCCGGTCGTGGTTGCGCGTGAACGTGGCGTAGAGCGCGCGCATGAGCAGCACCGCGCGCTCGTCATCGGCGCCCACGATGATGCGGTCGGGCTTCATGAAGTCGCCCACCGCCGCGCCCTCCTTGAGGAACTCGGGGTTGGACACCACCGCGTACTCCACCTCCACGCCGCGGCGCTCCAGCTCCTGGCGCACCGCCTCGCGCACGCGGTCGGCCGTGCCCACGGGCACGGTGCTCTTGTCCACGATGACCTTGTAGTCGGTCATGTGCGCGCCGATGCTGCGCGCGGCCGACAGCACGTGCTGCAGGTCCGCCGAGCCGTCCTCGCCCGGGGGCGTGCCCACGCCGATGAACTGCAGCGTGCCGTGCGACACCGCCTCGGCCACGTCGGTGGTGAACTGCAGCCGGCCCACGGCCACGTTGCGCTGCACGATGGCCTCCAGCCCCGGCTCGTGGATGGGGATGCCGCCGTCCTTGAGCACGCGGATCTTGCGCTCGTCCACGTCCAGGCACACGACGTGGTTGCCCATCTCGGCCAGGCACGCGCCGGTCACCAGACCCACGTACCCGGTACCAATCACAGTGACTTTCATTTCTCAGCCTTCCAAATGCATGTGAGGGCGTGCGCCGCGCGCCGCCTCAGGCGCGCTGGCACAGCGCCTCGTAGACCTTGCGGTAGTGGCCCACGGACACGCGCCAGTTGCGTTCGAGCTCGACGAACTCGCGGCCCGCGCGGCGCAGCTGCGGCCAGCGCCCGCGCTGGCCCAGCATCTGCAGCACCGCCTGCGCCAGCGCCTCGGGGCTGCCGGCCTTGAACAGCATGCCCGTCTCGTTGTGGCGGATGAGCTCCTTGTGGCCGCCGACGTCGGAGGCCACCAGCAGCCGGCCCTGCGCCATCGCCTCCAGCGGCTTGAGCGGCGTGACCAGCTCGGTCAGCCGCATCGAGTGGCGCGGGTAGGCCAGCACGTCCACCAGGTCGTAGTAGCGCTGCACGTCCTTGTGCGGCACGCGCCCGGTGAAGACCACCTTGTCGGCCAGGCCCAGCGAGCGGGCCTGCGCCTTGAGCGCGGCGTCCTGCGGGCCGCCGCCCACCAGCAGCACGCGCACCCCGGGGCGCTGCGCCAGGATCGCCGGCAGCGACTGCAGCAGCAGGTCCAGGCCCTCGTAGGCGTAGAACGAGCCGATGAAGCCCACCACGTCGCACCCGGCCAGGCCCAGCCGCGCCTTGAGCGCCTGGTCGGGTTCGCCGCCGATGTCGAAGGCGTCGATGTCCACGGCGTTGGGGATGACGGTGACCTTGCGCGCCGGGATGCCGCGCGCCACGATGTCGCCGCGCAGCCCCTCGCAGATCGTGAACACGTGGTCCGCGTTGCGCAGCGCGTGCGTCTCCAGCCGCCGCGTGAGGCGGTAGCGCAGGCTGCCCTCGGTGGTGGTGCCGTGGTCCACCGCGGCGTCCTCCCAGAAGGCGCGCACCTCGTACACCACCGGGATGCCCAGCCGCCGGCCCACGCGCAGCGCGGGGATGGCGTCGAGCACCGGCGAGTGCGCGTGCAGCACGTTGGGCCGCACCTGCTGCGCCACCTCCAGCAGCCGCTGCTCCAGGCTGCGCATGAGCGCGATCTCGCCCAGGCCCGGCAGGCGCGGACCGCTCCTGGGGGCCAGCGGCGTGCGGAAGAAATGCAGCCCGTCCACGTCCTCCTCCAGCCCCTTGGGCTCCAGGTGCTTGGGGCTGGTGAGATGGAAGGTTTCCCAGCCCAGGCGGCGCTGCTCGCGCAGGATCGACTGGGTGCGGAAGGTGTAGCCGCTGTGCAGCGGGATCGAATGGTCCAGGACGTGCAGGACTCGGGGCGTGGTCATCTCAAGCTTTCTTCAGCGGCCCGCGGCGCGGGCGGCGCTGCGGTCGGCGGCGGGTCGGGGACGGCCTCAGAGGCGCCAGAGCCGGAAGCCCGCGCCCTGCACGGCGGCGGCGTCGAAGGCGGCCTTGACGTCGATGAAGACGCCGTTGCGCACCAGCTTGCGCGCGAGCTCCTCCAGCGGCATCGAGGCGAACTCGCGGTGCGCCACCGCCGCCACGATGCCGTCGGCGCGCGGCAGCGCGTCCCAGGGCACCAGCTTCACGCCGTACTCGTGCAGCGCTTCCTCGGGATCGGCCCAGGGGTCGGTGACGCTGACCTCCACGCCGTAGCTCTGCAGCTCGTGGATGATGTCCACCACCTTGGAGTTGCGCAGGTCGGCGCAGTTCTCCTTGAAGGTCAGGCCCAGCACGTTCACGCGCGCGCCCTTGATGTAGCTGCCCGCGGCGATCATGTTCTTGATCGTCTGCTCCGCAATGAACTTGCCCATGCCGTCATTGATGCGCCGCCCGGCCAGGATCACCTGCGGGTGGTAGCCCAGCATGTCGGCCTTGTGCGTGAGGTAGTACGGGTCCACGCCGATGCAGTGCCCGCCCACCAGGCCGGGCTTGAACTTCAGGAAGTTCCACTTCGTGCCGGCGGCTTCGAGCACCTCGGTGGTGTCGATGCCGATCTTGTCGAAGATGATGGCCAGCTCGTTCATCAGCGCGATGTTGAGGTCGCGCTGGGTGTTCTCGATCACCTTGGCGGCCTCGGCGGCCTTGATGGAGCTGGCGCGGTGCACGCCGGGCTCGACGATGCGCTCATACACCTGCGCCACGCGCTCCAGCGTCTCGGGCGTGTCGCCGGAGACGACCTTGAGGATCTTGGTCAGCGTGTGCTCGCGGTCGCCGGGGTTGATGCGCTCGGGGCTGTAGCCGACGAAGAAGTCCTGCTTCCACTTCATGCCCGATTCGCGCTCCAGCACCGGGATGCACACCTCCTCGGTGGCGCCGGGGTACACGGTGGACTCGTACACCACGGTGGCGCCGCGCTTCATGTGCTTGCCGGCGCTCTTGCTGGCGCCCACGAGCGGGCCGAAGTCGGGGATGTGCGCCTCGTCCACCGGGGTGGGCACGGCCACGATGATGATGTCGGCCTCGCCCAGGATCGCCGGGTCGCTGGAGTACACCGCGTGGGTGGCGGCCGCCATCTCCTCGTCGGGCAGTTCGCGCGAGGGGTCGGTGCCGCGCAGGCAGGCGTCCACCTTGTCCTGCGCGATGTCGAAGCCGATGGTGCGGCCCTTCTTGCCGAACTCCACCACCAGCGGCAGGCCCACGTACCCGAGGCCAATGACTGCAATCACACTCACACCGTTCTCCTGTTAGCCGCACGGCCCGCAAGCTCGCGGGGACGACACATGAATAATTGATGACGCAACCGGCATGGCCGGGACTCTCGCCTTGAAGGCCGCCATGGCTCAGGCCTCCGCCAACGCCTGGGGCGGCATCGCCGGCGAGGCGCCCGCGCCCGCGACGTTGCGCAGGAAGGCGTCGAACATCAGCAGCGTCCACAGCGCGCGGCTGTGGTCGTGCACGCCGGACTCGTGCTGCTCGACGAGGCGGCCCATGAGGCGCGCGTCGAACCAGCCGGTGTCGGCCATCGCGCCGCCCAGCAGCGACTCGCGCAGCCGCTGGCGCAGCGGGCCGCGGAACCAGCGCGCCAGCGGCACCGAGAAGCCCATCTTGGGCCGGTACAGCACGTCGTGCGGCAGCCGCGGCTCCAGCGCCTTCTTGAACACGTGCTTGCCCTCGCCGGCGCTGATCTTCAGCGATGACGGCAGCGTGGCGGCCCACTCGACCAGCTCGTGGTCCATCAGCGGCTCGCGCACCTCCAGCCCGTGCTTCATGCTGGCGCGGTCCACCTTGGCGTTGATGTCGTCGATGAGCCAGGTCTTGAGGTCGATGTACTGGATCAGCGCCAGCGCGTCGTCCGTGCCCGCGCGGCGCGCGTGGCGCTCGAACACCTCCTGCGCCGTGTAGCCGCCGAGCTCGCGCTTGAGCGCGGGGCTGAACAGCGCGTCGCGCAGCGGCTGGCGCAGCTGCGCCACGCTGTGGAAGTAGGCCTGCACCGAGCTGCGCGCCATGCCCTGGAAAGTGGTCTTGGCGCGCAGCACCTGCGGCGCCCAGTCGGCCTTGGGATAGAGCCGGCCCAGCGTGCCGAACAGCGGCCGGCGCAGCGCCAGCGGCAGCGCCGAGCGCATGCGCTCCTCCATCAGGTGCATGCGGTAGCGGCGGTAGCCGCCGAAGGCCTCGTCGCCGCCGTCGCCCGACAGCGCCACCTTCACGTGCGTGCGCGCGAGCTGGCACACGCGGTAGGTGGGCACCGCCGAGGAGTCGGCGTAGGGCTCGTCGTACATCGACGCGAGGGTGTCCACCAGGCCGAAGTCGTCGCTGTCCACCATGTCCACGAAGTGGTTGGTGCGGTAACGATCGGCCACCATGCGGGCGAACTCGGCCTCGTTGAAGGCCGGGTCGGCAAAGGCCATGGAGCAGGTGTTCACCGGCCCCTGCGACAGCTCGGCCATGTGCGCCACCACGGCGCTGGAATCGACGCCGCCGGAGAGGAAGGCGCCCAGCGGCACGTCGGCGATCATGCGCAGCCGCACCGACTCGTGCAGCCGCAGGTCGAGCTCGGCGCAGGCGTCCTGCAGCCCGATCTTGCGGTCCAGCGTGAAGCGCAGGTCCCAGTAGGGCTGCGGCTCGGCCACCGGCTGGCCGCGGCGCAGCAGCAGCATGTGGCCGGCCGGGAGCTTGCGCGCCTGGCGGAAGATGCAGCGCGGCTCGGCCACGTAGCCCAGCGCGAAGTACTCCTCCACCGCCAGCGGGTCGATGTCGCGCTTGAGCCCGCCGTGCGCCAGCAGCGTCTTGAGCTCCGAGCCGAAGACCAGCGTGCCGTCGTCGAGCAGCGCGTAGTGCATCGGCTTGACGCCCAGGCGGTCGCGCGCCATGAAGAAGGCCTGCTGGTTGCGGTCCCACAGCGCGAAGGCGAACATGCCGCGCAGGCGCTGCAGGCACGCCGGGCCCCACGACTCCCACGCGTGCACGATGACCTCGGTGTCGCTGTGCGTGTGGAACACGTGCCCCAGCGCCCGCAACTCGGGCACGAGCTCCTGGTAGTTGTAGATCTCGCCGTTGAAGACGATGACCACCGAGCCGTCCTCGTTGAACAGGGGCTGCTGCCCGGTGGCCAGGTCGATGATCGACAGCCGCCGGTGGCCCAGGCCGACGCCGGGCTCCAGGTGCAGGTCGCCCCCGTCCGGGCCGCGGTGGAACTGCGCCTGGTTCATGCGCTGCAGCGTCGCGCGCTCGAAGTTGCGCGCGCCACGGGTATCGAACAATCCGGTAATGCCGCACATGGCTCAGTGGCTCCGCGCCGCCTGGTGGCGGTCGTACAGGCGCTGGTAGGCACCCACCATGCCCTCCTGGCTGTAGTCCTTGCACACGCGCTCGCGCGCCGTGCGGCCCATGCGCAGCGCCTGCGCCGGGTCGGCGGCCACGCGCGCCAGCGCGTCGCCCAGGGCCTGTGGGTCGTTGGTCGGCACGATGGCGCCGGTGAGCCCGTCGTGGATCAGGTCCACGTTGGCGCCCACGGCCGTGACCACCGAGGGCAGAGCGCTGGACATGGCCTCCAGCAGCGTGTAGGACAGCCCCTCGGCCTTGGACGGCAGCGTGAAGCAGTGCAGCCCGCGCATCACCTCCGGCACGTCGCTGCGCTCGCCGGGCAGCCAGGCCAGGTCGGCCAGGCCCAGCTCCTGCAGCAGCGCCTGCGTGGGCGCGCGCAGCGGGCCGTCGCCCACCATCACCACGCGCATGCGCTCGCGCAGCGCGGGCTGCTGCCGCAGCGCGTGGGCGAAGGCGCGCACGAGGTTGGGCTGGTCCTTCACGGCCTGCATGCGCCCCACGGTGCCGACCAGCCAGTGGCGATCGGGCGTGAAGGGGCAGCCCTCGATGCGCCCGGGCCGGCCGTCCGGCGCCGGGTGGAAGCGCGCCGTGTCCACGGCGTTGGGAATGTGGCTCACGCGCCGCGGCGGCACGTGCACCTTGTCCAGCAGGTAGCGGTTCAGGTCGGCCGAGACCGCGATGTAGTGCGACACGAAGGGACGGTAGAGCCGGCGCACCTGCTGGTAGCGGCGGTTGCTGCCGTCCAGGTCCGACACGTCCCAGCCGTGCTCGCTGTGGATGCGCAGCGGCACGCCCGCGGCCCACGCGGGCAGCGCGCACTCCAGCGCGGCCAGGTTGTTGGTGTGCACCACCGCCGGACGCAGTTGCCGGAACAGCCGGTACATGCGCGGATAGAGCTTGAAGGCGTGGCCCGGCGGCTTGTGCAGGGCGATGAACTCCACGTCCTCGCGCTGCACGCGGCGGCTGAACGCCGTCACCTCCGTGAGCGAGAGCACGGCGTGCCGGTAGGCCTGGGCAGGCAGATGGTTGATGAGATTCACGATCCCGTTTTCCAGCCCGCCCGTGTCGAAGCGGTAAACGACGTGCAGCACCAGCGGGGCGTCCCGCGTGCCGGCCGTGCCGGCCCGCGTTTGCTCGATGGACTTCAGCGCCGCCACTGCCCCGCCCTTCCGGACCGGCGCCAGGGGCCCGGACCGCTCACCGCCGCCACTTCCACGATTCCTCCGATTCACTGTGCAACCCGCCCGGGAAAGGTACGGACGGAACTTGTCTGGGTCGCCGACAACAGAGGTCCTCGTGCAGTTCGGTCCGTTGAATGCCCCGGCACCTTGGGAATCCGGATTCTATTTTGTAACTTCGCTGATACAGACTGCACGAGGCGACCAAAGTCAAACGAACGCGTGAACGATTGCGCCGCCTCAAGCGTCAGCTCGTAACGGCCGTGCTTACATCTGGGCCCGCACGGTGCGCCGGCCTCATGGCGGCGGCCGGCGCCGCAAGGGCCGCAGCAGCCGCGCCGCGGCCTCGCGCGCCGCGGCCAGCAGCCCGCGCGGGGTGCGCGGGTTGCAGGCACGCAGGCCCCGGCGCTCGCGCCGGTGGCTCATCCAGTCGCGCTTGTAGGCGTCGTCGCCCATGAGGTAGTCCACCTCCGCGACGCCGTCGCGCTCCAGCACGTGCCGCATCAGCCGCGCCGTCAGCACGGTGCCCGAGCCCAGCGCCTTGAAGGCCTCGTCGTAGGCCAGCTTGTAGATCGCGGCCTTGCCGTGCGCGACGATCCACAGCTGCGCCGCCACCGGTTGCTCGTGCAACCATACCACGCCCAGCCGCAGCCATCCCTGCCGCGCGCAGCCGCGGATGAGCCCGGGCACGAAGGCCGGGTGCGGCTCGGGGCTCTTCCAGCTCGCGGCATAGACGCGGGCGTAGGCCTGCGCCGCCGCCTCCAGGCGCTCGCCGCCGCTGACGATCTCGACGCGCCCGCCCGCGCGCTCCAGCCGCTTCTCCGCGCGCCGCAGCGTGTTGCGCAGCGCCCCCGGGCGCGCGGCCAGGTACGCCTCCCAGCCCTCGAAGGCGTCGGCGCGCAGGTACCAGTTGCCGAAGGCGAGGTAGTCCCATGCCGGCAGCCCGGCGCCGCGCAGCGCGCCGCGCAGCACGGCCCAGGCGCGGGAGTCCGGGTCCATGGGCGCGAAGTCCAGGGTGTGCAGCGGCGCGTGCCGGCGCAGCAGCTCGCGCAGCAGCGGCGCCAGCTCCGGGGCCGTGAGCGCATCGTCCAGCGCCGGCGCCCACAGCGCGCTGTAGTAGTTGGCCAGCGCCTGCGCGCAGCCGGGCCGCGCCCCGCCCTCGCCGCCCACCAGCAGCGGCAGCACCGCCACCGCGCGGCCGTCGCGGCGCAGCACGTGGAAGCGGGCACCGTCCCTGAAGCCCGGCAGCGTGGCGAGGAAGTTGCGGTACCAGGCCGGGCCCAGCTCGATGCCCGCGCGCTCGGCCCGGCACAGCAGCGCCAGCGCATCGGGCGGCAGCGCGTCCGGATGGCGGTACGCCGACAGCGCGGGCCCGGTGGCCCCCTCGGGCCGGCCCTTCAACGCGGCGGAGGGCGCCGCCCCGGCGCCCGCGTCACGGCGCATCGCCCAGCAGCGCCCGGGCCGCGGCCTGCGCCAGCAGCTCCACCCCCAGGGGGTTGAGGTGGCCGTCGTAGGGGCCGACGTCGAGCGACAGGCTGGAGTGCCCGAAGTGCTGCCGCAGCAGCGGTTCGGCGTCGACGACGATGGCGCCCGCGGCGCGCGCCAGCCGGATGAAGTGGTCCCGGTCGGGGTCGTTGGCGGCCTGGCCGCGCTCCAGGCGCTGGCGGTCGCTGTCCACCACCAGCACCAGGCGGCCAGCCACGTGCGGCCCGATGCGCCCGAAGAACTCGCGCGCCACCGCCTCGGCCAGCGCCCTCGGACCGCCGGGCGGCCACGCGGGCCGCGCCTGGCCCCCGCCAGCGGGCGCCGGCAGCAGCTCCGGAAACGCCTGGGCCGGCAGCCGCCGGAAATCCACCTTGAGCTGGCTGACGAGGTACTGCGCCAGGGCGCAGTGCCTCAGCCAGCGCTTGAGCGTCGAGGGCGGTGGCTGCAGCTCGGTACGCGGCTGCAGGCTGTGCCGGTCCAGGCAGCGCGCGTGCACATTGCCCGAGCCGCAAAGCGCTTGGCGCACGTCGCCGCGCTCGAGCAGCACGACGAAATCGCGCACGCCCCAGCGCTCATGCGCCAACCGAATGCGCTCGGCGTAGTCCAGCAGCGACGACCCCGGGCCGCCCATGGCGTAGACCGGGCGCTGGCCACCCAGCGAGCGCTGCAGCTGCGCCGCCGGCCGCGCGGCCAGGGGCAGCATCGACGCCTCGACGTAGCTGTCGCCGACCAGGGCCACCGCCTGGGGATTGGGCTCGAAGTCGTACTCGGCCGCGAACCCGGCGTTGTTGGCGCGCATGCGCTGCGGGTTGTACAAGGCCCAGCCGGTGGACATCTGCCACTCGTGATGCGGCGGATAGTTCAGCACCATCGGATCGATGCGGTAGCCGCTGTCGGTGGGGCTGCTCACCGGCAGCATCCGCAGCAGCGCTTCGCTCAGCAGCAGGAATACCAGCACGCCCAGCAGGACGTGAAGCACGCGGCGCACCATGTCAGAAGTTGAAGTAGATGAAGGCGCTGACCGCGTCGCGCGCCGTGTTGACAAGCACCAGCATCAATACCGCGCATGCCACGAAGCCGCCCGCGCCCGCATGCGTGGCGGGGTAGCGGCGGGCGTTGTCCAGCAGCCGTTCGCCGATGCGGTTGCTGTTGGGCGCCAGCACGGCCAGCGCCCCCAGGGCCAGGCACCACAGCGCCCCGGTGGAGGGCTGCAGGCCCGCGTTCCACAGCAGCGCTTGCAGCCCGGAAGCGTCCCCGGCACCGGCCATGGCACGCAGCATCGCCAGCGCGCCGTCGAGCGTGGCGGCGCGGAAGAACACCCACGCCACCACCACGCACAGCATCGTCAGCGCCCAGGACGCCAGCATGAAGGCCCGGTTGCGCTGCAGCCGCCGCGACAGCGCCTCGCCGCACAGCGCGCGGAAGCCGTGGTTGACCATCAGGTACGCACCGTGCAGCGCTCCCCACAGCACGAAGGCCCAGCTCGCGCCGTGCCACAGGCCACCCAGCACCATCGTGGCGGCCAGGTTGACGTAGCGCCGCAGCGCGCCATGGCGGTTGCCCCCCAGCGCGATGTAGAGGTAATCACGCAGGAAGGTGGACAGCGAGATGTGCCAGCGGCGCCAGAAGTCGCTGATGTTGGTGGCCTGGTACGGCGAGTTGAAGTTGTAGGGCAGCCGGATGTTGAACATCCATGACAAGCCGATCGCCATGTCGGAGTAGCCCGAAAAGTCGAAGTACAGCTGCAGCGTGTAGGCCAGCGCCGCGAGCCAGGCCTCGTGCGTGCCGGGCACGGCGCCGGCATCGGCGGGGTTGAAGACGGCATCGGCATAGGGTGCGATCCCGTCGGCCAGCACCACCTTCTTGAACAGGCCGATGGCGAAGATGGCCAGCCCGGCGCTGAAGTTGGCGCCGTCGAAGCGGTAGGTGGTTGAGCGCGCAAACTGCGGCATCATCTGCGCGTGGTGCAGCACCGGCCCCGCCACCAGGCGCGGGAAGTAGGTGACGAACAGCCCGTAGTGCACCAGCTGGAACTCGCGCACCTTGCCGTGCCAGGTATCCACCAGGAAGGCGATCTGCGTGAAGCTGTAGAACGAGATGCCGATGGGCAGCACCACGTCCGCAAGCGTCCAGTGCGTGCCCGCCAGCGCGTTGACGTTGTCCAGGAAGAAGTTGGCGTACTTGAAGTAGCCCAGCAGCAGCAGGTTGAAAGCCACGCCCAGCGCGAGCCAGCGCCGCGCCGCGGCCTGGCCCTGCGCGTCCACCACGCGCGCGATGCGCAGGCCCAGGCTGAAGTTGATGCCGATCGACGCCAGCAGCAGCAGCGTGAACTTGGGCATCCACCAGCCGTAGAAGAACAGCGACACCCCGAACAGCCACGCCGCGGCAGCGCGCTGGGAGCGGCGGCCCAGCACGAAGAAGCCCGCGAGCGCCACTGGCAGGAACAGCAGTACGAAAGTGGCGGTAGTGAAGAGCATGTTGAGTTCAGGCCCCCGGCGCGCGTCCCGGCACGGCCGTGGCGATGGCCAGGTCGTGCGGGTCCATGGCGACCGGCGGGCAAGGCGTGGGTATCGTGACCTTGTTGCGTGGTCTTGTCGGTGACGTACTACCGCTGCGGGCGTGCCGCGTCGCGGCCGGGCCGTGGCCCCGGCCCCCGGTGCTCAGGGCGCCGCGTCGCGGGCGCGCCGCAACTGCTCGTCGAGCGCGGACAGGTGCTCGCGCGCGAAGGCCTCCAGCACCGCCTCGGCCTGTTCCGGCCCGGACTTGACCGTGTAGAGCATCAGCACCGCGCCGTCGCCGCCCCGGCCCAGGAGCTGGTTGACCGCCAGCAGCGCCTTGGCCTGGAAGTCGCTGTCGGTGAGCACGCCGTTGATCCAGTAGGCCCGCCACACCACCAGCCGCGTCGAGCTGCCCTCCTTGGCATCGGCGTTGCCGCTGCGCAGCTCGGCCGTGCGCCACGCCAGCGCCCGGTCCGGCAGCCGCACCTCGCGGCGCTCCTGGCTCACCAGCGCCCAGGGGCCCTGGCGGCCCTGCACCAGGGCGTTGTTGGAGCTCACGAGCTTGCTGTCGGGCGTCTCCGCGGCGTAGTACGCCATCTGCAGCCCCACCCGCTGCTCGCCCCGCGCGTAACTGCGCTCCAGGCGCTGCGTGGGGTTGAGGTAGGCGTGGCGCCAGTCGGCCGGCGGCTGCGCGGCCGTGCTCCAGCCCGCGGCGGGCGCGCCCACCGCGTCCAGGTTCGACAGCATCGGCCGGGCCATCGAACCCAACCGCGTCAGCAGGCCGTGCGGCAGCGCCAGCACCGCCAGCGCCAGGACGGCCACGGTCAGCGGCGCCAGCGCGGCGGCGCGCGCCGGCCTG
>NZ_CALAOH010000193.1 GCF_937926365.1 uncultured Azohydromonas sp. | reverse complement strand
TGCGGCGCGGACGGCGAGACGGTGGCGCGCTGGCCGCTGGCGCTGACGCCCTGGGTGGGCGCGGCGGCGTCGGGCTGCGGCGACGGCGGCAGCGCGCTGCGCATCCGCGGCGTGGACGAGGGCACGGTGCTCAAGGCCGTGCCCGGCAGCGGCGCCGTGGAGATCAGCGTCTCGGCCCAGGGGGACCTGGGGCGCGAGGCCCGGCTGTACTGGCTGCTCGACGGCGTGCAGCAGCAGCGCAGCCGCGTGGGCGAGACGGTGGCGCTGCGCCTGGAGCAGCCGGGCGCGCACACGCTCACGGTGCTGGATGGGCAAGGACGCTGGCAGCGGGTGGGGTTTCGCGTCAGCCGCTGAGGCGGCCCCGGGCCTGTTGGGCTGCGCGGGCGAGGGTGCCGCCACCACCCCTTTCCCGGGTTGTGGAAGCCTGCGGGCCGGGCTATTGCTCAGGTGTGCTCCAAGGAGCCCACCATGCCGGACGACGGACCATCCAGATCCCTTCCGCGATCCTGCCGTGGGCGCGCGGCCTGGCTGATCGGCTTGGCGGGCTGGAGCGCCATGTGGGCTCCACCGGCCGGCGCCGATCCGCCGCGGCGCCCCGCCCTGGCGGCCCTCAACGCCGTCAAGCCCGCCGCTGCAACACCGCGGCCGGGCCATGCCGCCATCGACGCCGCGCTGGCCGCCGACCTGCTGGACTGGGCCAGCCGCCTTTCCGGCCTGCCCAACCCGCCCGGCGAGCCGATGCCCCAGCTCATCCCGCTGCCGCAGCGGGAGATCGAGAAGACCGTCTGCCCCGAGCGCCGAGGCGGCTGCGGCTCGCTGGTTGCGGTGTACGACACCGACCGCCGCCGCGTGCTCTACCGCGACACGCTGGACATGCGCGACCCCACCGACCAGTCCTTCATCGTCCACGAGCTGGTGCACCACCTGCAGTTCCTGCAGCGCGGCGCGGCGCTGTTCGCCACCTGCCAGAGCACGCTGGCCGGCGAGGCCCAGGCCTACCGGGTACAGAACCTTTACCAGGCGCGGTTCCGGCAGTGGCAGCGCATGGGCGAGATCCTGCGCTACATGCACTGCGACGGCAGCGCCGACGCCGAGCCGGTGGCGCGGCTGTTCGGGCTGCCGGGGCGCTGAGCCTCCGGGGGCGGGCACCCCAGGCCGCGGCAGCGCCGGCCGACCGATGCGGGCGCATCCACCAGCCACGCCTCCGCGCCGGCCGCGAGCGGGCTTCAGGACGCGCGCGCCCCGCCCGAGCCGTGCACCAGCCCCTCGCCGCCGGGGCGGTACAGCGTGCCCTCGGGGTGGCGCGGGGGCTCGTCGTAATGCTGGCGCTCGGCCTGCCGGGCCGCGAGCTTGTCGGCCACCGAGGGCATGACCTTGAAGGCCATGGTGTTCACGACCGCCATGGCGCCCACGCGCACGTCGCGCCCGCCCTCCACCGCCGCCTTGAGGATCGCCTCGGCCACCTTCTCCGGCGCAATCTGCGGCGTGGGCAGCTTGGGCTCGTGGTCCATGTAGTTGCGCGCGTGCTGCGGATAGGGCGTGTCCACCGCCGTGGGCTGGATCAGCGTGATGGTCACGGGCGCCTTGTCCAGTTCCTCCACCTCGACCCGAAGCGCGTCGGTGAAACCCTTCACCGCGTGCTTGGAGGCGCTGTACATGCCTTGCAGCGGGATGACGGCGTCGGAGACCTCGCTGCCGACGTTGATCAGCGCGCCCCCGCTGGCACGCAGGTGCGGCAACGCCACCAGCGAGCCATGCACCACGCCCCAGAAGTTGGTTTCGAACAGGCGGCGGTGGTCCTCGTCGCTGACCTCGTCGAGTCGGCCGTAGATGGAGACGCCGGCATCGTTGATCCAGGTATCGATGCGCCCGAAATGCGCCAGCGCCGCCGCGGCCACGCGCTGCACGTCGGCGCGCGAGCTCACGTCGCAGGGCACGGCGATGGCCTGGCACGTACCCTGACCGAGCTGCCGCGCGATGTCCTCCAGCGTGGCGGCGCTGCGCGCGACCAGCACCAGCTTGGCACCATGCGCCGCAGCCTCCCGCGCCGTGGCCAGGCCGATGCCGCTGGAGGCACCGGTGATGACGATGACCTGCTGTTCCAGGGGACGGTGCTTTCGTGCCATGGGGCTGCTCCTTCACGCCGAGGGCGGCATCCGCAGGACGCGGCAAAGTCCGTTCCCAGGCGAGCCTGGCGCACCATGGAAAAAGCCCGCGCGAGGCGGGCTTTTGGCGGCAGAAAGGCCGGCGCTCAGAAGCGGTGGCGGATGCCCACCGCGTAGCTCTTGCCGGTGGTGGCGGCGCCGTCGAGCTTGTCCCGCATGGCCGCGACGTACACGTCCGTGCGCTTGGACAGGTAGTGGTCGTAGGCCAGGCTCAGGGTCTTGCGGTCCGGGTTCGCGCCGCTGGCATCGATCTCGCCGTAGCCCACCAGCACCTTGCCGGCGGTGGTCACCGGGACGGCGGCGCTGACGTCGGCGAGCTTGTACTCCACGCCCGTGGAGTTGTTCTTGACATCGGTGTACTGGGCAAAGACCTTGGCCAGCCCGAAGTCGTAGGCCGCGCCGGCCTGCCAGGTGCGGGTGTCAGCCACACCGGAGTCGTTCTTCTCCACGTCCTGGAACACGGCGGTGGCGGCAAAGGGGCCGTTGCCGTAGTTCAGGGCGGCGCTCCAGTTGCGCCCGCCATTGCCTTCGCCGGCGGCCACCAGCACGTCGGCCTTGAGCCCGCCGAAGGTCGGCGAGGTGTAGGCCGCGGCGTCGCTCCAGCCGCTGTCACCCGTCACGGTGCCGCTGGTGAAGACATGGCGCACCACCGGCGAGAAGCCATAGGAATCACCGAAAGCGTTGAAGACCACGGTGGAGACGAACAGCGGCGTGGTGATGCGGCCCAGGCGCACCGTGCCCAGCTTGTCGCTGGTCAGGCCGACGTAGGCGCTGCGGGCGAAGAACTTGTCGCCTCCGAAACGACCGGCCTCGCCGGTGTCCGCGCGGAAGAAGCTCTCCAGCGAGAAGACCGCCGCCAGACCGCCACCCAGGTCTTCCTTGCCGCGCATGAGCCAGTAGCTGGTGGTCATCGAGCCATTCTCGACGCGCTTGGTCGATTCAGCCGCGCCAGGAGCCTGGAAACTGCCAGCGGACAGGTCAACCAGGCCCTGCAGCTGCACGCTGCTCTGGGCTTGCGCGGCGCCGGCACAAGCCAGCAGGGCAGCCAGGGCAAGGCTGCGAACGGGAGTGGACTGCTTCATGAATTCCCTCGGGTCGTGGAGTGGTGTTGTGACTAAGGACGGATGGGCCGGTCTGGTGCACCGGCCCGCGCCGGCCCATCGGATGCAGGTTGTGTGCCAAGTTGCGTGCACTGAAACGGGCCGTTTGTATACAGCATGATGGTTGGGACTCAGGTTCAGGGCTTGAGGTCGGCGGCCTTGATGGCGGGCGCCCAGTCGGCCACCTGTTTGGCGACGAAGGCGGCGAAGGCTTCGGGGCCGAGCTTCATGGGCGTGACGCCCAGCTCCGTGAAGCGCTTGACGGTCGTGGGGTCGTCCACGATGTCAGCCAGCGCCTTGGAGAGCTTGTCCACCACGTCCTTGGGCAGGCCGGCCGGGCCGGAGACGCCGAAGTAGTTCTCCGCCACCAGCTGCGGCAGGCCCAGCTCGACCACCGTGGGCACCTCGGGCAGCAGCGGCGAGCGCTCGCGCGTGGTCACGGCCAGGCCGCGGATCTGCCCGGCCTTGACCATGGGCACGAAGGCGGTGATGACGTCGATGCCCAGCGGGATGGTGCCGGCGATGAGGTCCGTGGTCATGGGCGCGCCGCCGCGGTAGGGCACGTGCGTCATCTGCAGCTTCATCGCGCTCTTGGTCATCTCGCCCACGATGTGGCCGATGGAGCCCGGGCCGCCGCTGCCGAAGGTGGTGCCCGGCGCCGCGGCGGCCTTGGGCAGGTCCTTGAGCGTGGCCGGCCCGCTCTTGGGGTTGGCCATGAACAGCACCGGCGCCACGCCCAGCATCGCCACATGCGTGAACTGCTTGACGGGGTCGTAGGGCTGGCGCGGCACGGTCCAGGGGCCGATGGACAGCGGCGTGGAGTTGGAGAGCATGAGCGTGTAGCCGTCGGCCGGCGCGCGCGCCACCTCCGCGCCGCCGATGGTGCCGCCGGCACCGGGCTTGTTGTCCACCACCACCGGCTGCCCCAGCGCGCGCGCCAGGGGGTCGGCGATGGCGCGCGCCACGATGTCGCTGGCACCGCCGGCGGCAAAGGTGACGACGATGCGCACCGGCTTCTGCGGCCAGGCGGCGTGCGCGACCACGGCTTGCAGGCTCCACAGCAGCGCGGCGGCCACTGCGACACGGCGACGTTGGCTCATGACTTCCCCCATTGAAAAGCCACCTTTCACGCAAGGCCTGCACCAGCGGCGCACGCGGCCTTGCCCCGATCGGATGACGCGCGGCGGCCCGCGATGGATTCCCGCCTCGGGCCGAGCCCTTCCACCGGCCGGTCCCGGGCCGGTCAAGGCCCAGGGCGGACCGGGCCGCGCCTCAGGAGCCCCGGTAGGTGCTGAAGCTCCAGGGGCTCACCAGCAGCGGCACGTGGTAGTGGGCGCCGGGATCGTCGATGCCGAAGTCCAGCGGCACCTCGTCCACGAAAGGCACCTCGGGCATGGCCGTGCCGCGTGCGCGGAAGTACGGCGCCACCGAGAACACCAGGCGGTAGCGCCCGCGCTGCAGGGCCTCGCCTTCGAGCAGCGGGCCGCCGTCGGTGCGGCCGTCATCGTTGAGCGTGAGACGGCGCAGTTCCTGCGCGGAGCCGTCGGCCTGCAGGCGCAGGAGCCTCACCTGCATGCCCGCGGCCGGGCAGCCGTTGGCGGTGTCGAGCACGTGGGTGCTGAGTCTTCCCATGATTCCCAAGTCCTGATGAGTTGAAAGGGCCGCGGGCCGGTCAAGGCCCGTCCTGGTGCGCCGCGCACCGCGCCGGCGCGCTTGCGGCGCCGCGCGGTGCACAACGCGGGCATGCGGGTTTGCATGTCCACAATGCACGCCAAACTGTATACACTTTGGCGTACCGTTCCAAGCATTCGATGCCTCAGGCATGCTCCCAAGCCTGTAACAACTCCATCTTCTGCCCGACGCCATGCCCCGCAGCCGCAGTTCGCTTCAGCTCGTCGCCCCCGCCGCCCCGGCCAAGGCGCCCTCGACCGCTGCCCGCATGGGCGAGCTCAGCGCCACGCAGCGCATTGCCGAGGCCATCACCACGGCGATCGTGGAGCGGCGGCTCATGCCCGGCACCAAGCTCGCCGAGCAGCAGATCGCCGACATCTTCAAGGTCTCGCGCACGCTGGTGCGCCAGGCGCTCAACCAGCTCAGCCGCGACCGCCTGGTGACGCTGGAGCCCGCGCGCGGCGCCTTCGTCGCGCAGCCCAGCGTGGACGAGGCGCGCCAGGTGTTCGAGGTGCGCAAGATGCTGGAGTCGGCGATGCTCAAGCAGCTGTGCACGCGCATCACCGATGGGCAGGTCGCCGAGCTGCGCGCGCATCTCAAGTCCGAGCGCGCGGCCGTCACGCGCACCGACGTGCCCGGGCGCACGCGGCTGCTGGCGGACTTCCATGTCGTGCTGGCGCGCATGCTGGGCAACGAGGTGCTGGCGCAGATGCTCACGGACCTGCTCTCGCGCAGTTCCCTCATCAGCCTGATGTACCAGAGCTCGCACTCGGCCGAGCACTCGCAGCAGGAGCACGTAGCCATCGTGGACGCGCTGGAGCGCCGCGACGCGCGCGCGGCCGTGAAGCTGGTGGAACAGCACCTGGGCAACGTCGAGCGCAACCTGCGGCTGAACCCGCGCGCCAGCGACCTGGCGCTGGCGCTGCAACCGCTGGAGTAACGACGCCACGCCGCACGCCGGCGGGCATGAACATCCCTCACCAAAGGCAGTACGAGACATGACCACGAACCGCTACCCCCGCGACCTGGCCGGTTACGGCCGCAACGTTCCCTACGCCAACTGGCCCAACCGTGCCCGCGTGGCCGTGCAGTTCGTGCTCAACTTCGAGGAGGGTGGCGAGAACTCGGTGCTGCACGGCGACGCCGGCAGCGAGCAGTTCCTCTCCGAGATGTTCAACCCCGCGGCCTATTCCGCGCGGCACCTCTCCATGGAGGGCATCTACGAGTACGGCTCGCGCGTGGGCGTGTGGCGCATCCTGCGCGAGTTCGAGCGCCGCGGCCTGCCGCTGACGGTCTTCGGCGTGGGCATGGCGCTGCAGCGCTGCCCCGACGTGACGGCCGCCTTCGTGGAACTGGGCCACGAGATCGCCTGCCACGGCTGGCGCTGGATCCACTACCAGAACACGGACGAGGCCACCGAGCGCGAGCACATGCACCTGGGCATGCAGGCCATCGAGCAGCTCACCGGGCAGCGCGCCCTGGGCTGGTACACCGGCCGCGACAGCCCCAACACCCGGCGCCTGGTCGCGGACTACGGCGGCTTCGAGTACGACAGCGACTACTACGGCGACGACCTGCCCTTCTGGCTGCAGGTCAGGAAAACCGACGGCAGCCTGGCGCCGCAGCTGGTGGTGCCCTACACGCTGGACTGCAACGACATGCGCTTCGCGCTGCCGCAGGGCTTCAGCCACGGCGATGAGTTCTTCGAGTACCTGCGCGACGCCTTCGACGTGCACTACGCCGAAGGCGACGAGCGCCCCGCGATGATGAGCATCGGCATGCACTGCCGGCTGCTGGGGCGCCCCGGGCGCATGCGCGCGCTGCAGCGCTTCCTGGACCACGTGCAGAAGCACACGGGGGTGTGGGTCGCTCGGCGCATCGACATCGCGCGGCACTGGAAGCAGGAGCATCCCTTCGATGCGGCCAAGGCCTTCACGTGGGAGTGAGCATGCTGACACTGGAAGAACTCAACGCCGCCTCGCAGCAGCAGTTCACGGCGCTGCTGGACGGCACTTACGAGCATTCGCCCTGGATCGCCGAAAAAGCCTGGCACCGGCGGCCTTTCGCGAGCCTGGCGCATTTGAAGCGCACGCTGGTGGAGGTGCTGCAGGAGGCCGGGCGCGAGGCGCAGCTGGCGCTCATCCGCGCCCACCCGGAGCTGGCGGGCAAGGCCATGGTGGCCAAGTCGCTCACGGCCGAGTCCACCCACGAGCAGGGCAAGGCGGGCCTGACCGACTGCACGCCGCAGGAGTTCGAGAAGCTGCAGCGGCTTAACGCCGACTACAACGCCAAGTTCGGCTGGCCCTTCATCCTGGCCGTGCGCGGGCCGCGCGGCACGGGGCTGAACCGGCGCCAGATCATCGAGACCTTCGAGCGGCGGCTGGCGAACCACCCGGACTTCGAGCTGGCCGAGTGCATGCGCAACATCCACCGCATCGCGGAGATCCGGCTCAACGACAAGTTCGGCTTCACGCCGAAGATGGGCAACCTCGTCTGGGACTGGGCCGAGGCGCTGGCCGAGTACAGCGAGGCCGAGGACGCCCTGACCGTGACCTACCTCAGCGACGCGCACCGCGCCTGCGCCGCGCGCCTGGCGGAGTGGATGCGCGAGGGCTGCGGCTTCGACGAGGTGCGCATCGACGCCGTGGGCAACGTGGTGGGCGTCTACCACGGCAGCGACCCGGGCGCGAAGCGGCTGCTCACCGGCAGCCACTACGACACGGTGCGCAACGGCGGCAAGTACGACGGGCGGCTGGGCATCCTGGTGCCCATGGCCTGCGTGCGGCAACTGAAGCTCGCGGGCAAGCGGCTGCCCTTCGGCATCGAGGTCGTGGGCTTCGCGGAAGAGGAAGGCCAGCGCTACAAGGCCACCTTCCTGGGCTCGGGCGCGCTCATCGGGCAGTTCGACAGGGGCTGGCTGGACCAGGTCGATGCCCAGGGCATCTCCATGCGCCAGGCCATGCGGGACGCCGGGCTGTCCATCGAGGACATCGCGTCGCTGCGGCGCAACCCCGCCGACTACCTCGGCTTCGTCGAGGTCCACATCGAGCAGGGCCCGGTGCTGGACGCGCTGGACCTGCCGCTGGGCGTGGTCACTTCCATCAACGGCAGCGTGCGCCTCATGGGCGAGGTCATCGGCCAGGCTAGCCATGCCGGCACCACGCCCATGGGCCAGCGGCGCGACGCGGCCGCGGCGGTGGCGGAGCTGGTGCTGTACCTGGAGCAGCGCGCGGCGCAGGTGCCGGACCTGGTGGGCACGGTGGGCATGCTGGAGGTGCCCAACGGCTCCATCAACGTGGTGCCGGGGCGCTGCCGCTTCAGCCTGGACATCCGCGCCACCACCAACGAGGTGCGCGACGCCTGCCTGGCGGACGTGCGCGCCGAGGCGCAGCGCATCTGCGAGCGCCGCGGCGTGAGCCTGAAGCTGGAAGAGACCATGCGCGCGGCGGCCGCGCCCAGCGCGCCCGAATGGCAGCGGCGCTGGGAGCAGGCCGTGCAGGCGCTGGGCCTGCCGGTGTTCCGCATGCCCAGCGGCGCGGGGCACGACGCGATGAAGCTGCACGAGGCCATGCCGCAGGCGATGCTGTTCCTGCGCGGCGGCAATGCCGGCATCAGCCACAACCCGCTGGAAACCATCACCAGCGACGACGCGGAGCTGTGCGTGCAGGCGTTCAACAACTTGCTGTCGCAACTGCAGTGAGCCCGGCCGCCAGAAGAAATGTCGTCATTCCGGCGAAAGCCGGAATCCACGAACGCTGCCATGCCGCGCTGGCCGGCGCCGGCATGTGCCCAAGGTGGCCATGCCACCACCCTGGTGCGCGTGGATCCCGGCTTTCGCCGGGATGACGGCATAGCGACTGACGGCCTGCGCGACTTGGTTCACCGCGATGAACTCGTGAAAGAGACAACCATGACTACCCCTTACGACCAGCTCGACGCCTGGATCGACGCCCACTTCGACGCCGAAGTCGGCTTCCTGCAGGAGATGGTGCGCGTGCCCACCGACACGCCGCCGGGCAACAACGCCCCGCACGCCGAGCGCACCGCGGCGCTGCTGGAGGAATTCGGCTTCCATGCCGAGAAGCACGCCGTGCCCGCCGAAGAGGTGAAGGCCGGCGGCCTGGAGAGCATCACCAACCTCATCGTGCGCCGCCGCTACGGCGACGGCGGGCGCACCGTGGCGCTCAACGCCCACGGCGACGTGGTGCCGCCCGGCGAAGGCTGGACGCACGACCCCTACGGCGGCGAGATCGAGGACGGCAAGCTCTACGGCCGCGCCGCCGCCGTCAGCAAGAGCGACTTCGCCACCTTCACCTTCGCCGTGCGCGCGCTGGAGGCGCTGGGCGCCCAGCTCAAGGGCGGCGTGGAGCTGCACTTCACCTACGACGAGGAGTTCGGCGGCGAGCTGGGCCCGGGCTGGCTGCTGAAGAACGGCCTGACCAGGCCCGATCTGGCGCTGGCCGCGGGCTTCAGCTACCAGGTGGTTACGGCACACAACGGTTGCCTGCAGATGGAAGTGACGGTGCACGGCAAGATGGCGCACGCCGCCATTCCCGACACCGGCGTGGACGCGCTGCAGGGCGCGGTGGTGATCCTCAACGCGCTGTACGAGCAGAACCGGCTCTACAAGCAGGTCCGCTCCAAGGTGCCGGGCATCGAGCACCCGTACCTCAACGTGGGCCGCATCGAGGGCGGCACCAACACCAACGTGGTGCCGGGCAAGGTGGTGCTCAAGCTGGACCGCCGCATGATCCCCGAGGAGGACCCGGTGCAGGTCGAGGCCGACATCCGCCGCGTGATCGAGACGGCCGCCGAGCGCTTCCCGGGCATCAGCGTGGACATCCGCCGCATCCTGCTGGCGCGCGCGCTGCAGCCGCTGCCGGGCAACGCGCCGCTGGTGCAGGCGCTGCAGCGCCACGGCAGCGCGGTGTTCGGTGAAGAAATCCCGACTTCGGGCACGCCGCTCTACACCGACGTGCGGCTGTACTGCGAGCATGGCATTCCGGCCGTGATCTACGGTGCCGGCCCGCGCACCGTGCTGGAGAGCCACGCCAAGCGCAACGACGAGCGCCTGGAGCTGGAAGACTTGCGCCGCGCCACCAAGGTGGTGGCGCGCAGCCTGTACGACCTGCTGGCCTGATCGTCGCGCGCGCACCAGACTGGGGCCCGAAGCGGCCCGCCCTGGTGCGCGGCGGACCGCGCCGGGGCATGCACGCCCCGCGCACCCGGGAGCGGCCGCGCACGGCCAATGGCACGGATCATGCGATTGCATACACGATCGCATACCGGAGCCCCCATGATCCCGACCTTCTCCCGCCGCTTCCTCCTGTCCCGCCTGGCCGGTGCGGCCCTGGCCGCTGCCGTTGCCGTTCCGGCGATGGCGCAGGAGCGCGACCTCCGCTTCCAGCTCGACTGGCGTTTCGAGGGCCCCGCGGCCCTGTTCCTGACCCCGGCCGCCAAGGGCTATTTCAAGGCCGAGAAGCTCAACGTCAGCGTGGACGCGGGCAACGGCTCGGGGGGCGCCGTCACGCGCGTGGCCTCGGGCAGCTACGACATGGGCTTCGCCGACCTCGCGGCGCTGATGGAGTTCCACGCCAACAACCCCACGGCGCCGAACAAGCCGGTGGCGGTGATGATGGTCTACAACAACACGCCCGCCGCGGTGCTGGCGCTCAGGAAGAGCGGCATCAAGGCACCGGCGGACCTCAGCAACAAGAAGCTCGGAGCCCCGGTCTTCGATGCGGGACGCCGTGGCTGGCCGATCTTCGCCAAGGCCAATCAGGTGCAGAGCGTGGCCTGGACCAGCATGGATCCGCCGCTGCGCGAGACGATGCTGGTGCGCGGCGACATCGACGCCATCACCGGCTTCAGCTTCACCTCGCTGCTGAACCTGGAAGCGCGCGGCGTCAAGACCGAGGACGTCGTGATCCTTCCCTACGCCACCCATGGCGTGAAGCTCTACGGCAACGCGATCATCGCGGGCGAGGAGTTCCTGAAGAAGAATCCCGAGGCCGTCAAAGCCTTCCTGCGCGCCTTCACGCGCGGCGTCAAGGACGTGATCGCCGATCCGCAGGCGGCCATCGGCTTCGTCAAGCAGCGCGACGGCATCATCAACGAGGCGCTGGAGCTGCGCCGGCTCAAGCTGGCGATGGACCATACGGTGCTCACGCCCGATGCCAAGGCCGAGGGCTTCGGCGACATCAACCCGGCGCGCCTGACGCTGATGGCCAGCCAGGTTTCGGATGCGTACGCCACCAAGGAGCGCGTCAACGCCACGGCGGTGTGGAACGGCGGCTTCCTGCCGCCGGCGGTCGAGCGCAACATCTTCGCCGCGGTCAAGAAGTGAAGCCCTTCGTCGATTTCCACCAGGTCTGGCTCGCCTACAACGACACGCTGCTGGCCCAGGGCCAGTACGCGGTCGAGGACATCTCGCTGCAGGCGCGCCAGGGCGAGTTCATCGCCATCGTCGGCCCCTCGGGTTGCGGCAAGAGCACCTTCATGAAGCTGGCCACGGGCTTGCGCCGGCCCAGCAAGGGCACGGTGGTCATCGACGGCCAGGAGGTGACCGGGCCGCTGAAGATCACCGGCATGGCCTTCCAGGCGCCGAGCCTGCTGCCCTGGCGCACCACGCTGGAGAACGTGCTGCTGCCGCTGGAGATCGTGGAGCCCTGGCGTTCCAGCTTCCGCGCCAAGCGCGCCGAGTACGTGGAAAAGGCGCGTGCGCTGCTGGCGGGCGTGGGTCTCTCGGGTTACGAGGACAAGTTTCCTTGGCAACTGTCTGGAGGCATGCAGCAGCGCGCCAGCATCTGCCGCGCGCTCATCCACGAGCCGCGCATGCTGCTGCTGGACGAGCCCTTCGGCGCGCTGGACGCGTTCACGCGCGAGGAGCTGTGGTGCACGCTGCGCGACCTGCAGGCCGCGCGCGGCTTCAACGTGATCCTGGTCACGCACGACCTGCGCGAGAGCGTGTTCCTGGCCGACACGGTGTACGTGATGAGCAAGAGCCCGGGCCGCTTCGTGGTGCGGCGCGAGATCGAGCTGCCGCGCCCGCGCGACCTGGAAGTGACCTACACGCCGGCCTTCACCGACATCGTGCACGAGCTGCGCGGGCACATTGGCGCCATGCGCAAGAGCGGCGTGGCGCTGGCGCAGTGAGCGACTACGCGAGCTTGAGCGGACCCCAAGTTCACTCGGGCCCGACGTTCCGTTCGTACTGCCCCTTCGATACCTCAGGGCAGGGTGCGCCTATGGCGCATCGAAGTACGAGTCCGACAGGCTGCGATGGCGGCACCACGGCGAGGGCCGTTCATCCTTCGACGCGCCCGCAGGGCGCGCCCTGTGCTGAGGTATCGAAGCATCAGGACGAACGGAACACCTCACCAACAAGCAAGAAGTTGATTCGAGATGGACAAGAAACTCCAGGCCGCCGCGCCCTGGCTGCTGCTGGCCGCCACGGTGCTGCTGTGGCAGCTGCTGTGCACGGCTTTCGACGTGAGCGAATTCGTCTTCCCCAGCCCGCTGCGCATCGCGCAGCAGGCGTGGGAGCACCATGCCGCCATCCTCTCGCACGCCTGGCGCACCTTCTGGGTGACGATGGTGGGCTTTGCCATCGCCATCGTGGTGGGTGTGCTGCTGGGCGCGCTCATGGGCAGCTCCAAGCTGGCCTACAACGCGATGTACCCGCTGATGACGGGCTTCAACGCGCTGCCCAAGGCGGCCTTCGTGCCGATCCTGGTGGTGTGGTTCGGCATCGGCGTGGGGCCGGCGGTGCTCACGGCCTTCCTGATCAGCTTCTTCCCGATCATGGTCAACATCGCCACCGGGCTGGCGACGCTGGAGCCCGAGCTGGAGGACGTGCTGCGCGTGCTGGGCGCCAAGCGCCGCGACGTGCTGATCAAGGTGGGCCTGCCGCGTTCGCTGCCCTACTTCTACGGCTCGCTGAAGGTGGCGATCACGCTGGCCTTCGTGGGCACCACGGTGAGCGAGATGACCGCGGCCAACGAGGGCATCGGCTACCTGCTGGTATCGGCGGGCAGCTCGATGCAGATGGGCCTGGCCTTCGCCGGCCTGCTGGCCGTGGGCCTCATGGCCATGGTGATGTACGAGTTCTTCGCCGTGGTGGAGAAGCGCACGACGGCCTGGGCGCATCGCGGGCAAGGTTGATGCAGGCAACGGCGTGCGCCCTGCGCAGAATCCGCCCATGCCGCACGCCCTCGCCCCCGACCTGGCCCTCTCGCTCCTGCGCCGCGCCAACGGCATCGCCCGGCATGCGCTGGCGCGCGGCCACCACCCCTTCGGCGCGCTGCTGGCGGCGCCCGATGGCACGGTGCTGATGGAGCAAGGCAACGTGGACAGCGTCAACCACGCCGAGGCCGTGCTCGCGCGCGAAGCGGCCGAGCGCTTCGACCCCGATTTCCTCTGGCGCTGCACCCTGGTCACCACCGTGGAGCCCTGCGCCATGTGCGCCGGCACGCAGTACTGGGCCCACATCGGCGGCCTGCTCTACGGCCTGAGCGAGCGCGAGTTGTTGCAACTCACCGGCGCGCATCCCGAGAACCCCACCCTGGACCTGCCCTGCCGCGAGGTCTTCGCCCGCGGCCAGAAGCCCATCGCCGTCATGGGCCCGGTTCCCGAACTGCGGGAGGAAATCGCGGCGCTGCACCGCGATTTCTGGCGCCGGTCCTGAAGCCTTTCGTCGGCCTGCCGGCGGGGCGGGGCCCGTCGTTTGCCCTTTGAGATCACTGCCCGTCCACGGCCTGCCTGGCGCAGGTGTTGGGACGTGTGGAGCCGCGGTTCACCGGCGCCACGCAGGACGGGCTGACCCAAGAAGGAGCAAGACCATGAAGAAATCCGTTCTCACCGCCCTGATCGCCGCCGCTCTCGGCTCCACCGCCGTCATGGCACAGAGCCAGGGCATGGGCTCGTCCAGTGCGACCGGCATATCGGCCACCCCCGCCGCGGGCATGACGGGCTCGGGCATCGCCCAGGACGACGCCAGCGCGACGGCCGGCAGCAGCATCGACCGCAGCAGCCAGAGCTACGACAGCGGCAACAGCGGCCGTGACGCGGCACAGCGCGGCATGGGCAGCGGCACCTCCGACGGCATGGCAGGCGACGTCGCCACCGGCACGCAAGGCGCCACCACCGGCAGCGGCACGCTGGACGGTACCGCGGGCAGCAGCGACACGATGGGCGCGACCACGGGCAGCGGCGCCACGACCGACAGCACCCAGGGCAGCACCACGACCTACGGCAGCGGCAGCAACGCCCAGGCCACCGGCAGCGGCACGATGGGCAGCGGTGCGCAGGGCACCACCACGACCTACGACAGCGGCAGCAGCGCCATGACCACCGGCAGCGGTGCCGCCGGCCGTGCCTATGACGGCAGTACCTCCTCCGGCCCGGCCAGCCGCGCGGAAGTGGCTGCCGACCGCGACCGCGCGATGCGCAGCGATCGCTGGATCTTCAACGACCTGGACGGCGTGCGCCGCCTCGACCCGGGCGAGAACAGCCACACGGGCCGCGTCTACAAGGGGTCGGCCGAGGAGTACTGAAACTGAGCGACAGGCGCCTCGGGGCTGCGGCGCTTCAAGGCTGCAGTCCCCGCGCCTGCTCCAGGCTCTCGCGCACCCGCTGCGCGGCCTCCGCGTCGGCCGGCATCAGCGCCAGCAGCCGTTCCCACAGCGTCACCGCTTCGTCGCGCCGGCCGGCGCGCTGCGCCGCCGTGGCGGCCAGGGCCAGGGCCTTGGGATGCTTCGGGTCCGCCTCCAACGCCCGTGCCACCAGCACCATGGGCTCGCCCTCCAGCGAGCCGCGCTGCACGGTGGCAATGGCGTCGGCCGCGTCGGCCAGCAGGTCCGCGTCCTCGGGCGCCAACTGCAACGCCTGGCGCCAAGCGGCGGCGGCCTCGTCCCAGCGTTCCAGCACTTCCAGCGAGCGCGCCAGCGTGAACCAGCCGGGAAGGTCCTCGGGCTGCGCCAGCAGCCGCGTGGACAGGCGCTGCACCATGCCCTCCATGTCGGCCTCGGCCAAGCGGTGCGGCGGCGCCGCGTCGCGGCCGATGGCCTGTGGCGCCCCCAGCCGCGCATAGCTCAGCACGGCCGCCAGCGGCAGCAGCAGCGCCGCCAGCGCGCGCGGCCCCCAGCGCCCAGCCCGTCCCGCCACGGGCTGCAGCACCAGCAGCATGACCACCACGCCCAGCACGCCCGCGGCCAGCCAGAAACCCAGCAGCGGCGACATCAGGCGCCCTCCCCGGCCCGCTCGGCCTGGTCCTGCGCGGCCTCGCGGTCCGGCCCAACGGCTGCGGCCCCGGGGCGCAGGCGCCGCCACAGCACCAGCCCCCCGCCGCCCAGCAGGATGAAGGGGCCGAGCCATAGCAGCAGCGTCTGCGGCGTGCGCGGCGGCTCGTAGAGCACGAAGTCGCCGAAGCGCTGGACCATGAAGGCCCGCACCTCGTCGTCGCTGCGCCCGGCCGCGACCTGCGCCTGGATCTGCTCGCGCAGGTCCAGCGCCACCGGGGCGTTGGACTCGGCCAGGGTCTGGTTCTGGCACACCGGGCAGCGCAGCGACTGCGCCAGGCGGTGCGCGCGCGCCTCCTGCTCGGCCGGCAAGGGCGCCGCGCCGGTCAGACCCGAGGCCAGCGCCGCGCAGGCGAGCACGATGGCGCGCCTCACCGCTGCAGCCCCTTCCACAGCGGCCAGAACTCCCGTTGCAGCACCTGCGGCGTGAGCGCTCCGGCAAAGCGCCAGCGCACGATGCCCTGGGCGTCGATCACGAAGGTCTCCGGCACGCCGCTGACGCCCCAGTCCAGCGCGGCGCGGCCGTCGGCGTCCTGCACGTTGGTCTCGAAGGGAGCACTGCCGGCGCCGCGCAGCCAGTCGCGCGCCGCCGCGGGCTGGTCCTTGTAGTTGAGGCCGATCACCGTCACTCCGCGCACGGCGAGCTGCTGCAACTGCGGCAGCTCCTCCCGGCAGGGTCCGCACCACGAGGCCCAGACGTTGAGCACCCAGGGCCGGCCCTGCAGCGCGCTGCTGGCCAGCAGCTCATCGGGCGCCTCCAGCCTGGGCAGCTCGAAGGCCGGCGCGGGCTGGCCCACCAGCGCCGAAGGCAGTGCGCGCGGGTCGCGCTGCAGGCCGTGCGCCAGCAGCAGCACCAGCGCCAGCAGCAGGGCCAGCGGCAGCAGCGCGCGCCAGCGGCCGGCCGCTCCCGCGGGGGTCGGCTCGCGCCGGTGGCGGACGGGTGACGGTACGGCCATGGAAGCTCCCTCTGACTGGCGGATCACGAAGGCCGGCGTCGCGCGGCCGGCGCCCCGCCTCGGACCGGTTCGGCACGCGAACGCCGCTGGCGGTCCAGTGCCGACAGCGCGCCGCCCAGCGCCATCAGCAGCACGCCAGCCCAGATCCAGTTCACCATCGGTTTGAGTTGCAACCGCAACGCCCAGCGGCCGGCCCCCAGCGGGTCGCCCAGCGCCACGTAGAGGTCGCGCCAGGGGCCGCGGTCTATGGCTGGCACGGCCAGGGTCTGGTCCTGGGCACGGAAGGCGCGGCGCTGGGGCGCCAGCTGCGCCACCGGCGTGCCGTCCCCGCGCCACACCGCCACGCGGGCCTGCACGCCATCATGGTTCACGCCCTGCAGCGGCTGCACCGCTTGCAATTCCACGCGGTACGGGCCCAGCGTGGCGCTCTCGCCCACGGCCATGGGCAACTCGCGCTCGATCTCCAGACCCTTGACCGCGCACACGCCCAGCACGAACACGCCTACGCCCAGGTGCGCCAGCCGCATACCCCAGGCGGCGCGGCCCGCGCGCGGCTGGCGCAGCACCTGTTGCAGCGTGGTGGCGAAGACCCAGCCTGCCAGCCACAGCCCCAGGCCGAACAGCGGGCTCCAGTGGCCCAGCAGCGCCATCGCGGCCAGGGCGGCCAGCGCGCTGGCCGCCGCCGCCCAGCGCAGCCGGCGCGCCAGCGGCAACGCCTCGGTGCGCCCCCAGGCGGCAAAAGGCGCCGCGCCCATCAGGAACACCGCGGGCGCCAGCAGCGGGACCATCACGGCCTCGAAGTACGGCGCGCCCACCGAGATGCGCGCACCACCCGCGGCCTCCAGCGCCATCGGGTACAGCGTGGCCAGCAGCACCGAGGCCGCGGCCACCGCCATCAGCAGCAGGTTCAGCAGCAACAGCGTCTCGCGCGACAGCGGCGCGTGCGCCGCCGCGGCCGAGCCGCGCGGCGGGCGCAGCGCCCACAGCATCAGCGCCCCGCCGACCAGGACAACGATCAGCGCCAGGATGAACAGGCCGCGCCGCGGGTCGGTGGCGAAGGCGTGCACCGAGGTCACCACGCCCGAGCGCACGATGAAGGTCCCGATGAGCGCCAGCGCGAAGCCGGCGATGCACAGCAGCAGCACCGCGCCCGTCTGCCCGCCGCGGCGCTGTGCCAGCGCCAGCACGTGCAGCAGCGCCGTGCCGACGAGCCAGGGCAGCAGCGCGGCGTTCTCCACCGGGTCCCAGAACCACCAGCCACCCCAGCCCAGGACGTAGTAGGCCCAGGCGCTGCCCAGGCCGATGCCCAGGCTCAGCAGGGCCCAGCTCGTCAGCACCCAGGGCCGCAGCCAGCGTGCCCATTCGGGGCGCAGCTCGCGCTCCCACAGCACCGCCAGCGCGAAGGCGAAGGGCACGGCGAAGCCCACGTAGCCCAGGTACAGCGCCGGTGGGTGCAGCACCATGGCCGGGTCCTGCAGCAGCGCGTTGAGGTCCGCGCCATCGGGCGGCGGCGGCACCAGCCGCGTGAAGGGGGACGAGGCCAGCAACACGTAGAGGCCGAAGGCAGCCACCAGCAGGCCCATGGCGCCCAGCAGCCGCAGCGCGAAGCCTTCGGGCAGGCCGTGGCTGAAGCGCGCCACCGCCGCGCCCCACAGCGCCAGCACCAGCAGCCACAGCAGCATCGAGCCCTCGTGGCTGCCCCACACGGCGGCGATGCGGTAGGCCAGCGGCAGCGTGGAGTGGGCATGCTCGGCCACGTAGCGCACGGAGAAGTCCAGCGCGACGAAGCTCCAGGCCAGGCCCAGCAGCGACAGCGCCAGCAGCACGCAGCTCGCCGCCGCGCAGCGGCGCGCCAGGCGCAGGAGCGGTTGCGTTTGCACTGCGGCCTCGCCCTCGGGGGACGTGCCCGCGGCCAGCGCAGCGCCGCCGTCCGAGGCAAGCACCACGGGAGCCACCGTGCCGCGCGCCAGCGCACGCAGCGGCAGCAGCGCCTGCAGCAGCGCGATCCACAGCGCCAGGATGGCGGCGAAGTGCGCCAGCTCCGGGATCACGGCTTCACCCATGCCGGCCGGGATTCCCCGACGGGCGGCCTGTAGTTCTCGTCATGCTTGGCCAGCACCTCGTGCGCATCGAACACGCCGTCGCTGCCCAGCCGCCCGCCCGCCACCACGCCCTGCCCTTCGCCGAACAGGTCGGGCAGCAGCCCGCTGTAGCGCACCGGCACGCGGCCCGCGCCGTCGGCCACCACGAAGTGCACCGTCATGCTGCCGGGCTCGCGCCGTATCGAGCCCGACTCCACCACGCCGCCCAGGCGCAGGCGCTGCTGCGGATCGGGCCGCTGCTGCAGCAACTCGCCGGGGCCGAGGAAGAAGTTCAGGTTCTGCCGCAGCGCGCCGAGCACCAGCGCCACGGCCAGTGCCAGCAGTCCCACCACGGCGGCCACGGCGGCCGCGCGACGCCGGCGCGGCGTCATTGGCGCGGCTCCCGCGGCTGTCCGGGCGCCGGACGGCCCTCCCGCAACGCCGCCGCGCCCGGTGGCGGCAGGCGCCGGCTGCGCCGCCACAAGGCGAAGAACTCGCCGCCCAGCGCCAGCAGCGCCACGCCCCAGCCGGTCCAGACATAGGCCCCGTAGCCGCCCATGTCCCACAGCAATGCCCAGTCGATGCTCATCGCCACGCCCCCACGGTCGGCCGCGGCCTCGGGGGCGCGGCGCGCTGCTCGGCCAGGATGCAGCGCGCGCGCAGCAGCGCCATGGCCGCGGCGTAGGCCCAGGCGGCCAGCGTCATGCACACCAGTGCGGCCAGCTGGCTGGGCTCCATGGCCGCGCCGCGCGGCGTGAGCGTGGCGCCCTGGTGCAGCGTGTTCCACCAGTGCACCGAGAACCAGATGACGGGCAGGTTCACCGCGCCCACCAGCGCCAGCAGCGCGGCCAGCCGCGCCGCGCGCCGCTCGTCGTCGAAGGCCGCGCGCAGCGCGATCACGCCCAGGTACAGGAACAGCAGCAGCAGTTGCGAGGCCAGCCGCGCGTCCCAGGCCCACCAGGTGCCCCAGGTGGGCCGTCCCCACAGCGCGCCGCTGAGCAGCGCCAGGGCGCAGAACAGCGCGCCCGTGGGCGCCAGGCCCTGCGCCAGCGCCGAGGCCACCCGGCCGCGCCACACCAGCGCCACGGCGGACCAGAAGGCCATCACCGCATAGAGCCACAGCGACATCCACGCCGAGGCCACGTGCAGCGCCAGCAGCCGCACCGACTCGCCCTGCCTCGCGTCGGCCGGCGTGACGAAGAACGCGAGCCACAGCCCCAGCAGCGCGGGCGGCAGCCCCAGCAGCGCCAGCGGTCCCCACCAGCGCGCCACCCAGGATTCGAACGCGGGTGGCGAGGCCAGGCGGCGCCACGGTGCCCAGGCCGGCACCGCGCCACGGGTGCTTGGCAGGGAGGCGGAAGGCATGCTCATGCGGTGTGCTCCTCCTGCTCAATCCAGGCCCATGCGCAGGGCCGCCAGCGTGGCCCAGGGCAGCAGCGCCAGCGCCGCGGCCAGCAGCGCGCCCAGCAGCCAGGGCGCGGCCGGCTCGCCCTGCGCCGTGCCGATGCCCAACAGCAGCACCGGCACCGCCAGCGGCAGCACCAGCAGCGCCAGCAGCATCCCGCCGCCGCGCGAGCCCAGCGTCAGCGCCGCGCCCAGCGCGCACAGCATCACCAGCGTGGGCAGGCCCAGCAGCAGCGACAGCGCCAGCGCCGGCCAGCGCGCCGGCTCCAGGCCGTAGAACGGCAACAGCAGGGCGCTGGCCGGCAGCAGCAGCGTGCAGGCGAGGCCATGCCCCAGCAACCGCCCGCCCAGCACCGCCAGCGGCGCCGGCGCGAGCAACTGCTGCTCCAGCACGCCGTTGGCCAGGTCGGCCTGGAACAGGCGCAGGCTGCCCAGCAGCACCGCCAGCAGCGCGGCCGTCCACGCCGCCGCCGGCGCCACCTGCCGCAGCAGCCGCACCTCGCCGCCCAGCGCCAGCGGCAGCAGCGCCAGCACCAGCGTGAAGAAGCCCAGTGCCGCCAGCGCGTCGAAGCGCTCGCGCAGCAGCAGCCGCAGCTCGCGCCGCAGGCTGGTGAGCAGTGCCGCGGCGGTGCCGGCCGTGGTGGCGCTCAGGCCACCGGTACGGCTTCGGCGCCCAGGTGCAACCGGGTCAACGAGGGTGTCGAGGAAGGCCATGAGTCATGGGTGCTGATGAGGGCCACGCCGCCGCGCTCCAGGTGCAGCGACAGGCGCACGGTGAAATCCAGCCGCGCAGCCTCGTCCAGCGCCGTCAGCGGCTCGTCGAGCAGCCACAGCCGCCGTCGGGTGAGCACCAGCCGCGTGAGCGCCACGCGCCGGCGCTGGCCCTGCGACAGCTGGCGCAGCGGCACGCGCGCCAGCGCGTCCAGCCCCGCGCCCTGCAGCGCCTGCTCGATGCGCGACTCGGCCAGCGCCTCGCCGCCCAGGCGCAGCAGGTGGTCCAGGTTCTGCACGGCATCGAGCGCCTCGTGCAGCCCGTCGCGGTGGCCGACGTAGCAGGCTTCCTGGCACATCGCCTCGCGCGCCGCGCCGCCGCTGAGCGCCTGCCAGCGCAGCTGCCGCGCATGCAGCGGCTGCAGCCCGGCCAGGCTGCGCAGCAGCGTGGTCTTGCCCGTGCCGTTGGCGCCCTCCACCAGCAGCGCCTGCCCCGGTCGCAGCGCCAGGTCGAAGCCCTGGCACAGCAGCCGGCCGCCGCGCACGAGCTGCAGGTCGATGACGCGCAGCATGCGGCCGGGCCTAGCGCACCGTCTCCACGCCGGACATGTCGGGCAGCTTGTGCGCGATACCCTTGTGGCAGTCGATGCAGGTCTTCTGCCCGCTGGCCAGCTCGGTGCTGTGCGCGGCCGTGGCGCGCGGGCTTTGGCGCGTGAAGTCCATGGACTCGAACTGGTGGCAGTTGCGGCACTCCAGCGAGTTGTTGGCCTTGAGCCGCTCCCACTCGTGCTCGGCCAGCGTGCGGCGCATGGCGGCGAACTTCTCCGGCGTGTCGATGGTGCCGAAGACCTTGCCCCAGACCTCCTTGGAGGCCTGCATCTTGCGCGCCATCTTGTCGGTCCAGTTGTGCGGCACGTGGCAGTCGCTGCACTTGGCGCGCACGCCGGAGCGGTTGGTGAAGTGGATGGTGCCCTGCAGCTCCTGGTAGACGTTGTCGCGCATTTCGTGGCAGCCGGTGCAGAACTTCTCGGTGTTGGTGGCCTCCAGCGCGGTATTGAAGCCGCCCCAGAAGATGATGCCGGCGATGAAGCCGCCCACGGTGAGGAAGCCCAGGCTGTAGTAGCGGCTGGGCATGCGCAGCACCTTCCAGTAGCGGCGCAGCAGGTTGATGGGGCCCTTGAGCATGTGTACGGCCCTTTCAGCGCCGCGGCGCGCCGCTGCCGCCCTGCTGGCGCTGCTGCTCCGCGCGCAGCAGGTCGTTCACGTCCACGAAGCGGTTGTCCACCAGCGGCTTGAGGTCGGCCTGCGGGACGTGGCACTGGGTGCAGAAGTAGCGCCGCGGCGAGAGCTCGGCCAGGTGGTTGCCCTGCCGGTCCTGGAAGTGGGTGATGCTGATCATGGGCGCGCCGCTGGTCTGCGTCTGGGTGCGCGCATGGCAGAACATGCAGCGGTTGGCGCTCTTGTCGAGCTGGTAGTTGTCGATCTTGTGCGGGATCACCGGCGGCTGCATGGCGTAGTTGCGCGCGCGCCGGATGTCGGAGTTGTCGGAGTTGACCAGCGGCGGCGGCGGGGTGGTCTCCATGATGGGCGCGCCGCGCATGCGGTCGGTCACGTCCACCGCCAGCGCCACGCCGGCCACCGCGGCGGCGCCCAGGCCCAGCACGATCCCGAGGGCTTGCTTGAGCTTCATACCGTGCCTCCTTGCGGCGGCAGCCCGCCGGCCTTGCGGATGGCCACGGCGCACTTCTTGTAATCCGTCTGCAGCGAGATCGGACAGGTGGCGTCGAGCGTGACCTTGTTGATGAGCTGGCTGGCATCGAAGAAGGGCACGAACACCAGCCCGCGCGGGGGCTTGTTGCGACCGCGCGTCTCCACGCGGGTGCGCATGCTGCCGCGCCGGGACGTGAGCTCCACGATCTCGCCGCGGCGCACGCCGATGGCGCGCGCGTCCTCGGGGTGCATGAAGCACACGGCGTTGGGAAAGGCGCGGTAGAGCTCGGGCACGCGCCGCGTCATGGTGCCGGTGTGCCAGTGCTCCAGCACCCGGCCCGTGCACAGCCAGTACGGGAAGTCCTTGTTGGGCTCCTCCGCCGCGGGCTCGTAAGGCAGCGCCCACAGCACGGCCTTACCGTCGGGGTTGCCGTAGAAGCGGAAGCCCTCGCCGGCCTTGACGTAGGGGTCGGTGCCCTCGCGGTAGCGCCAGCGCGTCTCCTTGCCGTCCACCACCGGCCAGCGCAGGCCCGTGACCTTGTGGTAGGTGTCGAAGGGCGCCAAGTCATGCCCGTGGCCGCGGCCGAAGCTGGCGTACTCCTCGAACAGGCCCTTCTGCACGTAGAAGCCGGCCGAGCGCGCGTCGTCGTTGTCGTAGCCGGCTTCCATGTCGGTGAGCGGGAAACGGTCCACCGCGCCGTTGCGGAACACCAGGTCGTGCAGCGTCTTGCCGCGCCACTGGGGCTTGGCCGCCAGCAGTTCCGCGGGCCAGACCTCCTCCATGCGGAAGCGCTTGGTGAACTCCATGATCTGCCACAGGTCCGAGCGTGCCTGCCCCGGCGGCTTGACCAGCTGGTGCCAGAACTGCGTGCGGCGCTCGGCGTTGCCGTAGGCGCCCTCCTTCTCCACCCACATCGCCGTGGGCAGGATCAGGTCGGCGGCCATGGTGGAGACCGTGGGATAGGGGTCGGACACCACCACGAAGTTGTTCGGGTTGCGGAAGCCCGGATAGATCTCCTGCACCACGTTGGGCCCGGCCTGCATGTTGTTGTTGGCCATCACCCAGTAGGCGTTGAGCTTGCTGTCCTTGAGCATGCGGCTCTGCAGCACCGCGTGGTAGCCGGGCTTGTCGGGGATGGTGCCCTCGGGGCATTGCCAGATGTGCTCGGCCTCGGCGCGGTGCTTGGGGTTGGTCACCACCATGTCCGCGGGCAGCCGGTGGCTGAAGGTGCCCACCTCGCGCGCGGTGCCGCAGGCCGAGGGCTGGCCGGTGAGCGAGAACGGGCTGTTGCCCGGGGTGCTGATCTTGCCGGTGAGCAGGTGCAGGTTGTAGAGCAGGTGCGAGCACCAGGTGCCGCGCGTGTGCTGGTTGAAGCCCATGGTGAAGAAGGACATCACCTTGACCTTCGGGTCGGCATACAGCCGCGCCAGCGCCTGCAGCCGCTCGCGCGGCACGTTGGAGAGCTTGGCCGTGTAGTCCAGCGTGTAGGTGCTGACGAAGCGCGCGTACTCGTCGAAGGTCGCGGGCTGGCCGCCGCCGGCGTTGTTCCAGTTCTTGGCCTTTTGCTGCAGCGGGTGCTCCGGGCGCAGGCCGTAGCCAATGTCGGTGTTGCCCATCATGAAGCGCGTGTGGCGGTCCACGAACTCGCGATTCACGGCCTTGTTCTGGATGATGTAGTTGGCGATGTAGTTGAGGATCGCCAGGTCGGTCTGCGGCCTGAAGGTGAGCGTGAGGTCGGAGAGGTCGTAGCAGCGGTGCTCGTACACCGACAGCGTGGCCACCTTGACGTGCGGCGCGGACAGGCGCCGGTCGGTCACGCGCGTCCACAGGATGGGGTGCATCTCCGCCATGTTCGAGCCCCACAGCACGAAG
>NZ_CALAOH010000192.1 GCF_937926365.1 uncultured Azohydromonas sp. | reverse complement strand
CGCCCATGGCCGCGAGCGCCGCGGCCACCGCGGCGCCGCAGCGCGGCGAGGCGCCCGGGCAGTGCGCGCGCGTGGAGATCGCGCCGCCCGTGCACGTGAGCGCGGGCAAGTCCACCGTGATCCGGCCGGCCAGCCCGATCCGGCGCATCCTGCTGGGCAATGCGGAGGGCTCGCGCGCCGTGGCGCCACGGCCGTCGGCGCCCGCCTCGGCCGCGGCCCCGGGCACGCCTCCCGTGGTGGAGGAAGCGCAACTGCGCCCCGGCGTGGCCGACATCGACGTGCTGCTGCTGGGGCCGACCGAGGTCTACGTACTGGGCAAGGCGCTGGGCACCACCAACGTGGTGCTGCTGGAGCAGTCGGGGCGCTGCACGGCGGTGGACGTGATCGTGAGCATGGACACCGGCGCGCTGCAGGCGTTGCTGACGCAACTCATGCCGCAGGAGAAGGAGGTGCGCGTGAGCGTGGCCTACGACTCCATCGTGCTCTCGGGCACCGTCAGCGACAGCGCCGCGCTGGCGCACGTGCTGGAGATCACCAACGCCTACGTGCGCGGCGCGGCCGTGGGCGGCAGCGGCAGCAGCGGCTCCAACGTGGCGGGCATCAATCCGCGCATCGTCAACATGCTCAGCGTGGGCGCGCCGCACCAGGTGATGCTGGAGGTCAAGGTGGCCGAGGTGTCCAAGTCGCTGATGGACCAGTTCGGCATCGACTTCTCGCGCGCCTACGCCAGCGCCGACGGCTCGATGATCCGCTTCCTCTCGGGCATCTTCGGCGGCAACAACGCCGCCATGGGTCAGCTCTCGGGCACCGGCGGCGCGGGCACGCCGCTGAGCTCGGTGGGCGCGGTCATCGGCGGCAGCATCCCCTCGGCCGTCGGCGCCGCCGCCGGCAACGTGACGCAGACGCTGGGCACGGTCAACGGGCAGGTCGTTCCGCAGTTCACCACCAGCTACGGCACCGTGCCGGCGCGCAACGTGACCAACCTCGGCATCAACGCGCAGAAGACCGACGGCCTGGTCAAGATCCTGGCCGAGCCCACGGTGATGGCCATCAGCGGCCAGAAGGGAAACTTCCTGGCCGGCGGCAAGATCTTCATTCCCGTGGCGGTGGACAACGGCAACAACGGCCGCACCGTCACGCTGGAGGAGAAGGAGTTCGGCGTCTCGGTGAACTTCCTGCCCACGGTGCTGGGCGGCGGGCGCATCAACCTCGAAGTGGCCACCGAGGTCTCGGAGCTCAACCGCGAGGGCGTGGGCCTGACGGTGCCGGGCGCCAGCGGGCTGGCGGTGCTGCCGGCCTTCACCTCGCGCCGCGCCAAGACCACGGTGCAGCTCGCCGACGGCCAGAGCTTCGCCATCGGTGGCCTGATCCGCAACAACTTCACCACCAACCTGCGCGCCTTCCCGGTGCTGGGCGAGCTGCCGGTGCTGGGGGCGCTGTTTCGCAGCACCTCGTTCCAGAACGACAAGTCGGAGCTGCTGTTCGTGATCACGCCGCGCCTGGTCAAGCCGCTGCCCACGGGCTACGCGCTGCCCACCGACCACGTCACGCCGCCCGACCGGGTGCAACTGCACCTGATGGGTCGCCTGGAAGGCAGCACGGACAAGACCGCGGCGCCCGCAGCCGGCGCGGACGGTGCGCCCGCAACCGAGACCGCAGGCGCGGCGGGTTTCCAGGTCAAGTAAGAAGGCAGGAGGACAACGCGATGACCATCACGCAAATCCTTGCCGCAGCGGTGCTGCTGGCGCTGGCCGGCTGCGCCGCCACCACGCCCGAATGGGATGCCCGGTTCGGCGACACCGTGCGCCAGGCCCGGGTGCAGCAGCTCGTGGACCCGGCCGCCGGTGCCCGCGCGCCCCGGCCCGAAGGGCTGGACGGCAAGGCCGCGGCGGCCACGCAGCGCGACTACGCCGACTACGTCGACTACGTGGAGCGTGCGCCCAGGCCGGAAGCCCGCACCCGCGTCAATCCACGCTGAGCCGGAGCGCACGCCATGCAGGGCCGCCGTCCCCCGCCGCGCCGCGCCGCGCAACGAGGCGTGGTGGCGGTCATGTTCGCGCTGTCGCTGGTGCTTCTCGTCGGCTTTACCGGGCTGGCGCTGGACGGCGCGCGGCTCTACATCAACAAGGCCGAACTGCAGAACGCGGCCGACGCCTGCGCGCTGGCCGCGGCGCAGGAGCTCGATCCGGCGTTGCCGAATTTCGCGCGCGCCCACGCCGCCGGCATGCTCGCGGCCACGCGCAACTTCATCGACCTGCAGAGCCAGGGCGTGCCGCCCGAGAACGTGACGGTGGAGTTCGCCGCCTCGGCCAATGCCGCCGTGTGGAACCTGACCGGCCTGGCGCTGCCCAGCGACCTCGTTGCGCGCTGCACGGTGGCGCCGCCGGCACTGGCGCTGTGGTTCATGCCCGCGCTGGGCATCGACAACGCCGCGGTGAAAGCGGCGGCGGCAGCCTCGCGCAACATCGCGGGCCTCAACTGCGCCAAGGGGCTGGGCAACTGCCAGGCGCAGGCAAGCCTGCTGCAATGAGAAGGCACGCCATGACCGGCCGACCCGCCTGCCACGCCCCCGCCACGCGCCGGCACCGGCAGCGGGGCGTCGCCATCGTGGAGCTGGCGCTGGTGCTGCTGCCGCTGGTGCTGCTGCTCATGCTCACGGTGGACCTGGGACGGGCCTTCTACACCTTCAACACGCTGACCAAGGCCGCGCGCGGCGCGGCGCGCCACCTGACGCTGGTGAACCCGGAAGACCCGGACAAGCGCAGCGAGGCGCGCAACCTCGTGCTGTACGGGAACGTCAACGGCAGCGGCACGAAGCTGGTGCCCGACCTGGACAGCGAGGCCATCGAGATCTGCACGCCAGCGCTGTGCGAGGACCACGACGACGAGCCCATCGATGGCGGCACCATGGACCTGGTGTCGGTGCGCATCCACAACTACGCCTACGCCCCGCTGTTCAGCGCCCTGCTGCCGGCCCCGCTGAACTTCAAGGACATCAGCGTGACGATGAGGGCATTCCCATGAGACGCACCCCGGCGCGGCGCCAGCGCGGCGCGATGGCCGTTGAGTTCGGCGTGTCGGCGTTCCTGTTTCTCATGGCGCTGCTCGGCGCCATGGAAGTCGGGCGGCTGCTGTGGACCTGGAACGCCGCGGCAGAGGCCACGCGGCTGGGCGCACGGCTGGCGGCCGTGTGCGGACGCAACGACAGCGATATCAAGACACGCATGATCGAGCGGCTGCCCGCGCTCAAGAAAAGCCAGATCAGCCTCGCCTACACCAATCCCGGCGACGTAGCCGCATGCAACGACGTCAACTGCCGCTTCGTGCGCGTGGAGCTGCAGGGCCACACCCACGCCCTGCTGGTGCCGCTGCCCTCCGGGGGCATCAGCATCAAGCTGCCGACGTTCAGCACCACGCTGCCGCGTGAAGTCTTCAACAGCGCCAACAACCCGGCCTGCTCTTCCTGACCCCCTTCTCCCGCAGGACGTGCCATGAAAATCAAGCTCCTCTCCCCCGACGCCCAGCGCGTCGAGCAGCTCGCCCGGCTGCTGGGCGAAGCCGACCCGAGCCTGGAGGTGCTGGGCGTCGCGGCACCGCCGCAGGCCCTGGCGCAGCTGCTCAGCGGCAGCCGTCCCCCGCTGGTGCTGGTGGACGGCGTGGAGGCGCCGGCGCTGCCGGCCATCGCCCGCTTCACGGCCGAGCATCCGCAGATCGAAACGCTGGTGCTCTCGGCCGACCAGTCGCCCGCGTTCCTGCTGCAGGCCATGCAGGCCGGCGTGCGCGAGGTGCTGCCCAGCGGCGCCGATGCCGCGGTGCTGCGCGCGGCGGTGCAGCGCGCGGCACGGCGCCACGCGCCGGCGGTACAGCGCAACGGCCAGGTGGCCGCCTTCATCGGCTGCCGCGGCGGCAACGGCACCAGCGTGCTGGCGGCCAACCTGGCGCAGCGTCTGGCCGCCGACGGCACCAAGCGCGTGGCGCTGATCGACCTGGACCTGCACGGCGGCAACGCGCTGCTGCTGCTGAGCAGCCAGCACGCGGCCAGCGACGTGGCGGAGGTGGCGCGCAACGTGCAGCGGCTGGACGCCGAGCTGCTGCGCTCGGCCATGGTGCCGCTGACCGAGACGCTGCACGTGCTGCCCGCGCCCGAGGACATCGCGCAGGCACTGGAGGTCAAGGCCGAGCACGTGCAGGCCATCGTGCGCCAGGCGCGGCAGATGTTCGACGCGGTGGTGCTGGACCTGGGCGCGCGCATCGACGCGCTGAGCCTGCCCGCGCTGGACCAGGCCGCGCAGGTGTTCCCGGTGTTGCAGCCGTACCTGCCGCAGCTGCGCGACGCGCGGCGCATGCGCGCCACGCTGCAGTCGCTGGACGTGCCGCAGCACAAGCTGTGCTGGATCGTCAACCGCTGCCACAAGCACGGCGAGCTGCCGCTGCAGTCGCTGACGCAGGTGCTCGGCGACGACGCGGTGTACACCGTGCCCAACCACCACGCCAGCGTGGGCGCGGCGGTGAACCAGGGCCAGCCCATCGCGGCCCACAGCCCCGTGGCGCGCGCGCTCGACGAGCTGGCCGCTCGCCTGGCGCCCAAGCCGCAGCAGCCCCAGCCGCAGGCCGCGCCGCGCCGGGAAGGCTGGTTCTCGCAGCTCTTCGCCCGCGCCTGAAAGGAAACGCCATGAACCTGCGCCAGCAGCTCGTGTCCCAACCCGGCACCGCCGATGGCCCCTCCTCTTCGCCTCCGCCTGACGCCGCCGAGCGCGACCTGCACGCCTACCAGCGCATGAAGTCGCGCGTGCACCAGCGGCTGCTGGAGCGGCTGGACCTGCATGCGCTCGAGGCCATGACGCCGGAGCGGCTGCGCCAGGAGCTGGGCGTGCTGGTGGAGCGGCTGCTGGGCGAGGAGAACCTCGTGCTCAATGCGGCCGAGCGCCGCACGCTGGTGCGCGACATCCAGGACGAGATGGTGGGGCTGGGGCCGCTGGAGCCGCTGCTGGCCGACGCCACCGTCTCCGACATCCTGATCAACGGCCCGCGCCAGGTGTGGGTGGAGCGCCGCGGCAAGCTCAACCTCACCGACGTGGTGTTCGCCGACGACGACCACCTGATGAAGATCGTGGACAAGATCGTCTCGCGCGTGGGACGGCGCGTGGACGAGTCCTGCCCCATGGCCGACGCGCGGCTGCCCGACGGCTCGCGCGTGAACGTCATCATCCCGCCGCTGGCGCTGGACGGTGCGCAGGTATCGATTCGGCGCTTCGCGGTGGTGCCGCTGGGCATCCATGAACTGGTGGAGTACCAGTCGCTCACGCCGGGCATGGCGCAGCTGCTGCAGGCCCTGGCGCGCGCGCGGGTCAACCTGCTGGTTTCCGGCGGCACGGGCAGCGGCAAGACCACGCTGCTCAACATCCTCTCGGGCTGCATCGACGAGGGCGAGCGCATCGTCACCATCGAGGACGCGGCCGAGCTGCAGCTGCGCCAGCCGCACGTGGTGCGGCTGGAGACCCGCCCGCCCAACATCGAGGGCCGTGGCGAGGTCACGCAGCGCGAGCTGTTGCGCAACGCGCTGCGCATGCGCCCGGACCGCATCATCCTGGGCGAGGTGCGCGGCGCCGAGGCGCTGGACATGCTGCAGGCGATGAACACGGGCCACGAGGGCTCGATGACCACCGTCCACGCCAACACGCCGCGCGACGCGCTGTCGCGGCTGGAGAACATGCTGTCCATGGCCGGCTTCAACGTGCCCGTGCGCGTGGCGCGGGCGCAGATCGCCTCGGCCATCGGCGTGGTGGTGCAGACCAACCGCCTCAGCGACGGGCGGCGCAAGATCACCAGCATTGCCGAGATCACCGGCATGGAAGGCGAGATGATCACGATGCAGGAGATCTTCGTCTTCAAGCAGACCGGCGTGCGCGAGGACGGCGGCGTCAAGGGCCACTTCCAGGCCTGCGGCGTGCGCCCGCGCTTCATGGACCAGCTCAAGGCGCGCGGGCTGTCGCTGCCCGACAAGCTCTTCGAGCCCGGCGTGCGCTGGGAGTGAGGTTGCGATGGAGACGAGCTACCTGCTCTTCGGCGTACTGCTGTTCGTGGCCGTCGTGCTCGCGCTCGAAGGCCTGTACCAGCTATGGAACTCTCGCCACAGCGGCGAGGCACGGCGCCTGGCGGCACGGCTGCGCTACCTCGAAGGCACGCCGGTGGCGGATCCCGAAGCCGAGGCGCGGCGCCAGGCCGAGCAGCGCTGGAAGTGGGTCGAGACCGAGCTGCTGGCCCCGCTGTCCATGGGCCGGCGGCTGCTGCATTACGTGCGCAGCGCCGACACCGGGCGCAGCGCGGGCGAGCTGCTGGTGGCGAGCGTCCTGCTGGCCGCGCTGCTGGGGCTGCTGCCGGTGCTGGCGCTGGGCTGGCCGCTGCTGCCGGCCGGCGGGCTGGCCGCGCTGGGTGCGGCGCTGCCATGGCTGTGGCTGTCGCAACGGCGGGCGCAGCGCCTGCGCCTGCTGGAGCAACAGCTGCCGCTGGCGCTGGACCTCATGGGCCGCGCGCTGCGCGCGGGCCACGCCTTCCCCACGGCCATCAAGATGGTGGGCGAGGAGGCCTCGGACCCGATCGCGCGCGACTTTCGCCAGCTCAGCGAGGAAATCAACTTCGGCATGGGGCTGACCGAGGCACTGACACGGCTGGCGCAGCGCGTGCCGCTGGAGGATGCGCGCTACTTCGTCATCGCCGTGCTGATCCAGCGCGAAACCGGCGGCAACCTCGCGGAAGTGCTGGACAACATCTCCGCCATCGTGCGCGCGCGGCTCAAGCTGCGCGGACAGGTGCGCACGCTCTCGGCCGAGGCGCGGCTGTCGGCGTGGATCCTGGGCCTGCTGCCCTTCGCCATGGCGCTGCTGCTGCAGCTGCTCAATCCGAAGTTCATGCAGACGCTGTGGACCGATCCGGCCGGCGTGAAGCTGATAGGCATGGCGCTGGGCGCCATGGCGCTGGGCGTGGTGTGGATGCGCAAGATCGTCCGCATCCGGATCTGAGGAGGACTGGACTATGGGTGCTGCGGAGCTGGGAATCGTGGGGCTGGTGTTCGTGGCCTCGGTGGCGCTGGTCCTGGTGCTGGGCCAGCTCGCCACCCGCGGCGCCAGCAAGGAGCGCACGCAACGGCTGCTGGCCGGTGATGCGGACGGCGGGGCAGCGGCACCCCGGAGCCGGCCCTGGGTCGAACTGCTGGCGCGCAGCACGCAGCCCCTGGCGCGCTTTGCCGAGTCCGACAAGAAGGCGCAGGTCTCGGCGCTGCGCCGGCGGCTGCTGCACGCGGGCCTGCGCCACCCGCAAGCCGCCACGGCCTACTTCGGCGCCAAGACGCTGCTGGCCCTGGCGCTGCCGCTGCTCGCCTTCGGAATGCAGTTGCTGCTGCAACAGCCGCTACAGAGCCGGGCGCTGATGCAGGCGCTGGTGCTGGCCGCGGCGCTGGGCTACTACCTGCCCAACGTGGTGGTGGCGCGGCTGGTGTTCCTGCGCCAGCGCGAGATCTTCGAGAGCTTTCCCGACGCGCTGGACCTCATCACGGTGTGCGTGGAGGCGGGGCTGGGCGTGGAGGCGGCGCTGGCGCGCGTGGCCGAGGACATGCAGCACCGCAGCCGCGTGCTCAGCGTGGAGCTGCAGCTCGTCGGTCTGGAGCTGCGCGCTGGCGCGCCGCGCGAGCACGCGCTGCACAACCTGGCGCTGCGCACCGGCGTGGAGGAAGTGGACGGCTTCGTGGCCATGCTGATCCAGACCGAGCGCTTCGGCACCAGCGTCGCGCAGGCGCTGCGCGTGCACGCCGACATGCTGCGCACGCGGCGGCGCCAGCGCGCGGAGGAGGCGGCCGCCAAGGTGGCGGTGAAGCTGCTGCTGCCGCTGATCTTCTGCATCTTTCCGGCGCTGCTGCTGGTGCTGATGGGCCCGGCGATGATCAACATCCAGCGCGCACTTCTGCCGGCGCTGAGCGGGGGACACTGAGGCCATGTTGAACACGCAACCTCTTGCGCGCCCCGCCACCTGGTGCGCGGCGCTGCTGCTCGCGCTGGGCGGCTGCGCCACCCGCCATGACGGCCTGCCCTGGCGCATCGAGCCGGTACAGACGGTGACGCACGGGCTGGACGCCTCGGCCGGGGGGTACTACGCGGTGGGCCGCCAGATCGAGCGCACGCGCGACTGGCTGCGCGCCGCCGATGCCTACCGCCAGGCGCTCAAGCTCGACCCCGGCCACGCGGATGCGCGCAACGCGCTGGCCGTGGTGCTGGCGCGGCTGGGGCTGATGCCCGACGCCGAGGCGCAGCTGCGCATGGCGCTGCAGGCCGCGCCGCAGCGCGCCGACCTGCACAGCAACCTGGGCTACCTGCTGCTGCTCGCCGGGCGGCCCCGGGATGCGCAGGAGGCACTGCACGCCGCGCTGGCGCTGAACCCGCGCGACGGCGTGGCGCAGGCCAATCTCGAACTCGCCCAGGGACGCGTTGCGGCGTCCACCGTACCCGGTCCCGGGCCGGTGGACGCCGCAGCGACTGCCAGGGAGGCAGCGGCGACGAAGTCGGCTGCGGTGGAGGTCCCGTCCGCCGCAGCACCACCGCGGCAGGCCCCGGCCCCCACGGCGGCGCTGCAGGTGCTCGACGGCGCCACGCTGGCACCGCTGGCCACGGCGGCGCCCACGCCCGGCATCGCACCCGCGGCGCCGGGGCCACGCGCCACGCCCGCGGAACCCACGGATACCCCGCCCCCGGACGGCGCCGGCACGGCGGGCCTGCAGGAGGCGGCGCCGGGCGCGTTCACGCTGGAATTGAGCAACGGCATGGGCCGCCGTGGCGCGGCGATGGCGCTGCGCCAGCAGTTCCAGCGGCGGGGCCTCGAGGTCCACTACCTGAGCAACCAGCCGCCCTACCGGCAGCCCTACACCGTGGTGCTGTACCGGCCGGGCCAGGAGGCGGCGGCGCGGCAGGTCTCGCGCGCGCTGCCGGTGCCGGCGCCGCTGCAGCCCGACGCCGGGCAGCGTGCGGGCGTGCGCGTGCTCATGGGGCGCGACTGGCCGGCGCAGGCCGCCGGCGTGCGCGTGGCCGCGGCCGGCGGCACCCCGGAATAAAGCGGCTGCGCGGCGCGTACACGGCCTGTCCCGTTCACCACAGGAGAGGATCGATGAGGACGAAGACCACGACCCTGGCCGCGCTCGTGCTGGCGGGCCTGCTGCAGGCCTGCGCCTCGATGGGCGGTGGCGGCAGCGCCCCGGCCATGGTGTCCGGCGGCGCGCTGGTGGGCTCCAACGGCATGACGCTCTACACCTTCGACCGCGACCCGGCCGGCGGCGGCAAGAGCGCGTGCAACGGTCCCTGCGCCGCCAACTGGCCGCCGCTGACGGCCGCCGCCGATGCCCGCGACCAGGGCGACTGGAGCGTGATCACGCGCGACGACGGCTCCAGGCAGTGGGCCTACAAGGGCAAGCCGCTGTACTACTGGGTCAAGGACACCAAGCCCGGCGACCGCACCGGCGACGGCTTCAACCAGGTCTGGCACACCGCCACGCCTTGAATTGCGGGTGCGCGGCCCGCCGGGGGTGGCGGACCGCGCTTTTTTTGCCGGCCGGTACTCAGCCGCCGCAGCCCGCCGGCCGCGCCGTCTGCCAGCGCCCGGGCTGCACCTGGTACAGCCGTACGCTGGACCAGCTGTCCCAGGCAAAGCCGATGTCCTGGGCGTCCGCGGTGGCCAGCGCGCGCAGGTTGAAGTAGCCGCCCGCCACCGCCCGCACCGCCGCGATGTGCGCCATGGGCGAGGCCGCGGTGCCGCTGCAGTCCACCTCCGAAGGCGGCGGCGGGGGCGGCGGGGGCGGAGGCGTCGTCCCGCCATCGGCGCGCGCATGGCGGGCGAAGAAGTTCCACACGATGTCCGGATAGCTCGGCCCCTGGCGCAGCGACCAGTTGCCGTCCAGGCCCTGCTCGCCGCCGATCCAGTAGTGGCCGTGGTCGGTGTCGCCGGTGCTGGGCGTGGCGGTGGGCCCGCGGTAGAAGACGGTTTCCACCAGGGAGCGGCTGCCCGGCTGGCCGTCCACCGTGTAGCGCGCATGGCGGCAGCCGTAGTCGCTGCCGAACACGGGGCTGCAGGCCCCTTCCTCGGCCAGCGCCTCGGCCGGCGTGTCGTGCGCCGCGTCGCCGTTGAGCTTCAGTTGCGCATCGCGCAGGCGCTCGCCGGCCTGGGCCAGCACGGTGCAGTCGCCGCGGTTCTGCAACACCATCAGCGGGATGGCATAGCTGCTGTCGCGCTCGGCGCGCATGTCGCTCACCAGCCGGTCCACGCTGTGGAAGGTGGCCGAGCCGGGACAGCCGGAGAAGGAGACGGAGGCCGCGTCCTCGCCGTAGCCCAGGCCGGCGGCGCTGGCGGCGGCGGCCCAGTACTCGTTGTGCGCCACCGAGGCCACCACCGTCATCGCGCCGCCCGAGGACAGGCCGGTGATGAAACGGCGATGGGGGTCGATGGACCAGCGCCGCTCCACCTCCAGGCCGATCTGGCGCAGGTCCTCCACCTCGCCGCGGCCCTGGTGGCGGTGCTGGTCCAGCCAGAAGCCCCAGCAGTTGGTGTTGCGCAGCCCGTCGTAGCGGGTGATGAAGGGCGTCACCAGCACGAAGCCGTAGCGGTCGGCCGCCGCGCGCAGGCCCCAGTCCTGCAGCACGTTCTGCTCGGTCTGCTGGCAGCCGTGCAGCGCCATGACCATGGGCGCCGGGCCGGCGAGGCCATCGGGCACGTACACCTGCACCCGGCGCAGCTGCGAGCCGGCATAGCCCTGGGGACCGACGTCGAAGCTGCTGGCGGTGCCCGCCACGGCCGTACCGCCCGCCAGCGCCAGGACCACCGCGGCGAGCCGGCGCCTGCCTTTGATCTGTCGCATGCCTTGTCTCCTGTCCTTGTGGAAGCGTGAGGGCGGCATCGTAGGCAGTGCCTCCGTCCCCGGACAGTGGCCCAGGTCAGGCCGCTGCCTTGCCCCGGCTGCAGGCGCGTGGCGCGTGCGCTAACGTAGTCGGGATGTCCAGCCCGCGGTTGGGCATCGCCTCTCCCGCAACCGCGCTGCCGGTGCGGTGATAGGCGCAGTCAATCGGCCTCATTTGATTAAATTTAACAATTGAGAAGCCGATGACTATAGCATTCAACCCGTTCCCTTCAACAACCGACACAGGAAACACGCCATGTCCCTGATCAACACCGAAGTCAAGCCGTTCAAGGTCAATGCCTTCCACAACGGCAAGTTCGTGACCGTGAGCAACGAGGACCTGAAGGGCAAGTGGTCCGTCTTCATCTTCATGCCGGCAGCTTTCACCTTCAACTGCCCGACCGAAGTCGAGGATGCGGCCGACAACTACGCCGAGTTCCAGAAGGCCGGTGCCGAGGTGTACATCGTCACGACCGACACCCACTTCTCGCACAAGGTGTGGCACGAGACCTCGCCGGCCGTGGGCAAGGCGAAGTTCCCGCTGCTGGGCGACCCGACGCACCAGCTGACCCGTGCCTTCGACGTGCACATCGACGAGGAAGGCCTGGCGCTGCGCGGCACCTTCATCGTTGACCCGCAAGGCGTGATCAAGACGCTGGAGATCCACGACAACGCCATCGCCCGCGACGTCAAGGAAACGCTGCGCAAGCTCAAGGCCGCCCAGTTCGTGGCCTCGCACCCGGGCGAAGTCTGCCCCGCCAAGTGGCAGGAAGGCGCCAGCACGATCAAGCCCTCGCTGGACCTGGTCGGCAAGATCTGAGGCCGGTAGCCGGCACGGCGGTCGCGGCCCAGCCTGCAGCCGCCCTGCTCTATTGAGCTGACTCAAGTGCCGCGGCTGTCCGCCGCGGCACGCTCCCCGCCCGGGCCCCCCGGAAAGCGCCCACCGGCCGTACACGGCGGACGCTTCCCATGCGGCCACGAGCCACGCATACGAACCCCAACGCCACCGTTTACCGACAAGAAGGACTCCGCCATGTTGGACGCCGACCTCAAGGCCCAGTTGAAGGGCTACCTGCAACGCCTCACGCAGCCCATCGAGCTCATCGCCTCGCTGGACGACTCCAAGGGCTCGCAGGACATGCTGGAGCTGCTGCGCGACGTGGCCGAGCAGTCGGAGCAGGTCTCGCTGGTGGAGAGCCGCGACGACGCCGAGCGCAAGCCCTCGTTCCTGATTCGTCGCGTGGGCACCGACATCGGCGTGCGCTTCGCCGGGCTGCCCCTGGGCCACGAGTTCACCTCGCTGGTGCTGGCGCTGCTGCAGGTCGGCGGCTACCCGCCCAAGGTCGAGCGCGAGGTGATCGAGCAGATCGCGGCGCTGGAAGGCGACCTGCACTTCGAGACCTACATGTCGCTGTCCTGCCACAACTGCCCGGACGTGGTGCAGGCGCTGAACCTGATGGCGGCGGTCAACCCGCGCATCAAGCACACCGCCATCGACGGCGGCCTGTTCCAGAAGGAGGTCGAGGAGCGCCAGATCATGGCCGTGCCCATGGTCTTCCTCAACGGCCAGCACTTCGGTCAGGGCCGCATGAGCGTCGAGGAGATCCTGGCCAAGGTGGACACCGGTGCCGCCGCCCGCGACGCCAAGAAGTTCAGCGCCAAGGCGCCCTATGACGTGCTGATCGTCGGCGGCGGCCCCGCCGGCGCGGCCGCGGCCGTGTACGCCGCGCGCAAGGGCATCCGCACCGGCATCGTGGCCGAGCGCTTCGGCGGCCAGACGCTGGACACCCTGGGCATCGAGAACTACATCTCCGTGCTCGAAACCCAGGGCCCGAAGTTCGCCCAGGCGCTGGAGGACCACGTCAGGGCCTACGACGTGGACATCATGACCACGCAGCGCGCCGAGGAACTGATCCCGGCCGACGCCTCCGGGCTGGCGCAGGTGCGGCTGGCCAATGGCGGCGTGCTCAAGGCCCGCTCGGTGATCCTGTCCACCGGCGCGCGCTGGCGCAACGTGGGTGTGCCCGGCGAGCAGGAGTACCGCAACAAGGGCGTGGCCTACTGCCCGCACTGCGACGGCCCGCTGTTCA
>NZ_CALAOH010000191.1 GCF_937926365.1 uncultured Azohydromonas sp. | reverse complement strand
GAGCCGTCGCGCGCGTCCAGCCGCAGCGCGCGGTGCGGCGTGCGCAGGGACGCGCCCCAAGGCCAGAGCCGGCGCAGCAGCCGCGCCACGGGGCTGCGCGCCTGCGCGGTCCAGACCGTCAGCCAGCCGGCGCCGTCCGCCTCCCACGCGTCCAGCCAGTCGCGCAGTGGCATCGACAGGAGGTCTTCCTCCATCCAGGTACGCAGCGCCGCCAGCGCCGCGTCGGCATCGGGGCCGGGCGGCCACAGCGGGCAGCGCTGCAGCATGGCCGGTGTGGCCGGGCCCAGGCCGGCCACCGGGGGCGCATCGACCAGCAGGCGGCGCAACTGCTCCTGCGCCGTGCGCAGCTGCAGCCCGCGCCGGTCCGCGAGCGCGGGCGGCGGCAGCACGGTGCCGGGCGCCGCGCGCGCGGCCTCGATGGCGCGCCAGGCCGTGAGCGTGTGCGCATGGCCGCACAGCGTGAACAGCGTGCCCAGCAGCGCGGGCGCGGTGTCGGCAGGACGTCCCACCGCCAGGCGCTCGGCGCGGCGCACGCCCAGGCGCTGGATGTTGGGCAGCGGCTGGCCCGGGCTGAGCACCAGCCGGCCGCTGAGGGTGTCGAGCAGGCTCATCGCGCGGCCTTGGCGGCGCGGCGGCCAAAGAGCAGGCCGCGGCGGGTGGGCACGCCCGGGGCTGCGGACGCGGGCGCCGGGGCGGCCTTCACGACGGGGGCGGCGGTCACGGCCGCGGCGGCTTGCGGCTGGCGCAGATGCCCCAGCGCCGCCAGCGCCACGGCGCGCGCGGCGTGCTGGTCGGCGAACTCGAACATGGGAGAGAACAGCGAGCAGGCCTCGAAGCGGCAGCCGCCTTCCTCGCCGCCGAGGAAGGACAGCGTCTCGCCGCCCAGGCGCCGCGGGCGCGTCGCGCCCAGGGCCAGCGGTGCCGCCTGCGCGCCGGGCAGCCACAGCAGGTTCATGAACCAGGGCGTGACGAGCACGCCCAGCAGCCCGGCCTCCCCGTCGTCGTCGGCCTGCGGCTGGAAGCCCACGGCCTCGGTGCGCAGGGCCGCGTGCAGCAGCGGCACGCCGGCCATGCGGGTGCGGGCGATGTGCTCGAAGGCGGCGACGAGGGAGGCAACGCGCTGCATGGGTGTGGGCTCAACTTCCTATCTCACCACCATGAACTGCTCCGCGTCCCCGTCGCACACCGGGCAGCGCCAGTGCGGCGGCAGCGCGGTGAAGGGCGTGCCGGGCGGGATCTGCCAGGTGTCGTCGCCCTGCGCGGGGTCGTACACCCACCAGCAGACCTTGCATTCCAGCCGGGCCTCGGCCGCCAGGCGGCTGCGGTCGCCCAGGTAGCTGCCTTCGAAGCGGGTGCCTTCCATCACGACGGCCTCCGCGGCGTGCCGCCCGCGTTGTCCATGCCCTCGATCCAGCGCAGCACCTCCCGCAGCCGCTCGTGCGAGTCCTGTAAATCATCGGGCGCCGCGCAGGCGGCCTGCGGCATGTCGGTGAGCTCGATGGTGTTGAGGATCACCGCGTCCTGCGAGTTGTAGTAGACGACCCGCCAGCCGTGGCGCAGCCCGGTGTTGGTGATGCGGCAGTTGCCGTAGCCGCGCGAGAGGATCAGTACCCGGCCCGTGCCCAGGCGATGGTCGATGAGCGCGATGTCCATCGGCGATACCGGCAGCAGCGTGAGGTTCACCACGTGCGCCTCGGCGCCGGGCTGCCGGCGGCGCGCCGCGTCCTCGATCTCCGCGATCAGCCGCGGCGCGTTCATCACCTCGGCCGGCAGCGGATCGGGCAGCGCCGGCGCGATGAACTGTGCCGAGTCCGCCGCCGCGGCGTCGCGCAGCACCTGCGGCACGGCGCCCACCTCCAGGTGGTCGCGCACCACGCCGCCCTCGCCCACCACCGTGACACGCCAGACGCCGGCAAACACCGACTCCTGCACCTGCACTTCGTGCCCGCCCTCCGCGCCAGGCAGCACGCGGGCGCTGACCTCGCCCTCGCCCATCACCTGGTTGACCAGCGCCAGGTCCTCGGCCGCCAGCCCGGCGAGCGCCACGCGGCACGGGCCGCCCCGGCTGCCGACCAGTTCCAGCGCGCGCAGCGTCCCGCGCAGCACGGCATGCGCGCCGGCGCGCCCGGCCAGCGCCTCGGGTTCGGGCAGCGGCGGCGCGCGGTAGGTGTCCATGCCCTGGGGCATGGCCATGTAGCTCAGCGTCTCGTCCTCGACCTGGCTGCCGGGGCCGGAAACGATGGGAATGGGAAAAGCCTTCATGGCGGTGGCGGTCCTTGACTTCAGGAGGCGCAGGAGGCGCCGGCGTCGGCGCTCACCACGGCGATGCCGATGCCGGGAATGCGCGAGGGAGGCAGCGCCAGCGCTTCGTGCACGCGGGTGACGAAATCGTCCCAGTCGTGCATGCCGGGCAGCGTGTGGACGTAGCTGCCATCGCGCACGAACACCAGCGAGGGCCAGCGGTTGGAGCCGAAGTGGCGGGCCACGGCCGCCTCGGCCGAGCGGCGCGCCACGCCGATGGAGAAGCGCCCGCCCAGCGCGCGCTGGACTTCGGGCAGCACCACCGCCACGTCCAGCCCCTCGGGAAAGCGCACCGGGTCGCCGGCCAGCAGCAGCACGCGGTCGCCCGCGCCGGACATCCAGGCGTCGAGCGAGGTTTCGTCCACCCACTCGGCGCCGTGGCGCGCCACGAGGTTGCAGATCACGCCGGGCGTGTCGGGTTCGGCGGGTGCGATGGAAACGGCCGGCGGGACAGCAGATTGGGTCATGGCAGGTACTTCCGGTTTGCAAGGCGTCCACCGGGGATGGCCGCCTCGTGAAACTCAATCCGGCTTCGGGCCGGCGCCGGCCAGCGCGGCCACCTCGTGGACGCTCATGGCCGAGGGCAGCGCGAAGCCGGGGTCGTCGGCGAAGAGGGATGGGCCGCCGAGCACGCCGGCCAGCAGGTCCAGCGCGGCGTTGACCTCGGCGGCGCGCTGCGCGTCGATGCGCTCGCGCGCGGCGTCCAGGAACACCAGCAGCCACTCGCCCGGGGCCACGTCGCCCACCAGCGCCGTGTCCACCTCGCGCTGCTCGCCGCGGCCCGACACCAGGGCGCGCCGCTCGCGGGCGTCGAGCACCTGCATGGGAATGCCGATGCACATGGCGCTACTCCGCTGCCGGCATGAAGCGCGCGTCGCCGACGCGGCAGGCGGCCTCGGCGCTGGGGCGCTCGCCCTCGTAGCGCTCCAGCGCCAGCGAGGGCAGCGTCACGCCGCCGTCGCCGTCGGACCGCGCGCCGACGCGCGGCCGGGGCGCGGCGCCCCAGTCGCGCAGCGCCTGCAGGCCCAGCGCCAGCGCGTCCTCCAGTGCCAGGCGCACGCTCGCGCGCAGGCTGCCGCCGTAGTCCTCCAGCTCCTCGGGCTGGCAGCCGATGAGCAGCACGCGCTCGGGGTAGTGGCCGGTGAGTTGCGCCAGCGACAGCACTTCCTGGAAGCCGGTCTGGTGCAGGCTCATCTTCTTGGCGCCGAGGAAGCGCGGCACCTCGTCGTCCTCGACCACCTTGAGCGTGCCCGGGGGCAGCCCGTAGTCGATGGCGTCGAAGATCAGCAGCTGCCTGGCGCCCTGGACGTAGTGCAACAGGTACAGGCCCTGCGTGCCGCCGTCCACCAGCTGCACGTGCTCGGCGAACGCGTAGCGCTGCCCCAGCGCCTCGACGCAGCGGATACCAAAACCCTCGTCGGCCCAGAGCAGGTTGCCGATGCCCAGCACCACGACGGGCGCGTAGCCCTCGGCGCAGGGATCGGCGAAGGGAGGCGGTACGGCCTGGCTGTCCATCGCGGCGCCTCTCAGTCCTTGAAGGTGCGGTAGCCGGACACCATGGTGCTCACCACGCTCTGGCGCCCCATGATGTCCTCGCGGATCGCGGCGTACACGTGCAGCGTCACGAAGATCACCATCACCCACAGCCCCAGGTGGTGCCAGGTGTGCACGTCCTGCGACTGGCCCATCAGCGGGATCAGCCAGCCGAAGGCGACATCCGCCCACGAGCCCATGCCCAGGCCCTCACCGTAGAGCGCGAAGCCGCTGACGATCATGAACACCGACAGCAGCACGAACACGAAGAACATCGCGAAGCGCGCCAGCGGGTTGTGGCCCACGTAGCGGTTGGGCTGCGGGATCAGGAAGGCATACCACTTGAACATCATCACGATGTCCTGCCAGTAGGCCTTGCTGAAGATCGGCACCGTGAACAGCTCGCGCGCGTGGTGGTTGCCCACGATCGCCCAGTACACGCGGCCGAGCATGCCGATGGCGAACACGTAGCCCGCGGCGAAGTGCGCGAAGCGGATGTAGCCCATCAGGAAATGGTCGCTGGCCTCGCCGGGCAGCGTGGGCAGCGGCGAGCCGATGAGGTAGCCGGTCACGGCCAGCACCGTGATCGACAGGGCGTTCATCCAGTGCCACAGCCGCACCGGCGCCTCGTACACGTAGACCGAGCGGATGGGCGTGGCCCGCACCAGCTCGTGCGCATCCGCGCCGGGCAGGTGGCGCAGCTCCTTGGGAACGGCGGACATGGCGGTCTCCTCGTGGGTCCTGGGGCGTGGGTTCGGATCAGATGCGCGCGGCCAGCATCGCCAGGCCGCCGGCACCCAGCGCGGCGCCGGCGGCGGTCCAGGCCAGGGCGGGCAGCCGTTGCGCGCGCACCGCCAGCGCCAGGCCGGCG
>NZ_CALAOH010000190.1 GCF_937926365.1 uncultured Azohydromonas sp. | reverse complement strand
CGGCGGGCGCTGCGCCTAGCGCGGGGAAGCCGGCTGCGCGCCGGCCGGGGCGTTGCGAGCGGCGGCGCCCCGGGCCGGGACGCCGTCCTGCCGCGCGTCCCGCTCAGGGTCGTTCTTGCGTGCCGCGCGCAGGTTGAGCACGAACAGGCCCAGCTGCAGCGCCATCAGCGCCCAGGCCTTGGTGTGCCAGCCCCAGGCCAGCCACAGCACGTTGCTGAGGATGAAGACCCAGAAGCCCCAGTTGCGCTTGCGCTTGCGCTGGGAGGCCACCATCCAGGAGGCGACCAGGGTGGCCGCCATCGCGGGCCATTGCAGGGCGTCGAGCAGTTCGGACATGGGCGTGCTTTCCGGCAGGAGACGAGAGGAAAGCGCGGCCCCGGCGGCGGGCCGCGCGTGCTGCCGGAGCACAGGGCAGGCGGCGTACCGGCCGCCCGGGGGCTCAACGCCGCGCCGCGTCGGGGACGGCGGCGCGCGTGGCCCGTGGGCTTACTTCGACGCCGCCGGCGCCACGGGCAGGCTGCTGTAGTTCAGCGGCTGCCACTCGTAGCCCTTGCCCTGGGCGCGCAGTCGGCCCAGGCCGGGGAAGGAGAGGTGCGCGCCGGCGATCCAGATGCCCTCGCGCGCGGCCTCGGCCATCACCTTGCGCCGCTGCGGCGCGGCGGCCTTGGGGTCGGTGTCGAACTGGATCGTCACGCCCGGGTCGGGCATCTGCACCGCCGCGGCGTGCATCACGTCGCCCCACACCAGCAGCCGCTGGCCCTGGCTGCTCACCAGGTAGCCGTTGTGCCCCGGCGTGTGGCCGTGCAGCGGCATGGCCCGGATGCCCGGCACCAGTTCGGTCGAGCCTTCGAAGGGCTGGAACTTGCCCGCGTCCACGTAGGGCTTCAACGCCGCCATGGCGGCCTGGAAGAAGCCTTGCGCCTCCTTGGGCGCCTTTTCCATGTGGGCCGTGCTCAGCCAGTACTCGGCGTCGGCCTTGTCGGCGCGCACCACGGCGTTGGGAAAGGCGCGCTGGCCGTCGAGCACCAGCCCGCCCACGTGGTCCGGATGCAGGTGCGTGATGTAGACCTCGTCCACCTGCTCGGGCTGGTAGCCCGCGGCGCGCAGGTTGGCGATGAGCTTGCCCAGCGTGGGACCGAAGTTGCTCGCGGCACCGGTGTCGATGAGCACCAGCTTGGAACCGGTGTTGATCAGGTAACCGTTGAAGGAGGTTTCGGCCGGCAGCTCCAGGCGTGCCCGCTCGAAGCGGCGCTGGGCTTCGCCCGGGTGCGCGTGCAGCAGCTGGTCCATGGGCAGCTTGACCGTGCCGTCGGACAGCGCCGTGATCTCGAAATCGCCCAGCAGCATGCGGTGGTAGCCGGGGGCCTGCGTCTTGACCTGGGGCGCGCCGGCATGGGCCGCGCTCAGGACGATCAAAGTGGCGGCCAAGCCGCCAAGCAGGGTGCGCAGCATCGTGGAGCTCTCAACGGAAAGTGGCGAGGCGGCCAGCATAGCGGTGCATGCTCATCCGGCCGGCAGCGGCGCCCCGTGTCTTTCCGAAGGACGAAGGCGGCTTCTCAGGCGTCCTCCAGCCGCCAGGTGGCCTCTTCCCACCAGTAGCCCGCGGCGTCGTAGAAGCCGTCCCAGACGCAGCCGTTGCAGCCGCGGCCGCAGCAGGTGGTGGGCTCCTCGGGCGGCGGGGGCAGCTGCACGCCCAGCGCCTGGGCGCGCTGCTGCATGTGGGAGAAGAGGGCGCGCGCGGTGTCGCGGTCGGTGAAGAGGTCGCGGCTCAAGGGAATCACTCCGTTGGAACGGGCGCAATTGTCCCGTGCCGCCGCACACCGGCCGGCGTGCCGGGGTTTGGCGCGCCGGCCGGGGCTTCGTGTCGGATGGAAAATCGCATCCATGTCCCAGACCCTTGCCACCGCCTGCCACAGCGAACTGCTGATCCAGAAAAGCCGCTTCATCGGCTGCGTCGAGCCCGTGCCCGACCGGGCCGCGGCGCAGGCCCGGGTGGCCGAGCTGTGGGCCCAGCATCCCACGGCCACGCACGTGTGCTGGGCGCTGCTGGCCGGCGGGCAATCGGCGGCGGTGGACGACGGCGAGCCCAGTGGCACCGCCGGGCGCCCGATGCTGGAGGTGCTGCGCCGCCAGCAGCTCGAAGGCGTGCTGGCGACGGTGGTGCGCTACTTCGGCGGCGTGAAGCTGGGCGCCGGCGGCCTGGTGCGCGCCTACACCGACACCGTGGCGCAGGCGCTGCTCAAGGCCGAGAAGGTGCCGCTGCAGCGCCTGCAGCGGCTGCGCTGCAGCGTGCCCTACGCGCTGGAGGGGCTGCTGCGCCGCGAGATCGAGTCCGCCGGCTTCAACCTGGGCGAGGTGGCGCACGGCAGCCTGGTGGAACTGAACTTCACCGGCCCCGAGGACAAGACCGCCGCCTTCGTGGCGCGCATCAACGAGTTGGGGCAGGGCAAGGTGGGCTGGCTCAAGGCGGAGTGAGCCCTCGTCCCTCAGCCCTCAGTACTGCCCGCGGTGCGACTCCTCGGTGTGGCCCTCGCGGTCCGCACCGCCGCTGCCCGAGCGCATGGGCGGGCCCTTGGCCTCGTCGCCGCTTGAGGCGGCACCCGCCCCGCTACCCACGCGCGCCTCGGCCAGCCAGTCCGAGCTCTGTGTGGTGCCGTCGCCGGCATTGCTGCTGCCCTGCGCGGTGTTGCCCACGGCGCGCGTGGTGTCGGGGACGGCCTTGCCGGCCGGGCCGGACGTGCCGTTGGCCGGCGTTTCCTTGGGGGCGCTGGGAAGGGTGTCGGACTTGATCATGAGAACTCCTTGGCGTTGCCCCCGGTGCGGCAAGCCCTGTGCCCCGGGCGCCGCGCCCATGGCTTCCAGTGACCACTGGTAGCGCTATCAGGCTGCTTGCGGGCCGGCGCACAATGCCGCCATGGACGAGACCTCGACACCCCGCCGGCGCCGCGGCGGGGGCGGCATCACGCTGGGCGACGTGGCCCGCATTGCGGGCGTGGCGCCCATCACCGCCTCGCGCGCCCTCAACACGCCCTCGCAGGTGTCGCCGCAGGTGCTGCAGCGCGTGCGCGAGGCGGTGCAGCGCACGGGCTACGTGCCCAACCTGCTCGCCGGTGGCCTGGCCTCGCGGCGCAGCCGCCTGGTGGCCGCTGTCGTGCCCAGCATCGCCGCGCCGGTGTTCATGGAGACGGTGCAGGCGCTGACCGAGGCGCTGGCGCAGCAGGGCTACCAGCTCATGCTGGGGCAGAGCGGCTATGCCGATTCGCGCGAGGACGAACTGCTGGAGCAGATCCTCGGCCGCCGCCCCGACGGGTTGGTGCTCACCGGCGTCATGCACTCGGCGCAGGGGCGCCGCCGGCTCCAGGCCAGCGGGCTGCCGGTGGTGGAGACCTGGGATTTCAGCTCCTCGCCCATCGACATGCTGGTGGGCTTCTCGCATGAGGCCGCGGCGGCGGCGATGGCCGACCACCTCGTGGCGCGCGGCTACCGGCGCCTGGCGGTGCTGGGCGGCGACGATGCCCGCGCGTTGCGGCGCCAGCGCGGCTTCATCGAGCGCGCGCAGGCACTGGGCTGCGAGGCCGTGCCGGTGCTGGCGCTGCCTGCGCCCACCGGCGTGCCCGAAGGACGCGCCGGGCTGCGCCAACTGCTGCAGCAGGTGCCCGAGACGCAGGCCGTGTTCTGCGCCTCCGACGCGCTGGCGCTGGGCGCGCTGGCCGAGGCGCAGTCGCGCGGCCTGCGCGTGCCGCAGGAGCTGGCGCTGGCCGGCTTCGGCGACATGCCCTTCGCCGCCTCGCTCTTCCCGGCCCTGAGCACCGTGCGCATCGACGGCACCGCCATCGGCCGCCACGCGGCGCGCTTCATCGTCGAGCGCGTCGAGGGACGCGAGGTGGGCGAGAAGGTGATCGACGTCGGCTTCAGCGTCATCCAGCGCGAAAGTACCTGAAGTCACTTGCGGCTCCCTAGGTCGCGGCACACAGTGCCTTCCCGCCGTCGGGCGAGACGGTCCAGGGAGGCGGAACGTGGTTACGAGGAAGAAGAGCGACGATCAGGCTGGGGCTGCAACCGGCGGGAAGGTCGGCGTGGCGCCCGCGCCGGCATCGAAAAAGGCGGCGCGCAAGCGGTCCGCCGCGGTGAGCGAGACTCCGGCCGCACCGTCGCCGGCGCCTGGTGCCGCCGCGCCGGCCCTTCCCCCCGAGCCGGCGCAAGTGGCCGACGAGGAGCACCAGCGCATCGAGCGCACGCTGGTGCACACCATCATTGCGCTGCCGCTGCACGACAAGCTCTGTGCAGAGCGGGCGGCGGGTGCGCCGGCGCAGCTCCATGAGGTCATCATCGACCTGCACCTGGGCTACCCGGAGGGCCGCAAGGCGGCCGGCGACTGGGTACGGGACACGCTGCAGAAGCTGATCGAGGCGCATCCCTCGCCGCCGGGGCAGCGGCTGCACAAGGAAAAAAACCGGTTCACCGAGCAGTACGTCTTCGCGCGCCTGAGCAGCGACGTGATCCAGCGCCTGGTGCTGCTCGATGCGGAGCCCAAGCCGGGGCTTTCGCCTGTAGTGCCGCACACCGTGGGTCCTCACGCCATCTACCAGATCTGGGAGGACTTCAAGATCAAGCCGCTGATCTTCAAGTCCTACGCCACCATGAAGTGCAACGCGGCGCGGGCCTCGTTTGCCGCAGCCGGCGAGAACGTCGTGTGGGGCGTGATCGACTCCGGCATCCAGGGCGACCATCCGCATTTCGTGCGCCACGGCAACCTCAAGGGCGCTGTCGAGTCTTGGCACTGCGACTTCACCGGCGAAGACGCGCCGCTGCAGGACGGCTTTGGCCATGGCACGCATGTGGCGGGCATCATCGCCGGCGAGATTCCGGCCCGGCCGGGCAGCGATGACGGCCAGCCCGCAGACCACCCGGACATCGTGGCCTACACCCGCGTGCTCAAGCAGGACGGCGAAGACCGCGAGGTGGTGCCCGAGCGCATCCAGTTGCCCAAGATTTGCGGCATGGCGCCGATGACCAAGCTGGTGAGCTTGAAGGTCATCGACGCCAAGGAGCAGGGCGCGGTGTCCAACATCATCGCGGCCATCGCCCATGTGCAGGAAATCAACGCCTACGGCCGCCACCTGCGCATCCACGGCGTGAACCTGTCGGTGGGCTATCCCTTCGACCCCGAGTGGTTTGCCTGTGGGCAGAGCCAGCTTTGCGTCGAGGTGGACCGCCTGGTGCGCTCGGGCGTGGTGGTCGTGGTGGCCGCGGGCAACACCGGCTATGGGGTACTTGACACCGAGTTCCGCGGCCGGCGCCGGGGCGGGCTGGCGCTGTCCATCAACGACCCCGGCAATGCCGAGGGTGCCATCACCGTAGGCTCGACCCACCGCGACATGCCGCACGTGTACGGCGTGTCGTACTTCTCCTCCAAGGGCCCCACCGGCGACGGCCGGCTCAAGCCGGACCTGGTGGCCCCGGGCGAGCGCATCATTTCTTGCGCTGCCGGCGCACTCAAGGCCAGGATCCAGCAGAAGCTGGGCAACGGTGCGCAGCAGCCCACCTACATCGAAAGCACCGGCACCAGCATGGCCGCTCCGCATGTCTCGGGCGCGGCCGCGGCGCTACTGTCGGTGAAGCAGGAGTTCATCGGCCAGCCCGAGCGCGTGAAGGCCATCTTCATGTCCACCGCCACCGACCTGCAGCGCGAGCGGCAGTTCCAGGGCGCGGGGCTGATCGACCTGATGCGGGCCATCCAGTCCGTATGACCTCCGCACGGAAGGAGCAGACCATGAAGGAGCTTTCCGGTTTTCCATACGTCGCGCTGCGCTTCGACAAGAAGGCGCATCTGCTCGATGCCGGGCCGTTGGCCGAGTTGAAGGCGCATCTAGGCCAGACCGGCACCACCGACCTGATCGTGATCTCGCACGGCTGGAACAACGACATGCAGGAGGCTGAGGGCCTGTACGCGGAGCTGCTGGGCAACGCGCGCGGGCTGCTCGACAAGGGGCGCGTGCCCGGGCTGGCCGGGCGCTCCATTGCCGTGCTGGGCGTGCTGTGGCCGTCCAAGAAGTTCGCCGACAAGGACCTGATCCCCGGCGCCGCCGCCGCGCTGCAGGGCACGGCGGCGCAGGAGCAGCTGCGGGCGCAGCTGGAGCTGCTGCACGCGGATGCCGACAACGCCTTCGACGCACCCGACGCCGGCCCCAAGCTGGGCCACCTGCTGGAGTTGCTGCCCAGCATCGAGGACAACACCAAGCAGGCTAAGGAGTTCATCGACACGCTGCGCCAGCTCGTCGTGCTGCGCGACGGCGATCTGGCCGACGTGCCCGACACGCTCTTCGAGCTGCCGGCCGGGGTGCTGCTGGAGCGGATGCAGCAGCCGGTGCCCTTCGTGCGTGACGACGGCGACGCTGCCCACGGCAGCGCGGCCATCGACGACGAGCACGGTGGCGCGGCCGGCCTGGGCGACGTGATCGGCAATGCCATATCGGGTGCGCTCAACGCGCTCAACCTCGTCACCTACTACCAGATGAAGGCACGTGCCGGGCTGGTGGGTGAACAGGGCCTCAACCCCATCCTGCATGACATCGCGGCGCAGTTGCCGCAGTTGCGCCTGCACCTGGTGGGCCACAGCTTTGGCGCCCGGCTCGTCACCGCCGCCGCTGCCGGCGCCGGCGCCGATGAGGCCACGCTGTGCCCGGTGGCGTCGATGAGCCTGCTGCAGGGAGCGTTCTCGCACTACGGCTTCGCCGAGAAATGGGACGACCAGCAGGACGGCTTCTTCCGCCGCGTCCTGGCGCGCCAGGCGGTGCGCGGCCCCATCATCGCCACTTGCACCATCAACGACCGAGCCGTCGGCCTGGCCTACCCGCTGGCCTCCATGCTGGCGCAGCAGGTGGGTGCGCACCTGGGCGACAAGAACGACAAGTACGGTGGCCTGGGCCGCAACGGCGCCCAGAAGACGCCCGAGGCCCAGGACGGCGCGCTGCTGGACCCGGCCACCGATGACAGCTATGCCTTCAGCGCCGGGCACATCCACAACCTCGAAACCCGCCAGCTCATCACCGACCACGGCGACGTGCGCAATGCCGCCGTCGCCTATGCCGTGCTGAGCGCCATGGCGAGCGTTCAATAACGACGGCCTGACCCGCCCCGCTGCGGCGGCCGGCGCAGCGCGCCGCCGCGGCTCCCTCCTGGCCTGCGGCCGTTCCGCCGCGCGGCTTGCCTACTCCATAACCCTGGATGCGAAGTGGCGCTGATAGCGCTACCATTGAATCTTCTTTGGTAGCGCTACCATCATTGCTGTTCCGGTGGCCTTGATTCTTGAAAGTCTTGCCATGATCTTGTCGCGCCGTTTTCTGTTCGCTTTGCCGCTGGCTGCTGTTCTGTGTGGTGGTGCACAGGCACAGGGCTATCCGAACAAGCCGATCACCTGGGTGGTGCCCTTCGCGGCGGGTGGCTCCACGGACGTGGTGGCGCGCGCGGTGGCGCAGCAACTGCAGGCGTCGCTGAAGCAGACGGTGGTGGTGGACAACCGCGCCGGCGCGGGCGGGGTCATCGGCGTCACGGCGGTGGCCAAGGCGGCGCCGGATGGCTACACGCTGCTGGGCGGCACGATCAGCACGCACGCCATCAACGCCACCCTCTACAGGAAGCTGCCCTACGACCCGGTGCAGGACTTCGAGCCCGTGAGCCTCATCGCCTACGTGCCCAACGCGCTGATGGTCAACCCGGCGCTGGGCGTGAACTCGGTGCAGGAGTTGATTGCCTGGATCAAGGCGCATCCGAAGGAGGCGTCCTATGCCTCTTCCGGCGCGGGCACTTCCACGCACCTCACGGGCGCGCTGCTGGCCGACACGCTGGGCGTGCCGATGACGCACGTGCCCTACAAGGGCAGCCCGCAGGCGCTGCAGGACGTGGTGGCGGGCAACGTGCCGTTCCTGTTCGACCAGCTCACCGCCGGGCTGCCGCTGGCCAAGGGCGGCAAATTGAAAGTGCTGGCCGTGACCTCGCAGAAGCGCAACGTGCTCGCGCCCGAGGTGCCGACCATGGCCGAGGCCGGCATGCCCGGCTTCAACCTGGTGTCGTGGCAGGCGGTGTACGCGCCCAAGGGCACGCCCAGGGAGGTCGTGCAGCGCCTGAGCACCGAGATCGGCAAGGCGCTGCAGATGCCGGAGCTCAAGTCCAAGCTGGAGCAGCAGTTCGGCATGGAGGTGGTCGGCGGTGGCCCCGAGCAACTGGCCGCGCTGATGCGCAGCGACATCCCGCGCCTGGGCGCGCTGGTGAAGAAGACCGGCGCCAGCGCCGAGTGAGCCCTCTCATCGAATTTGAAAGCACCCCATGAAGCACCGCGACAACCTCATCCGCCACGTCCGCATCACGCCCATCGCTTTCCGTGACGGTCCGTTGCTCAACGCCAGCGGCATCCACGAGCCCTGGGCGCTGCGTGCCATCGTCGAGATCGAAACCACTGACGGCCGCGTCGGCCTGGGCGAGACCTACGGCGACGAGCCCATGCTGCGCGCGCTGGAGACCGCCAGGCCGCTGCTGCGGGACCTGTCGCCCTTCGATCTCAACGAGATGGAGCAGCGCGTGCGCGCCGTCTTCAAGCCGGCGGCGGCCGCGGCGCTGAATGCCGGCGCGGTGGAGTTCACGCTGGCGCCGGGCTCGCACACGGCCAAGAACGCGGCCAAGGTCACCAGCGCCTTCGAGGTGGCGATGCTGGACCTGCAGGGCCAGCTGCTGAACGCGCCGGTGGTGGACCTGCTCGGCGGCGCGGTGCGCCAATCGGTGCCCTACAGCGCCTACCTGTTCTTCAAGTACGCCGAGCACATCGACAAGCCTTATGCGCCCGACGCCTGGGGCGAGGGCATCAGCCCGGCGCAGATGGTGGCGCAGGCGCGGCGCATGGTGGAGCTCTACGGTTTCCAGAGCATCAAGGTCAAAGGCGGCGTGTTCGAGCCCGCGCACGAGATCGCCACCATCCGCGCGCTGCGCGAGGCCTTCCCGAAGCACCCGCTGCGGCTGGACCCCAACGCCAACTGGTCGCTGCAGACCAGCATCCAGGCCGCACCGGAACTCGACGAGCTGCTGGAGTACTACGAGGACCCGACGCCCACGCTGGAAGGCATGGCCGAGCTGTCCAGGCATTGCCGCTCGCCGCTGGCGACCAACATGGTGGTAACGACCATGGACGAGTTCCGCCGCAACGTGGAGCTGGGCTGCGGCACGAAGATCATCCTGTCTGACCACCACTACTGGGGAGGATTGCGCGCGACGCAGGCGCTGGGGCGCATGTGCGAGGTGTTCGGCCTGGGGCTGTCCATGCACAGCAACTCGCACCTGGGCATCAGCCTGATGGCGATGACGCACGTGGCCGCCGCCGTGCCCAACGTCACCTATGCCTGCGACACGCACTACCCTTGGCAGGAAGAGGAGGTGATTGCCGGCGGGCGCATCGCCTTCCAGGACGGCGCGGTGGCGGTGCCTGACAAACCTGGCCTGGGCGTGGAACTGGACCGCGAGGCGCTGGCGCAGTTGCACGAGCAGTACCTGCGCTGTGGCGTGCGCAACCGCGACGACCTCAAGCAGATGCGCAAGTACCAGCCGGCGTTCAGCGGGAAGAGCCCGCGCTTCTGAAGCCGTGGGGGGCCGCCGTGATGGCGCTGCCCATGCCTTGATGAGGCACGCGGCTTGCCGAAGCGGGGCGCCCGTCCCGCCGGCTTTGGAATGCCGGCACCGGTGGGCACCCGCCGCGGTGGGGCCGGCCAGCATGGGCCGCGCCGCGAATGAACTCTGAACAAAACATCCCGAGGATTTCGCTCATGAACCTGAAGCACTTGCTCCCTGCCGCACTGATCGCCTCCGCCTTCCTCGCCGGCTGCGGTAGCCTGGCCGGCAGCCCCGACCGCGCCGACGGCGCGCCGCACCGCACCGTGGGCGAAGCGGTGGACGACGCCAAGATCGTCACGGAGCTCAAGGCCAAGTACGCGGCCGACCCGGACCTGAGCGCGATCAAGATCAACATCGATTCCACCCAGGGCTTCGTGCGCCTCAAGGGCGAAGTCAAGACCTTCGCGCTGCGCCAGAAGGCCGAGTCCATGGCCCGTGCCATCTCGGGCGTCAAGTCGGTGGACAACCAGCTGATGATCACCGGCTGAGCCTCGCCCCAGGGTGGCTGTCCTGGCTGCCCGGTCTCCCGCAACGGCGCTGCAGCGAGTGGCGCCGTTTTTTGTGGCCGAAGCCTGAGCCCTGCATTCCGGGCCGATCTGGCATGCAAATGCGTGAAAGTCGGCATTAGTTCACGCCTGAATGGTTGCGAACCGCGTGTGCAGTGGTCATGGAATAGCCTGCGTCAGGCACATCACTATGAAAATTTCATGGCGATTTGCGCCGGTGGTCCGCGGCGCTCCAACACTACCGTGATCGGTTAGCCGTTCAGTGTCCGGAACACATGAGGGAGAAGTCATGAGGGTCGAGGGATCCAGGCCGGAAACGCTGCTGGCGCAGCTGGCCAGCGAGCAGCAGCTTCTTGGTGGCGCCAAGGAGGGGCACCGCAACAGTGGAGGCGGCGTGCGCCATGCGCAGGCTGTCGCCCCGGCGCAGGCGCAGAGCGCCCTTTCGGTGCATCTGTCGACCGCGGGACAGGCCATGGCAAACGTGGTCGGCTCAGCGGGTTTGACGGCCACGGCCCGTACGCAGGCCAGCTCATACGCCATGGACATCGGTGCAGGCGGCAACGGCATGCTGCCCCTGCCACAGCTTCATACGGTCCAGAGCATCGTCGAGCAGGTCACAGGCAAGCGGGTCGGTGTCTTCAACGCTATTGACCTGGGCCCCATGGCCCTGATTGGAGGCAGCGCCGCATTGGTCAGTGAGCTGACCGAAGCCGGGTTGCAGTTCGCTCCAGGCAGTCAGTTGATGAGGTACGCATCTAGTGGTGCGGTCACAACCTCTGACGGGCTGCGCGTCGGCTTCTCGGTGGTCGTGACACTGGTGGGGCGCCCGCCGGAGGTCCATAGCGTTGACGTGAGCGTCAACCGGGTCGAGGGCGGCGCGTCTGAACCGGAGCCGCAACCCGAGCTGAAACCGAAGCTGGAGCCGGAAGCGGTGCATGCCGGCCCCGCCTCGGACCTGTTAGGCCATGGCTTGCGCTTTGATCTCGGCATGGCCGTCGCCAACGGCACGGGCCGGCCACAGATGATCGGCAGTGGCATGGTGGTTTTCGAGAAGACCGCCTCCAAGGCATTCACCGTGGAGGACGTGAAGGCCGCGCTGCGCACCATCCGGGTGATCTGATAGAGGCCGTTGGCGTCCAGTATCAGCAGCTCAAGATTCCCAGACATCTGCCGTTACTTCCATGCACCAGAACCCCTGATGGGAAGACGTGCATGAAGATCGCCAGTTCCAGCATGCAGATGGCTGCGGCCCACGCCGAGAGCCACCAGACCACTGTGCGCGAGAGCTTCGAGGCTTGGGGCCCGGGCCGGAGCGTGCGCTACGACGCCGAAAGCACGCAGGCCGGCATCCGCCTCGATGCGGGTGCCGCGGTGCAGATCTCGATCGCGGGCCGGCTGGCCGCGGCCCGGGCCGCGGCGGCCAGCGCGGCGCAATGGGAAAGTGCAGCGGTTTCGACCGAGGTGAACCACACGGAGAGCGCTGATAGCTGCGAATCATCCAGGTCGGCCGTGCTGCCTCCTAAGCTGCAACTGCTGCGTTCCATGCTGGAAAAGCTGATGGGCGAGCGCTTGCGCGTTTACGGCGACCGGCCGCAGGACGAGCTCCCGAGGCCGGCACCGGTCGCCGTTGCCGACGGTCGTGGCGCCGCTGAAGGCAGCGCCAACGCCGTGGGCCTGCGCTACGACGTGGAGCGCACGGTGCAGGAAAGCGAACTCATGCAGTTCCAGGCTCAGGGCATCGTCCGCACCGCCGACGGCCGGGAAATCAACTTCAGCGTGCAGCTCCAGATGGAGCGCAGCTTTGTCAGCACCGAGAGCCTGCACGTGCGCATGGGCGAGCAGCTCAAGGACCCGCTGATCCTCAGCTACCCGGGCCACGCGGTCGAGCTGACCGACACCAAGTTCAGCTTCGACCTGGACGCCGATGGCGACCAGGAGCGCATCAGCTTCGTAAAGCCGGGCAGCGGTTTCCTGGTGTTCGACCGCAACGGCGACGGCCAGGTCAACGACGGCAGTGAGCTGTTCGGCACCCGCAGCGGTGACGGTTTCGCCGAGCTGGCCGCGCTGGACAGCGACGGCAACGGCTGGATCGACGAGAACGATGCGGACTTCAACCGGTTGCGCCTGTGGACCAAGGACGAGGCGGGGCAGGACCGGCTGCAGGACCTGCTCAGCGCCAACATTGGCGCGCTGTCCACGCAGCGCACGGCCACGCCCTTCATCTTCAAGGACGCGAACAACCGCGAGCAGGGCGTGATGCGTGCCAGCAGCGTGTTCTTGCAGGAGGACGGGATGGGTGCGGGGACGGTGAGTCAGGTGGACCTGGTGGCCTGAGCCCCGGGCTCCAGCTCGGCGCCTCCCGCCAGTGTCGCCAGGCAGCTCACGCACAGGCAGCCGGACCAGCGCTCCCGCAGTTGCGCCTGCAACGCCGCGCTCAGCGTCACGGTGGTGCAGGCGCAGGGCCCGGCGTCGCTGACGCCGCAGTGGAAGGCGCCCCCGCAGCGCGGGCAACGGTCGTCCAGGGCTTTCACTTGCGCGGCGTCGCTCATGGCCATCAGCTGAAGAGGGCGCGGTTCTGGTCGCGCAGCAGGTTCTTCTGCACCTTGCCCATCGCGTTGCGCGGCAGCTCGGCCGCGATGAAGACCTGCCTGGGCACCTTGAAGCCGGCGATGCCAGCTTTCAACCTGCCGATGATTTCGGCTGCATCCAGCGCCGCGTCCGGCGTGGGAATGACCACGGCGATGACGGCCTCCCCGAAGTCCGGATGCGGCACGCCGACGACGGCGCTCTCCGCGACTCCGGGCAGCTCATTGATGAAGCTTTCAACCTCGGCCGGGTAGACGTTGTAGCCGCCGGAGATGATCAGGTCCTTGCTGCGGCCCACGATTACCAGGTAGCCGTCGGCCTCGAACTTCCCCACGTCGCCGGTCTTGAACCAGCCGTCGGCGGTGAACTCCTCCTTGGTCTTCTCCGGCATGCGCCAGTAGCCGGCGAAGACGTTGGGGCCGCGCACCTGGATGTGGCCGATCTCGCCCGCCGGGCAGGGGTTGCCGTGGTCGTCCAGCACGCGGATGCCCACGCCCGGCAGCGGCTTGCCCACGGTGCCGCCGCGGCGCTCGCCGTCCTGTGGCTTGCAGGGGTTGGAGCTGAGCATGGCCGTCTCGCTCATGCCGTAGCGTTCCAGGATGGTGTGGCCGCTGCGCTGCTGCCACTGCTGGAAGGTGTCGATCAGCAGCGGCGCGGAGCCGGAGATGAACAGCCGCATGCCGGCGCAGGCCTCGCGCGTGAGGCCGGGGTCGGCCAGCATGCGCGTGTACAGCGTGGGCACGCCCATGAACACCGTGGCGCGCGGCAGTTGCGCGATCACCGCGCGCGGGTCGAAGCGGTTGAGCCACAGCATCCGGCTGCCGTTGAGCAGCGCGCCGTGCGAGGCCACGAACAGGCCATGCACGTGGAAGATGGGCAGCGCGTGGATCAGCACGTCGCCGTCGCGCCAGTCCCAGTAGTCCTTGAGCACCTGCGCGTTGCTCAGCAGGTTGCCGTGGCTGAGCATCGCGCCCTTGCTGCGCCCGGTGGTGCCGCTGGTGTAGAGGATGGCGGCCAGGTCGTCGGCGTTGCGCGCCACGGGCTCGTGCTGGCCGCTCTGCACCGAGGCGCGCTGCAGCAGCGTGCCATCGCGCTCCTCGCCCAGCGTGTAGACGTGCTCGGCGCCGGCCTTGAAGGCGATGCGGCTGACCCAGCCGAAGTTCTTCGGCGAGCACACCACCACCGCCGGCTCGGCGTTGCCGACGAAGTACTCGACCTCGGCGGCCTGGTAGGCGTTGTTCAGCGGCAGGTACACCATGCCGGCGCGCAGCACGCCCAGGTAGAGCATCAGCGCCTCGACGCTCTTGTCCACCTGCACCGCCACGCGCGGCGGCACGCCGTCGGCGCCGGTCGGCAGCTCCAGGCCCTGCAGCAGGTTGGCGATCATGGCGCTGCCGCGCTCGATGTCGCGCCAGCTGTAGTAGAGCGGGCCGCCCGGGGCGTCCAGCGCTTCGATGGCGCAGCGGTCCAGGTCGGCGGGGAAGCCCGCGCGCAGCGCGGCGTAGAGGTTGCTCATGGGAAGTCAGACGGAAAACCGGAGGCGGATCAGGGGCCGGTGCGCGCGCGGGGCGCTCAGCCGGCCGTCTTCGAATGATGCCGGCCGCCAGGGCGGCGGCCTTGAGGGGGCGCAGCCTACGTCACTCCAGCCGCGTGCCGGAAGCCTTGACCACCTCGGCCCAGCGCTTGGTTTCCTTGGCGACGTAGGCGCCGAAGGCGTCACCCCAGGCGTCGGGCGTCTCGCTGCCCAGGCCGGTCCAGGTGGCTTTCATGTCGTCGGCGTTCAGCGCCTTCTTCAGCTCGGCCTGCATGCGCTCGATGGCCTCGCGCGGCGTGCCCTTGGGCGCCCAGATGCCGTACCAGGTGCTGACCACGTAATCGGGCACGCCCAGCTCGCGCGCGGTGGGGATGTCGGGGAAGCCGGGGGCGCGGCGCTCGCCGGCCACGGCCAGGCCCTTGAGGCGCCCGCTGCGGATGTGGCCGGCCGAGGAGCCCAGGCCGTCGAACAGCATGTCCACCTGGCCGGCCATCAGATCCTGCAGCGCCGGGCCCGCGCCGCGGTAAGGGATGTGGGTGATGAAGGTCCTGGTCTGCAGCTTGAACAGCTCGCCGGCCAAGTGGTGCGAGGTGCCGTTGCCGGCCGAGGCGTAGGTGAGCTGGCCCGGACGGGCGCGCAACTGGGCCAGCAGGCCCTGCAGGTCCTTCGCGGGCGCCTTGGCGGCGTTGACCACCACCACCTGCGGCACGCTGGACACCAGGCCGACGGGGATGAAGTCCTTCTCCAGGCTGTAGTCCAGCTTCGGGTACATGGACGGTGCGATGGCATGGTGCACGCCGCCCATGAAGAAGTTGTGGCCGTCGGCGGGCATGCGCGCCGCCAGCCCGGCGCCCAGGGTGCCGCCGGCGCCGCCCTTGTTGTCGATCACGAACTGGCGCCCGGTGTTCTTGGTCATGGCCGCGAACAGCGGCCGCGCGAAGGTGTCGGTGCCGCCGCCGGCCGGGAAGGGCACGAGGATGGTCACGGGCTTGGCGGGCCAGGCGGCCGGGGGGGTCTGCGCCTGCGCGCACAGGGCGACGAGGGAGGTGGCTGCGGCGGCACAGGCCAGCAGCGTGCGGCGTTGGGTCATGGTTTTGTCTCCGATGGCGCTCCTGCCCTTGGGCGGGCGCTCTGTAGGAATGGGAAGAAGGACGTGGAACAGGGCCGCGCCCGCAGCGGAGTGCCCGCGCGGCCCGGGCAAAGTGTAAGCAGCTGCAGCCTCAGCCGGCCGGCAATTCGGGCAGCCAGCGCGCCAGGGCGCGGCGCAGGGTTTCGAAGACGATGGGCTTGGTGAGGTAGTCGTCCATGCCGGCGGCCAGCGCCATTTCGCGGTCGCTGGCCAAGGCGTGGGCGGTGAGGGCCAGGATGGGAAAGCCGGGCAGCCGGCCTTGCTGCTGCATCTCGCGCAGCTTGCGCGTGGCCTGCAGGCCGTCCATCACGGGCATCTGCAGGTCCATCAGCACCAGGCGCGGCGGCGTGGCTTCGCAGCGTTCCAGTGCTTGTGCGCCGTCGTCGGCAGTAAGAACCTCCAGGCCCAGCGCCTTGAGCATTTCCAGCGCGATCATCTGATTGACCGGGTGGTCCTCCACCAGCAGCACCGGGCCCAGGGCCGGGCCGGCGGCAGGGGGGGCGTCGGTGGGTGCTTGAGGCACCGAATTCATGCAGCTCTCCAGTGCGGGGTGCCTAGAACTGCCGGCTCGGAACACCGGCACCCCATCTTGCCGTGGGGTGCCTGCATGCTAGCACCGGCCTTATGTCTCGCCGTTCTAGGCCAATGCCGGGGGGTCTTCCTTCTCATGCGAGGTGTCGTGCGTCTGACGCCCAAAAATGCCGATCCGCGAATCACATCACAGAAGGGCACCGCCTTGGGCCACGGGATTGCTCTCCCGGGCCTTCCCTGGGCAAGCCCTGGCCAGTCCGCGGGACTGCGGGCCTCCCTAGAATCCCCCGCCTCTTTCAGAAACCACCCTTCTTCATGAGCTCCGGAGTCATCCGCATTCGCGGCGCGCGCCAGCACAACCTCAAGAACCTGGATCTGGACATCCGCACCGGCGAGATGACGGTGGTCACCGGCCCCAGCGGCTCGGGCAAGTCCAGCCTGGTGTTCGACACCCTCTACGCCGAAGGCCAGCGCCGCTACGTGGAGACCTTCAGCGCCTACGCGCGCCAGTTCCTCGACCGCATGGACCGCCCCGCGGTGGACCGCGTCGAGGGCGTGCCCCCGGCCATCGCCATCGACCAGACCAACCCGGTGCGCACCAGCCGCTCCACGGTCGGGACGATGACCGAGCTCAACGACCACCTGAAGCTGCTGTTCGCCCGCGCGGCCGACCTGTTCGACCGCAAGACCGCGCTGCCGGTGCGGCACGACACGCCGGAATCGATCTACACCGAGATGCAGCGCCGCGCCGCCCTCAGCGGCGACCCGCGCCTGGCGCTGACTTTCCCGGTGGAGCTGCCGGCCAACACCACCGCCGAGGAAGTCGAGCAATGGCTCGCCGCCAGCGGCTTCACGCGCGTGCAGGCCGAGCGCACCGTCGGGGAAAGGAAGCTGCTGGACGTGGTGGCGGACCGCTTCCGCATGGGCAACGTGGAGCAGGTGCGCGCGATGGAGGCCATCGAACTGGGCCTCAAGCGCGGCAGTGGGCGGCTCAACGTCTACGTGCTGCGGGACGAGGGCGAGGAGATCTGGAAGTTCTCCACCGGCCTGCACTGCCCCGAGAGCGACATCCGCTACGCGCAGCCGCAGCCCTCGCTCTTCTCCTTCAACTCGCCCTTCGGCGCCTGCGAGACGTGCAAAGGCTTCGGGCGCGTGATCGGCGTGGACATGGGGCTGGTGATTCCCGACGAGCGCAAGACGCTGCGCGGCGGCGCCGTCAAGCCCATGCAGACGCCCGCCTGGAAGGAGTGCCAGGACGACCTGCTGAAGTACGCCGGCGAGGCCGGCATCCCGCGCGACACGGCCTGGTCGCAGCTCACCCAGGCGCAGAAGGACTGGGTGCTGGACGGCTCGCCGCACTGGAGCGGCAACTGGAACAAGCAGTGGTACGGCGTGCGCCGCTTCTTCGACTACCTGGAGAGCAAGGCCTACAAGATGCACATCCGGGTGCTGCTGTCCAAGTACCGCAGCTACACCGAGTGCCCCACCTGCCGCGGCGCGCGGCTCAAGACCGAGGCGCTGCTGTGGCGCATCGGCACCAAGGAGCAGGCCGACGCGGTGCTGCCGCCCGAGAAGCGTTTCATGCCGGCCGGCGTGGACTGGACGCGCGAGCAACTGGAGGCCTTGCCGGGGCTGCACCTGCACGACCTGATGCAGCTTTCGCTGCAGCGGTTGAGAAACTTCTTCGACAGCCTGGAAGCCGCGGTGGCGGACAAGCCGCAGGCCGAGCAGGCGGCGATGGAACTGCTGTTCGACGAGGTGCGTACACGGCTGCGCTACCTGTGCGACGTGGGCCTGGGCTACCTGACGCTGGACCGCCAGAGCCGGTCGTTGTCCGGCGGCGAGGTGCAGCGCATCAACCTGACCACGGCGCTGGGCACCTCGCTCGTGAACACGCTGTTCGTGCTGGACGAGCCCAGCATCGGGCTGCACCCGCGCGACATGGACCGCATCGTGTTGGCCATGCAGCGCCTGCGCGACGCGGGCAACACGCTGGTGGTGGTGGAGCACGACCCGGCGGTGATGCTGGCGGCCGATCGCCTCATCGACATGGGCCCGGGCCCGGGCGAGCGCGGCGGCAGCATCGTCTTCGACGGCACGCCCGATGCCGCGCGCCAGGCCGACACGCTCACCGGCGCATACCTGGGCGCGCGCAAGCACGTGGGCGGCAGCATCAAGCGTTTCGTCAGCGACAGCACGCCGCGGCTGATCCTGGAAGGGGCGAAGGAGCACAACCTCAAGGGCGTGACGGTCGAGTTCCCGCTGCAGCGCCTGGTGGTGGTCACCGGCGTCTCGGGCTCGGGCAAGAGCACGCTGATGCAGGACGTGCTGTATCCCGCGCTGGCGCGGCACTTTGGCAAGGCGACCGAAACACCCGGCGCCCATGACCGGCTGCTGGGCGCGGACATGCTGGCCGACGCGGTGTTCGTGGACCAGAGCCCCATCGGCAAGACCGCGCGCTCGAACCCGGCCAGCTACGTCGGCGCCTTCGACGAGATCCGAAGACTCTTTGCCGAGGCGCCGCTGGCGCGCGAGCGCGGCTACGGCGCGGGCATGTTCAGCTTCAACGCCGGCGACGGGCGCTGCCCGACCTGCGGCGGCTCGGGCTTCGAGCACGTGGAGATGCAGTTCCTGTCGGACGTGTACCTGCGCTGCCCGGACTGCGAAGGCCGTCGCTACCGCAACGAAATCCTGGACGTGAGGATCGAGCGCCGGCTGCCGGCGGAGGTGGAGGGCGGCGAACTGAGCATCGCCGACGTGCTGGAGCTCACGGTGAGCGAGGCGCTGCAGCGCTTCCGCGGCGACCGCGAGGTGGCGCGCGCGCTGCAGCCCATCGTGGACGTGGGCCTGGACTACCTGCGCCTGGGCCAGCCCGTGCCCACGCTCTCCGGCGGCGAGGCGCAGCGCTTGAAGCTGGCGGGCTTCCTGGCCGAGGCGGCGCAGTCGGCGTCCAAGAGCAAGCAGTCGCTGGCGAAGAAGGGCACGCTGTTCCTCTTCGACGAGCCCACCACCGGGCTGCACTTCGAGGACATCGCGCGGCTGATGCGCGCGCTGCGCAAGCTGCTGGAGGCGGGACACTCGCTGATCGTCATCGAGCACAACCTGGACGTGATCCGCGCCGCGGACTGGCTCATCGACCTGGGCCCCGAGGGCGGCGAGGATGGCGGGCAGCTGGTGGCGGCGTGCACGCCGGAGGACATCAAGCAGCATCCGGACTCGCACACCGGCCGCGCGCTGCGCGCCTACGAGCGCGCCCTGGGCCTCGACGGCGCGGTGGAGGAGGGCACGCCGCTGCAGGCGCTGGTCCAGGCGCGGCGCGCGGCGCCGCCGGCGGAGGCGATCCGCATCGTCAACGCGCGCGAGCACAACCTCAAGGCGGTGGACGTGGCGATCCCGCACGGGCGCTTCAGCGTCATCACCGGCGTCTCGGGCTCGGGCAAGAGCACGCTGGCCTTCGACATCCTGTTCAACGAGGGACAGCGGCGCTACCTGGAATCGCTCAACGCCTACGCGCGCTCGATCGTGCAGCCGGCGGGGCGGCCGGAGGTGGATGCGGTCTACGGCATTCCGCCGACCGTCGCCATCGAGCAGCGCCTCTCGCGCGGCGGCCGCAAGAGCACGGTGGCCACCACCACCGAGGTCTGGCACTTCCTGCGCCTGCTGTGGGTGAAGCTGGGGCTGCAGCGCTGCATCCACGACGGCACGCCGGTGATGCCGCAGAGCGCCGAGAGCATCGCCGCGCAGCTGCTGCGCGAGCACCGGAATCAGCACGTCGGGCTGCTGGCGCCGCTGGTGGTCAACCGCAAGGGCCTGTACACGGACCTCGCCAAGTGGGCCCTGGCGCGCGGCCACACGCACCTGCGCGTGGACGGCGAGTTCGTGCCGGTTCAGCCCTTCCCGCGCCTGGACCGGTTCAAGGAGCACACCGTGGAGCTGCCGGTGGGCGACATCGTCGTCACGCCGGCGAACGAGGCGCGCCTGCGCGAGCTGCTGCACAAGGCCCTGGAGCACGGCAAGGGCGTGATGCACCTGCTGCACCCGCTGGACGGCCTGCGCGACGCCATGGCCTGCGGCCAGCCCACGGCCGGGCTGTGCAAGGTGAAAGTGTTCTCGACCAAGCGCGCCTGTCCGACCTGCGGCACGAGCTACCCCGAGCTGGACCCGCGCATGTTCTCCTACAACAGCAAGCACGGCTGGTGCGAGGAGTGCGTGGGCACCGGGCTGGCGCTCACGCGCGAGCAGCGCAAGGTCTATGACGACTCGGTGCGCGAGGACGACAACCGCGGGCGCGAGCAGTCCTTCCCGTCGGAGGAGGCGGAGGCCGAGGGCCTGGCCGACCGCGCCTGCCCGGCCTGCCATGGCGCGCGGCTGAACCCGGTGTCGCTGGCGGTGCAGTTCGACGAGCGGCCCATCAGCGAGGTGGCGTCGTGGTCGGTGCAGCAGGCGCGCGAGTGGGTCGATGGGCTGCGGCTGCAAGGGCGCGAGGCGGGCATCGCGCGCGACGTGGTGGTCGAGATCGCCAGCCGGCTGAAATTCCTGGAGGCGGTGGGCCTGGGCTACCTGACGCTGGACCGCGCCGCACCCACGCTCTCCGGCGGCGAGGCGCAGCGCATCCGCCTGGCGGCGCAGCTGGGCAGCAACCTGCAGGGCGTGTGCTACGTGCTGGACGAGCCCACCATCGGGCTGCACCCGCGCGACAACGGCATCCTGCTGGACGCCCTGCAGGAGCTGGGCAGCCGCGGCAACACGCTGGTGGTGGTGGAGCACGACGAGGACACCATCCGCCGCGCGGACCACATCATCGACATGGGCCCCGGCGCCGGGCGGCGTGGCGGGCAGGTGGTGGCGCAAGGCACGGCCGAGGAGCTGGCGGCGCAGCCGGACTCCGTCACCGGGCGCTTCCTGGCGGCGCCGCTGAAGCATCCGATCGAGGCGCGGCGCCCGGTGGACGACAGCGTGCAGTGGCTGCGCGTGCGCAAGGCCGACCTGCACAACCTGCAGAAGGTGGACGTGGGCGTGCCGCTGCGCCGCCTGGTGGCGGTGACGGGCGTGTCGGGATCGGGCAAGAGCACGCTCGCGCGCGACGTGCTGCTGGCCAACGTGCAGGCGCTGGTGGCGTCGCGTGGCAAGAACGTGGTGCTGACGGGCTGCGGGGCGGTGGAGGGCTGGATGCACGTGGACCGCGTGCTGGAGGTAGACCAGACGCCCATCGGCAAGACGCCGCGCTCCTGTCCCGCGACCTACATCGGCTTCTGGGACGCGATCCGCAAGCTGTTCTCGCAGACGCTGGAAGCCAAGGCGCGCGGCTACGGGCCGGGACGCTTCAGCTTCAACACCGGCGAGGGCCGCTGCCCGGCCTGCGAAGGGCAGGGCCTGCGCACCATCGAGATGAGTTTTCTCCCGGACGTGAAGCTGCCCTGCGACGTGTGCCATGGGCAGCGCTTCAACGCGGAGACGCTGGCCGTGAGCTGGCGCGGCAAGAGCATCGGCGACGTACTGAACATGGCGGTGGACGAGGCCGTTGAATTCTTCGCCTCGATGCCGGGCATCGCGCACCCGCTGCAGCTGCTCAAGGACGTGGGGCTGGGCTACCTGACGCTGGGCCAGCCCTCACCGACGCTCTCGGGCGGCGAAGCGCAGCGCATCAAGCTGGTGACGGAGCTTTCAAAGGTGCGGGACGAGGTGGGCCGGCGCGGTCAGAAGGCGCCGCACACGCTGTACGTGCTGGACGAGCCGACGGTGGGCCTGCACATGGCGGACGTGGAGCGGCTGATCCACGTGCTGCACCGGCTGGTGGCCGGTGGCCACAGCGTGGTGGTGATCGAGCACGACCTGGACCTGATCGCCGAGGCCGACTGGGTGCTGGACCTGGGCCCGGAAGGCGGCAGCGGCGGCGGCAAGCTGGTGGTGGCCGGGCCGCCGGAGGCGCTGGTGAAGGCGGGGAGCCATACGGGGAAGGCCCTGGGGCCGGTGCTCAGCCGCTGAGGGAGCTCGCGGCGGCCGGTAGCACGCGTCGCCGCGCCTCCCACACCCGCCACCCCAACAGCGTGGCGATCACGCCGGCGTAGATCGACCACTCCCCGAAATCGTTCTTCCCCGCCTTCATCCAGAAAAAGTGCAGCAGCGCCAGCAGCGCGATGGCGTAGATGCTCTGGTGCAGCTGCTGCCATCGCGGCGCGCCCAGCGCCTTGATGGCGCGGTTGAAGGAGGTCAGCGCCAGCGGCGCCATCAGCAGCAGCGCCGCGGTGCCGACCAGGATGAAGGGGCGCTTGGCGATGTCCTTGAGGATCACTGCCAGGTCCAACCCCTGGTCCAGCACGGCGTAGCAGACGAAATGCAGCAGCGCGTAGCCGAAGGTCGCCACGCCCAGCATGCGGCGGAAGCGCGCCAGCGCCGGTTGCTTCAACAGCACGCGCAGCGGCGTGATGGCCAGCGTGGCGCACAGCAGGCGCAGGGTCCAGTCGCCGCTGCGGCGGATCAGCGCCTCGGCCGGGTTCGCCCCCAGGCTGTCGGTGGCCGCCGCGATCACCAGGTAAGCCAGCGGCAGCAGCAACAGCATGAACAGCACCGGCTTGCAGGACGGGTGCAGCAGCAATGGTTTCTTGCGGGCCGCGTGGGCGGCCATTGCGGGGTTCGCCACGGGCCGTTCCTCAGTAGTTCTTCTTCAGGTCCATGCCCGCGTAGAGCTGGCCGACCTGCGCCTCGTAGCCGTTGAACATCAGCGTGGGCCGCTTCTTGGCGAACAGCCCGCCTTCGCCGATGCGCCGCTCCGTGGCCTGGCTCCAGCGCGGGTGGTCCACGGTGGGGTTCACGTTGGAATAGAAGCCGTATTCCTGCGCCGCGGACTTCACCCAGGCCGTGCGCGGCTGCTGCTCCACGAAGCGAATCTTCACGATCGACTTGCCGGACTTGAAGCCGTACTTCCAAGGCACGGCCAGGCGCAAGGGCGCGCCGTTCTGGTTCGGCAGTACCTCGCCGTACATGCCGAAGACCAGCATCGTCAGCGGGTGCATGGCCTCGTCCATGCGCAAGCCTTCCACGTAGGGCCAGTCCAGCACACGCGAGCCGACGAAGGGCATCTGCTTGGGATCGGCCAGGGTCACGAACTCCACGTACTTGGCGTTGCCGGTGGGCTCCACGCGCTTGATGAGTTCGGAGAGCGAGAAGCCGATCCACGGGATCACCATCGACCAGCCTTCCACGCAGCGCAGGCGATAGATGCGCTCCTCCATCGGCGCCAGTTTCAGCAACTGCTCGATGTCGAAGACCTGCGGCTTGGCTACATGGCCCTCGACCGCCACGGTCCACGGCCGCGTCTTGAGCTTGCCGGCATTGGACGCCGGGTCGGACTTGTCGGTGCCGAACTCATAGAAGTTGTTGTAGGTGGTGGCGTCCTGGTAGTCCGTCACCTTCTCCATGGTGGCGCCGCCGGCCACGCCGCTGGGCGCTGCAGCGAGCTTGGGCAACTTGCCCGGTCCGGCGAAGGCGGCGCGGGCGTCGCGCGCGGCCCAGGCCGCCAGCACGCTGCCCGCGGCGCCGGCGGCCAGGGTCTTGAGCAGGCGGCGGCGCTGCTCGTACACCGCCTGCGGCGTGATCTCGGACGGAATGGGGTGGATGAAACCGCGGTCCCTGAGCAGGTGCATGGCGAGTCCTCTTGCTGGTTCCCTTCGCTGACCGGATACGCCGGCGCGAAGTTCCTGGATGCGCCGCAATGTGATCTGGGCGTGATAAAGCTTACGGACGAGGCCCTCCATCGCTTCCCGCAAGGGCCAAAGAAAACGGCGCCCCGCGGGGCGCCGTGTCTCGTTCACCGGGCGTGCCGCCTCACAGCTCGCCGTAGGAGTGCAGGCCGGAGAGGAACATGTTCACGCCCAGGAAGGCGAAGGTCGTGACCACCAGCCCGGCCAGCGCCCACCAGGCCGACATGCTGCCGCGCAGGCCCTTCATGAGCCGCATGTGCAGCCAGGCAGCGTAGTTGAGCCACACGATCAGCGCCCAGGTCTCCTTCGGGTCCCAGCTCCAGTAGCCGCCCCAGGCCTCGGCGGCCCAGAAGGCGCCCAGGATGGTGGCGATGGTGAAGAAGGCGAAGCCGACGGCGATGGCCTTGTACATGAGGTCATCCAGCAGCTCCAGCGGCGGCAGCTTCTCGGCGATGGCGCGGCGCCCGGCCAGGATGCCGCCCACGATCAGCGTGCTGATGCCGAAGTACACGAGCCAGAAGCTGCTGCTGGCGCTCTGCGCGCTCTGGCGGAACACGATCGGCTCGAAGCACAGCACCAGGCCCAGCAGCCCCAGCAGTGCCAGCTGCCACCCGCGCGTGGCCGTGGCCTGCTGCTTGAGCAGGTAGGCGAAGGCCACCATGGCCGACAGCGCGAAGGTGCCGTAGCCGATGAAGTTGGCTGGCACGTGCAGCTTCATCCACCAGCTTTGCAGGGCCGGCACCAGCGGCTGGATCTGCTGCGCCTCGCGCTCCACCGTGTACCAGAGCAGGAAGCCCACCGCGGCGCTGACCACCAGCATCACGAAGGCGCCCAGCGCGCGCGTGCGGTAGTGCTGCTCGAAGTACAGGTAGAACAGCGCCGTCAGCCACACGAACAGCACGAACACCTCGTAGAGGTTGCTCACCGGGATGTGGCCGATGCCCGCGCCGATCTGGTGGCTCTCCCACCAGCGCACCATGGTGCCCGTCAGCGCCATGAACACCGCGGCCCAGGCGATCTTGGAGCCCAGGCGCTGCGCCACGTTGTCCTGGCCGCGCGCGGCGAAGCCGATCCAGTAGAAGACCGTGCTCATGAAGCACAGCACCGACATCCACAGGATCGCGCTCTGGCTGGAGAGGAGATATTTCAAAAGGAATACCTTTTCCCCGGCGGCCAGATCAGCGCCAAAGGCGTCCGGTGTGCGCGAGTAGAGGGAAATCGCCAGCAGGGTCACCGCAGTCACGCCCAGCATCAGCGTGCGCAGCGGGCCCCAGAACCAGCCCATCCAGATGACGGCCGGCACGCTGCCGATGAGGATGCCTTTCTCGTACACGTCCATCGCGTCGCCGTAGCGCGAGAAGGCGAACACGGCGCCGGCGACGGCCAGCAGGGCGAACAGCCAGTCGTAGAGGCTGCGCCCGGCCAGCGGGTGGCTGCGGCCGAGCGTGAAGGTGGTGGTGTTGGTGGGAGAGGCGACGGTGTTCATGCGGCAGCGTCCTTCAGGATGGCCTTCTTGAGCAGCTCGAATTCGGTGTCGGCGTCCAGCGTGCGCCGCGTGGTGGAAAGGGCCGTGGTGATGCGCGAGCCCTGATCCTGCGCTTCGACCCAGATCCACAGCCGCCGTTCCCGCACGTACAGCATGGCGAACACGCCCAGGATCAGCAGGATCGCGCCGAGGTAGACGAGCTTCTTGCCCGGCGCGCGCGCGAGCTGGAACACGCTGGCCTGCACCTGCCGGAAATCCTCCAGCTGCAGCAGCACCGGCACGGGATAGAAGAAGCTGTCGGAGAGCGAGACCACGGCCTGCGTCATGAAGGCCTGCGTCTTCTCGTTGGGTGCCAGCGGCGCCAGCCCGGCGCGCTCGCGGCTGAGGTTGGCCAGCTCGAACAGGCTGCCGTTGAGGATGCGCAGCAGCACTTCCGACACGCGCGCGCGCTCGGCCTCCGGCACGCTGGTTTCGATGAAGCGTGCCAGCGCCGCCAGGCCGCCGGGCGGGAAGTCTGCGGCCGGGCTGGCCGCCGCAGACAG
>NZ_CALAOH010000189.1 GCF_937926365.1 uncultured Azohydromonas sp. | reverse complement strand
GGCGGCTCCGGCGGCTCGCCGGCGCTCGGCCTGGAGCCGGGCACCGCGCCGCGCACGACGCAACAGGGCCGCTGAGCAGCCGCCAGGCAATCGACCCGGGCGACGGCCCGGGCTGGGCAGGCGTCGCTGGTTCCGGCCGATTTCGCGACGGAGTGCACGCGATGGCGGCGATGTGCGGTGGCATCCTTTGAGCACGTTGCCGGACCGGCACCGTGCCGGCCCCGCAGCGCGGCAGCGGTCGGGCACGGGCAGCCGCGGTCCGTGCGTCCGTGATGAGTTGATGCAGGAGGCCGCCGTGAATGCCCAGACGACGCACCGTGATGCAGGCGCCTTCGACCTCCTGGTGCTGTGCGCGCCTCTGCACGCGGAGGCGGCGGTGCTGGACGTGCTGGGCTCGCTGCCACGCGACTTCGTACTGCCCATCGTCGTGATGCAGCCGCTGGAGCCCGGCTCCGGGGCCCTGGAGGCCTACGGCGCGTGCTGGTCGCGGCCGGTGGAGTGGGTCACGGCCGGTTCCACGCTGGCCCCGGGACGGCTGCTGGTCTGCCCGCCGGGCAGCGCCGTGGAGCTGCAGCCGGACGGGCGCTTCGAGCTCGTGCTGGGCGAGGAGGGTGCGCCGGAGCGGCCCCTGGACCGCTTGCTGGAATCCGTCGCCCGCGGCTTCGGCCCGCTGGCCATCGCCGTGCTGCTGGGCGGCCCGGACCACGACGGCGCCGACGGCGCGCGGCGGCTGCACCAGGCCGGCGGCCGGGTGCTGGTGCTGGACCCCACCACCACCCCCCAGCCGGACCTGCCAGGCGCCGCCATCGCGGCCGGCGCCGCCGACCAGGTGCTGGCGCTGAGCGACATCGGCCAGGTGGTGGGCGAGATCGCCGCGGGCCGTCCCCGGCCGGAGTCCCTGCCACGACGCGCGGGCACCACCCGCGGCATGAGTGGACTGGAATCCATCGCCTCGCCGGCCGCCCGTTCGCGGCTGCTGGAAGCCATGGTCGGCTCGATCCCGGACTTCGTGTACGCCTTCGACCGCGAGCACCGCTTCGTGTACGTCAACCAGGCCACGCAGGACCTGTTCGGGCTCAAGGCCTCGGACATGATCGGCCGCGTCTTCACTGAGCTGGGCTATCCCGCCGAGCTGGCGCGGCGGCTCGACGCGCACCTGGACACCATCTTCGACACCGGGCGGACCATCGAGGACGAGGTTTTCTTCACCAACCCGACCGGCGTGGGTGCCTTCTACGATTTCGTCTGGGGCCCGGTGCTGGCCGAGGACGGCAGTGTCGAGCTGGTGGTGGGCGTGTCGCGCGACACCACGCAGCGCCGGCAACTGGAGCAGCGGCTGCGCGAGAACGCCCGGCGGCTGCGCCTGGCGCTGGACGTGGGCGAGCTCGCCACCTGGGACTGGGACCCGCGCACGGGTCAGGCGGTGTGGTCGCGCGAGCACTACCGCATGCAGGGCTACCGCGTCGGCGAGGTCGAGCCCGGCTACGAATCCTGGCTGGCGCGCGTGCATCCGCAGGACCGCGAGGCCGCCGCCGCCACGGTGCGGGACGCGCGCGTGCAGCGCCGGCCCTACCGGGACGAGTTCCGTGTCGTTCTCCCCGACGGCCAGCTGCGCTGGCTCGCGGCCAAGGGTCATTTCTTCTACGACGACCAGGGCGAGGCGGTGCGCATGATCGGCGTCATGCGCGACATCACGGAGCAGCGCCATGCCAGCGAGCTGCTGGCGCAGCGCGTGACCGAGCGCACGGCGGCGCTGCGGCAGTTGCTGATCCACCTGGAGTCGGTGCAGGACGAGGAGCGCCGGCGTATCGCGCGCGAGTTGCACGACGGGCTGGGGCAGTACCTGTCCTCGGTGGCGCTGGCGATGACCGCGCTGCGCCAGTCGCCGGACGACGTGGCCGCGCGCGAACGGCTGCAGCGGCTGCAGGGGCTGATCCAGGAGCTGGACCGGGAGCTGGACCGTATCGTCTTCATCCTGCGCCCCACGGCGCTGGAGGACTGCGGGCTGGGCGAGGGCGTCTCGGCCTACGTGCAGACCTGGAGCGAACTCACCGGCGTGAGCACCGACCTGGAGCTGCACGGCCTGGACCACGAGCGGCTCACGCCCTCGGTGGAAACGGCCACCTTCCGCGTGGTGCAGGAGGCGCTGAACAACGTGGCGAAGTACGCGCGCGCCTCGCGGGTGAGCCTGAGCCTGGAGCGCCGGCGCGGGCTGCTGGTGGGCAGCATCGAGGACGACGGCGTGGGCTTCGACGCCACCGACGCGACCAGCCCCGCGGCTGGTCGCAGCAACTGGGGCTTGCTGGGCATGCAGGAGCGCGTCGAGGCCTTGGGTGGCACCTTCGCCATCGATTCGCAGCCGGGCCAGGGCACCACGGTGCTGTGGCGGCTGCCGCTGCCGGGCGTGAACGGTTGATGCGCCGCGCTTGAAGCTTCCGCCCGGTCCCGGCAAATGGGCCGCTTGAAGCCGCTGCGCCCTGTCGGAACCGGCCTACAAGGGGATGGGTGCTCCTCCTTCCGGCGCACGGGTTTCCGTGCGCCGGCGCCGGGCAGGTACGGCGGGAAGAATTCCCTCAGGTTATTCGGAAATTGTCGGCGCCATGAAATCGCGTGGCGCTCCCCAAGGATTGGCCGGTACCGGCAAAAGGAGCGATGTGATGCTTGAAACCCTCAAGTCCCATGTTTACGCGCTGTTCATGGTCCTGGGCGTGCTGGCCTCCGGAAGCCAGATTTATGCGCAGTCAGACGACAAGATCGCGGATTTCGGCGCCTGCCTCGCCACCAACCCGCCGGCGGAATGCCGGGAGCTCATGCCCCAATGAATGAACGAGCGCGCTGAAATCCCAAAGGCCTGCCTGGATGGGCCTTTCACCAGACTTCCGGTATGGATCTGATGTACCTGTCGATGGCTTTCAGCGCCTCGCGTGACGGTTCGACGAACTGAATGCCGCTCAGGAATCCTTGTTCCCTGCCGCTGAGAACGCAATAAGCGACTTGCGCTTGCATCGCAACGTTCTCCATCCCAATGGGGATTTTGCGGAAACGCAGATGGATTTCGCAGGGCGTGCCCGGCAGCAGATTCAGCGGGCTGACGATACCGACGCCGCCACTGCTGATGTCCACCGTCCTCACCTCGATGGCATCGAGATCGGGCAGCAACAGCCTGGCATGGCTGCGGTACAGCGTGCGTTTGAATTTGCGTCGATCGGCGCCGGCCCGCAGCGCCGTCATCTCGTCATCGGTTAAAGGCATGCTTCGTCAACTCCCGCTGAATCCGGAGATTTGTATGGCCAGGTCCGGCTCAGCATCGTTTGAACAATGAGGACTGGGGCGCAGCCCTGTGATTTTTCGCTGAGGCGCGGACTCAGGGAATGGCGAGGCTGACAATCCGAAGAATTCAAACGTTTTCTATAACCCTTCGATGGGCTCGGTCGGGGGCGGGGCGGAGGCGGCGAACCCAGCGAAGGCAGCTCGTTCATACAGTTCCAAAGACGGGCAAACCAGCGCTCCAACATGGATGTCCGCACTGCAAGCCCACCCGCTGCGCGACTGGCGGGACGGTATCACGGCGTTTGCCGACCCCGGTCCCAGACGATCACGGCGGGCTCGAATGCCACGTGAAATATGACGCGCCCCCGCCGCCGGCAGCGCCTCATCGGCGCGAGCCCTTGCAGTTTCCGGCTTGGGCCACCGGCCGGGGTTTCACCGATTGGGCCATTCCCGGGATGCCTTCGGCTCAGGGCGAGTGCAAGAAGGTGCGCAGCGCGCGGAGCTTGTCCAGCGGCGGATCGACCAGGACCTTGCCGTAAGGCAGCGCGGTGCGCACGGCGGACTCCTTGTGCGATGTGTAGCGCAGGCGCGGCTCGGACATCACCATGCCGTCGCGGTTGGTCAGCGCCGCCACCACGGGCGTGTTGGCGTGCTCGCCGCGTTCCAGCACCACGCCGCTCTCGTTGCTGGCCAGCGCCACGAAGGTGCCCGGCGGATACAGCCCGATGGCCTTGAGCAGCACGGAGCCCAGCGGGTCGGGCAGGCCGTCCGGGCCCAGGCAGGCCTGCTGCGCCACCTGCAGCGCGGACAGCGGCTGCGAGCGGGCGCGGCGGCTGAGCATGGCGCTGTAGCTGTCCACGCGGTGCAGCAGCAGCCCCGCCTGCTGCCCCGGCGCCAAGCTCGCCAGCGGCCGGGCGGCCAGGCCGGCATCGTGGTGCAGCCAGACGGCTTCGAGCCAGACCGTCTCCGTCACGCCGTGGTCCATCAGCAGCCGCGCGCCGTCGGCCGGGTGGTGCTCGATGCGCGCGCGGTCCTCGGCCGACTCGATGCCGCCCGGGTACTGCGTGAGCTGGTCCTGCAGTCGCCACACGGTCACGTTCATGGTCAGGGCGGCCTTTTCCAGCTGCGCGACGCGCGCCTCCTCCCACTCCAGCGCCCGTGCCGCCTCGCCGGCGATGAGCATGCAGCGCAGCGCTTGGCGGCTGCTGTAGAAGGAGTAGCGGGAACTGCCGGTGAAGAGCAGGTGGAACAAGGCTTCGTCCAGGCGATGCGCGCTCAGGGCGCGTACACGGGCGTGGATCTCCAGCACGTGGGCCAGCCAGGCGTGGTCGGTGTCGGGGTGCTGCATCACGTGGTCCAGCAGCACGATGACCTGCTCCCACTCCTCCTCCAGCGTGGCGGGCCGGTTGCGCTGCGCCGCGCGGGACGGCGCATGGGCCAGGAGCGACGGCAGCGCCTGGCCGTGCAGCAGGCTCTCCCATTCGCGGTCCGGGCTGTGCAGCCAGCCCTCGTACTCCGACCGGCAGGCGTAGACCGTGTGGAGCCGGCGCAGCTGGTCCCGCACCAGCGGGTCGTCCAGGGTCGCATGGGCGGACAGGAGCTTCACGCCGTCCTGGGTGTACACCGAGAACGGCAGGGACGAATGCGCCAGGAGTTGATCGGCGCTCAAGGGCAACAGCTTCATGGCGGTCCTTCCGCGGCCCGGGAGCCGCAGCCAGCCGGTACGACGGTTCCATGATGTGACGGCTGGCGGCCGCGTGGAATGTGGACCGGCGCTCGCAGGTTGAGGACGTGACGAATTTCACGCATTGGGGCGCCCTGTGGCCGGACCGGGTATCAGCCCAGCAGCGGCGAGCGCCGCCGCGTGTACTGGCTGGCCTGCTCGTAGGCGTGGGCCATCTGCAGCGTGGCGAAGTCCTGCTGCGCCGGACCCACGATCTGCAGCCCGGTGGGCAGCCCCTCGGCGCTGAAGCCCGCGGGCACGGCGGCCACCGGCAGGCCGGCCAGGGTCGGGCCGATCACGACCTCCATCCAGCGGTGGTAGGTGTCCATTGACCGCCCGGCGATGGACTTGGGCCAGTCCTGCTCGGCGTCGAAGGGAAAGACCTGCGCCGCCGGCAGCACCAGGAAGTCGAAGCGTGTGAACAGCGCCTGCAGCGCCAGCGTCCACTCGGTACGCGCCACCGTGGCCTTCCACAGCTCGGTGGCCGGCAGCCGCCAGCCCTGCTCGACCTCCCACACCAGCTCCGGCTTCACCAGCGTGCGCAGCTTGTCGTTGGCAACGATCTCGCCGCACAGGCCGGAGATGATGAACTGTCGCAGACTCAACCAGCTGCGCCACAGCCGCTCCAGCGGGAAGTCGGGCAGCGCGGGCTCCACCGTGCAGCCGATGGCCTCGAAATGGCGCAGCGCCTGTTCACACAGCGGCAGCAGCCCGGGCTCGGTGGCGAGGTGCCCGCCCAGGTCGCCGAGCCAGCCGATGCGCGCGCCCCGGAAGTCGCGCTGCAGCGAGCCGGCGAAGCGCCGCGGGTCTTCGGCAATGGACTGCGGGCAGCGCGCGTCGAAGCCGGCCTGCACCGACAGCAGCATCGCCGCTTCGGCCACGCTGCGCGCCATGGGGCCCTCGGTACTGAGCTGCTGGAAGAAGACGTCGCGCGCGGGCAGCATCGGCACGCGGCCCAGCGAGGGCCGGAAGCCGACGACGTTGTTCCAGGCCGCGGGGTTGCGCAGCGAGCCCATCATGTCGCTGCCGTCGGCCACCGGCAGCATGCGCAGGGCCAGCGCCACCGCGGCGCCGCCGCTGCTGCCCCCGGCGCTGCGGCTCGGGTCGAAGGCGTTGCGCGTGATGCCGAAGACGCGGTTGAAGGTGTTCGATCCCAGCCCGAACTCGGGCGTGTTGCTCTTGCCGACGAGGATGGCGCCGGCGCGGCGCGCGCGCTCCACCACCAGCGCGTCCACCCGGGGCACGTTGTTCCTGAGCGTGAGCGAGCCCATGGTGGTGGGGATGCCGGCGGTGGCCGCCAGGTCCTTGGGCGCCTGCGGGAAGCCGTGCATCCAGCCCAGGTGCTCGCCGCGCGCGAGCTGCGCATCGCGCTCGTCGGCCTGGCGCAGCAGCGCCTCTTCGGGTTGCAGCGACACCAGCGCGTTCACGCGCGGGTTCAGGCGGGCCATCTGCGCCAGGTAGGCCTGCATCACCTCGCGGCAGGAGATGCGGCGCGCGGCAATGGCCTGCGACAGCGACAGCGCATCGAGCTCGACGATGCCGGCGGGGGAGGGGTCAACGGTGGTTGCGGTGCTCATGGCGACTCCTTTTGCCGCGCAGTGTGGCGCCTCGGTGCGGCGCGCGGGGCGCGCCGCGTGCCGGGGAGGACGTCGCATGCGCACCGGCATCGGGAACACTTCACGCGCCAGGGGTTTCGGCTTGAGCTTGATCAAGTTGAGATGGCAGGCTCCTGTCTAAGCTGACGGCACACTGAAAGGCCCTGCCATGTACAAGCATCTCTTTGTTCCCGTCGATGGTTCCGAGCTGTCCCAGCGTGCGATGGAGGGCGCCATCGCGCTGGCCTCGCAGCTGGGCGCGCGCATCACCGGCTTCGTGGTCGAGCCCGATGTCGGGCTCGCGGTGGTGACGCCCGACGCCGTGGTCTATGCCGAGCGCATGCGCGACCATGAACAGCGCAACCAGGAGCATGCCCAGGCGCTGCTGCGCCAGTTCGAGGAACGCGCGAAGGCCGCCGGCGTGGAGTTCGGCGGCCACTTCGTGGCTTCCGACGCCGTGGACGACACCATCGCCGGCGAGGCCGAGAGGGTGGGCGCCGACATGATCGTCATGGTCACGCACGGCCGCGGCCCGGTGGGCGAGTTCCTGTTCGGCTCGCACACCAAGCACGTCATCTCGCGCAGCAAGCTGCCGGTGCTGGTGCTGCACTGAAGTCCCCGGCCGGTGCCCGCGAGCCTCAAGGTTGCGCGGTCACCGGCTTCTTGATCGTCACTTGAGGGCGCGCTGCGCCGGCGCGATCGCCGCCACCAGCAGGCAGGCCAGGGCCAGGCCGGCCAGCAGCTCGCCGGCGGCCGAGCGCAGCGCCAGGCCCTGCAGCGCGGCACCCGCAGCCTCGCTGCCGTGGTGCAGCTGCAGCACCGTCAGACCCGCGCCCAGCGCGTTCACGATCTCGCGCACGATGCTCTTGAACGCATAGGCGTGCGCGAAGTCCTCGGTGGGCATCTCCACGAAGGTCATCATCGCCACCTGCAGCAGCGCCAGCACCGGCATGGCGCCTTGCAGCAGCACGGCGGCCGGCACCAGCGCCGGGGCGCCGCCCGGGCGCGCCGCCAGGGCCATCAGCGCGAAGGACGCCGCCAGCCCCAGGTAGCCCAGCGCGATGTAGCGCCGCTTGCGCATGAGGCGCGGCAGCGCGAGGTGGAAGGCCACCACCGCCAAGAGTGTTGCCACGCCGCCCAGCGACAGGAGCGCGCCGGCCTCGGCCAGCGTGTAACCCAGCCCCTCGACCAGGAAAGCCGGCACCGCGTAGTTCCACGCGCCGCTGACGAGGTAGAAGGCGCCGTAGAAGGCCAGCCCCGCCAGGTAGCGGCGGCTGGCGAGCCGGCGCGGATCGAGCCAGGGGTCGGGATGCCGGCTGAAGCGGTGCATCACCACCGCCAGCAGCGCCAGCCCCGCCGCCGCGTAGGCCGCCAGTAGCGGCCCCTGCGCCCGCGTGAGGTAGCGCAACTGCTCCAGCGCGTGCACCAGCAGCAGCGCGCCGGCGGCAAAGGCGGCCACGCCCGGCCAGTCCAGCCGGCCCATGGGCCGCGGCGGCAGCGGCTCGGTGCGCGGGTACAGCCACAGCACCAACGGCAGCAGCGCCAGGGCCAGCCCCGCCTGCAACAGGAACAGCAGTGGCCAGCCGTAGTGCGTCACCAGCTCGGCCGTCAGCCATGGCACCAGCGCCACCAGCGCGAAGTTCGCCAGCCCGAATCCCCAGAACAGCGACAGCCGCTCACGCGGCTGCGAGGCGTACTGCGCCAGGATGCGCGCCGCGGCGAACAGGCCGCCGCCACCCAGGCCCTGCACCAGCCGCGCCAGCGCCAGCTGCGGCAGCGTCGAAGCCGCCGCGCAGCCCAGTGCCCCGGCCATGAACACCACCAGGCTCGCCAGCGTGAAGCGCCGGTAGCTCACCCGGCCGGCCAGTTGCACCAGCACCAGGTTGGCCACCACGGCAGCCGCGGCATAGGCCGTGAAGGCCCACAGGAACTCCCGCGGCCCGGCTCCCAGCCCCTGCTGTACCCGCGGTCCGGCCATCGCGATCAGGATGGCGCCCACGATGTCCAGCGAGGCCACCAGGCCCAGCACGGCGCCGAAGGCGTACACGCGCCAGGCGCGCAAATGTGGATAGGCCGCCAGCAGCGGCGCGCTCGGCGCCCGCGCCGGCGCGACGGAAGTATGGGAATCAGACATCCCTGGATGCTGCATTGTCCTATCACTTGGATAAAGTAGGCATCCTGGACGCAGCGTGCAGTCATCCGAACAATGAAGCCATGAATTGGAACGACTGGTATGCCTTCACGGCAGTGGCCCGCAGCGGCAGCTTCACCCGCGCGGCGGAACAACTGGGCTGGCCCAAGAGCTCGCTGAGCCATGCGGTGGCACGGCTGGAGCAGGCGCTGGGGCAGCGCCTGCTGGAGCGCAGCACGCGGCGGCTGGCGCTCACGGAGCAGGGCAGCCGGCTGCTGGCGCAGCTCGCGCCGCTGTTCGAGCGGCTGGACGCGGTGGCGGCCGAGGCCGGCGACGCGCGCGACGAAGCGCGCGGGGTGCTGCGCATCGCCACGCCTTACGAGTTCGGCGCGCTGCAGCTGGGCGAGGTGGTCAACGACGTGCTGGCGCGGCATCCGGCGCTGGAGATCGAACTGGAGGTGCGCACGCCGGACGTGGACGACGCCGGCGCGGGCTACGACGTGGTGTTCTTCACCAGCGCCGATGCGCTGCCGGACTCGCAGCGCGTGGTGCGCCGGGTCTACAGCGTGGCGCGGGGGCTGTACGCGGCGCCCGCGCTGGTGCGCCGGCATGGCCTGCCAAGGGACGTGGAGGCGCTGCAGCGCTGGCCTTGCCTGCCCGTGCCGGGCGAAGCTTGGTGGCGCTTCCAGGGCCCTGACGGCCGCACGCACGAGTTCCAGCCTGGCGGTCCGTTGCGCACCAACAACGCCGCGCTGCGGCTACAGGCCGCGCTGTCCGGGCATGGGGCGGCCATGCTTGCCGCCTCCTACTGCCGCCGCGAGGTGGAGGCCGGCGCGCTGCAGCCGCTGCTGCCCGATCACGTGCCGCACCCGCTGAAGGTGTATGCGCAGTTGCCGGGCCGCGGCCTGGTGCCGGCGCGCACGCGCGTGTTCATGGAGGCGGTGGACCGCTTCCTGCTGCGGTGACCGGAGCCTGAAAAGAAGCCCGCCTTCATCGCGAAGGCGGGCATGGAGGAAACCCCGGATTCGACCGGGGCCGAGGCAGCTTCGGCCTGGAATCAATCCACCGTCGCCCCGGTCGCCTTGGCGACCTTGCCCCATTTGTCGGATTCCGTCTTGATGAAGGCCGCGAAATTCTCCGGCGTGTCGCCGACGAATTCCGAGCCCGTTTCCTTCAGCACGCGCTGATATTCCGGCCCCTTCATGACCTTGAGCGCCTCGGCGTTGATCTTGGCAACCATGTCCTTGGGCGTCTTGCCGGGCGCGAACAGGCCATACCAGGCATAGGATTCGACGCCCGGCAGCCCCGCTTCGGCAAAGGTCGGCACCTCGGGCAATTGCTCGGAGCGCTTGGCGCCGCTTACCGCAATGGCTCTCAATTTGCCGGCCTTGATATGCGGCAGTATCGCCACCGTGCTGTCGAACATCATGGGCGCGTGGCCGGCCAGCACGTCGTTGATGGCGGTGGCCGAGCCTTTGTAAGGCACGTGCGTCATGTCGAGCTTGGCGGTCATCTTGAACAGTTCGCCGGTCATGTGCTGCGGCGTGCCGTTGCCCGAGGAGGCATATTGGAATTTGCCGGCCTGGGTCTGGATATAGGCGATCAGCTCCTTCAGATTCTTGGCCGGAATGGAGGGATGAACGGCCAGCACCAGCGGTACGCGCAGCAGATTCGTGACCGGGGCCAGGTCTTTTTGCGCCTCGAAAGGCATTTTCTTGTAGACGTGCTGGTTGATCACGATTGGCGCGCTGGAGGTGATTAGCAGCATGGAGCCGTCCGGCGCGCCCTTGGCGACCGCGGCCGAGCCGATGTTGCCGCCCGCCCCGCCGCGGTTATCCACCACGAAGGATTTTCCCAGCGCATCGGTCAGGCCTTTGGACATCGGACGGGCCACGGTATCCGACGGTCCGCCCGGCGGCCACGGCACCACGACGGTCACCTGTTTCGTGGGCCATTCCTGGGCCTGGGCCAGTGAGCAAACGGCCCATCCCAGGGCGATCAATGCCGTGCGGCGGTTCCATGCGGTCATTTCAGTCTCCTTGCATATGGCGCCTGTATGCGCAAACCCTGGCCGGCGCTGCCGGGGTTCAAAACGGCGGGAATTTTGAGCCGCGCAAAAAATGGTGGCATCGGTTCGAGTCCGCACGGGGCTCTGCGTAGAAATACGCAGAGTTTTGCGCCCAGCGCCACCGTCGCGCCCGCCGGCACGGCCGCTGTCGAGAATTCTCATGCACGGAAATACGGCCATGCCACGCATGTTGACCGCAGGCTCTTCGCGGAGCCACGTACCCCGTTTTGTGCTGTGGGCTTTGGCCGCGGCGCTGCTGACGGCACTTCTGGTGGGCGTCGGGGAATGGACCGAAAGGCGCGAGATGGGGCTGAAGACGCAGGCACTGCACCATGCGCTGGAGGCTCACGCCCTGGGATTGCGGGCCACGGCGGAGCGATTCGATTTCCTGCCCCTGGCCAGTGCCCGCCATCCCGCCGTGCGCACACTGCTGCAAAACCCGCGGGACCCGGGCTTTACGCGGGCTGTCAATGCTTACCTCGAAGAACTGAATCGCGTGGTGGGTTCATCGGTGCTGTATCTGCTGGACCGCCAAGGCCTGACCCTGGCCGCGAGCAACTGGCGCGGCGACGACAGTTTCGTGGGACATAACTACCGGAACCGGCCCTATTTCGAGAGAGCCCTGGCCGGGGAGCGCAGCCTTTTCTACGGCGTGGGCTTGACCACCGGCGTGCCCGGTCTGTTCATTGCCGAGCCGGTGCATGGCGCGGAAACCATCCTGGGCGTGATGGTGGTGAAAGTCAGCCTGGATGCGGTGCAGTCCGCTTGGGCGCATGCGCCCGATCCGGTGGTTTTGTCGGATGCCCGGGGCATCGTATTCCTGAGTTCGGTTCCCAAATGGATCTACAACAGCCGCAAGCCGCTGGCCGGTGAAGATATCGCCTGGCTGAACAGGCACCATCAATATGGCACGGACCACCGCGAGTATCCCTTGTTGCCCTGGTCCGGGAAAGTGCCCTCGAAACAGGCTGCGGCCTTGCCTTATCGCGTGCGGGCGGAGGTATCGGGCGCCAGGCGCAGTTTCCTGGTGGCGGAAACCGATGTTTCCCGCCTGGGCTGGACGCTCAGCGTCATGGCGGATCTTTCGGAAGTGGCCCAGGCCCGGCGCGTGGCGCAGGCGCTGACGGGCCTGGCGGTACTGCTGCTGCTGGTGAGCCTGCTGTATTGGCGGCTGCGCGAGCGCCGCCGGGCCGAGCAGCGCGAGCGAATCCAGGAGGCGCAATTGCAGCATGCCGCGCGGCTGGCCAGCCTGGGCGAATTGGCTTCGACGCTGGCCCATGAATTGGGGCAGCCGCTGATGGCGCTTTCCAGCTATGCCGTGGCGGCACAGCGTTTCGCGGACCAGGGCATCCGCGACATGCTGCAGGAAACCCTCAGGGAAATTCAGCTCCAGGCGCGCCGTGCCGCGGACATCGTGGCCCGCATGCGGGGCTTCGTGCGCCAGCGCACCCGGGGACAGGAACTGTGTGAAATACCGGACTTCGTCGCGTCGGTGCTGGCGCTGCTGCGGCCGGAAATCAACCGGCTCAAATCCGGGGTCGAGTTGGATATTCCCTCGCAACTGCCTCCGGTCTTGGGAGACCGCCTGCTTCTAGAACAACTGCTGCTGAACCTGCTCATGAACGCCCTGCAGGCCATGAAGGATGCCGACGAAGATTCGAAGCGCATCACGGTTCGCGCGCGGGCCGAGGGCCGGGACGTCGTGGTCGAGGTTCAGGACACGGGCCCGGGCATTCCGGCCGAGGTGGCGGCCAGGCTCTTCGAGCCCTTTTTCAGCACCAAGCCGGATGGCCTGGGCGTGGGCCTGAAAATCTGCCGCTCCATTGCCGAAAGCCATGGCGGCCATCTCTCGTTCTCGGCGCCCGCGCAAGGCGGCGCGCTGTTCACACTGAGGCTTCCCCAGGGACCATGCAAAGAAGCTCGCTGAATATGTATGTCGTCGATGACGACGAAGCCGTGCGGCGCTCGCTGTTGTTGATGCTGATGTCCACCGGATTCGCGGTCCAGGGCTTCGAATCCGGCGAAGCGTTCCTGGACGTGGTGGACATGCGCCGCAGCGGCGTGCTCGTGCTGGACCTGCGGCTGGGCGGGCTGAGCGGGCTGGAGGTCTTCGCCCGGCTCAAGGCGGCCCACAGCCCGCTGGTGGTTCTGTTCCTCTCCGGCCATGGCGACATCCCGACGGCGCTGAACGCGGTGCGGCAGGGCGCTTACGACTGGGTGGTCAAGCCGGATTCGGAGGCGCTGCTGGCCAAGCTGCCCGGTGCGCTGGACGAGGCCGCCCGCCGTGCGGAAGCCCTGGTGCTGTGGGCGTCGCTCACGCCCAGGGAGCGCGAGGTGGCGGTTCACGTCGCGCGGGGCACGGCCAACAAGGAGATCGCGAAGCTGCTGCAGCCGCCGTGCAGTCCCCGCTCGGTGGAGACGCATCGCGCCCACCTGTTCGCCAAGCTGGACATGGCCAACGACAACGTGCTGGGCCGCTGGCTGGAGCGGCACGCCTGGCTGGTCGATGTGCCCGGCGCCACGGCGTTGGATACGGCTGCAAGCACGCCGCGGTGATGCGGGCATCACCGGGGGGTGCCATGCGACGCGTGGCGAGGAGGTCCGTCCTCAGCCAGCGGCCTGCTGCGCCTGGCGCCGGTACTCGCTGGGCGAAAGCCCGGTCTGGCGCTTGAAGAAGCGGCAGAAGTAGGCCGGGTCCTCGAAACCCAGCTCGAAGGCCAGGCGCGACACCGGCGCGGCCACGTGCACCAGGCGCCGGCAAGCCTCGCGCGCCAGGCGCGCATGCAGCAGCGCTTGCGCGTTGCGCCCGGTCTCGGCGCGCACCATGCGGTTGAGCCGCTCGGTGGACAGGCCCAGCCGCTCGGCGTAGCGCGACACGGGCCAGTGTTCCCGGTAGTGCGACTCCATCAGCACCACCCAGCGCGTGTAGAGCGACTGCCGTCCCGCCGCCGCGGCGCGGCGCGGCTGCTGCCCGTCGCGCCAGCCCAGCTGCGCCAGGCGCCACACCAGCGCGCGGGCCAGCCAGCGCGGCACCGGCCCGTCGTCGCTGCTGGCCTCGTGCTCGGCGTGCAGCGTATCGAACAGCGCCTGCAGCCGCGGCAACTCCGGCGCATCGGCCGCCGGGGCCAGCGCGCGCGGCGCGGCGAACAGTGTCTGCAGCGCGTCGCCCACGCCGGCGGCATCGCCCTCGGCCAGCAGCGTGGCGTTGACGGTGAAGACGTAGCCGTCGCAGTTGCGCGAGAAACGGAAGGCATGCGCCACGCCGGGCGGGATCGCCAGCGCCATCGGCCCTTCGCCGTTGATGCGGGATTCGTCCAAGCTGGCCTCCACCGTCCCCTCGCGCAGCCACAGCACCTGGTGCAAACCCTGGTGCACGTGGGCATCGATCTCCCAGTCGTAGAGCCGGCTGCGCGAGTGGATGGATTCGATGTGCAGCAGCGGGGCGCTGGGCGCGCCGGCCTCGCCGTAGAGCGCGAAGGCGGGCAGCGCCGAGGAGCGGCTGCGGGCCGGGCGGCGCGGACTGGGCGAGGCGGCGGTCATGGAGGCAAGACACGTCAAAAGTGCAAGCCATCACGGTACTTCGTCCTCACGCCCAGGCGGCATGGCCGCCAACAATTTGCCTGTTCCAAATCAAACAAGCTCACCGAGGAGACAGACGATGTTCCGCTTCGATCCCTACTCGCCGGCCATCGACGCCGACCCGTTTCCCGCCTACAAGCGGCTGCGCAACGAGTTCCCGTGCTTCTGGAGCGAGGAAGCGCAGATGTGGGTGCTCTCGCGCTACGCCGACATCGTGACCGCCGGGCAGGACTGGCAGACCTACTCCTCGGCCAGCGGCAACCTCATGACCGAGCTGCCCGGCCGCGCCGGCTCCACGCTGGGCACCAGCGATCCCCCGCGCCACGACCGCCTGCGCGGCCTGATCCAGCACGCCTTCATGAAGCGCAACCTGGAAAGCCTGGCCGAGCCGATCCGCGCCATCGCCCGCGAGGCGGCGCAGGAACTGCAGGGCAAGGCCAGCTTCGACTTCAAGGACTTCTCGGCCAAGTTCACCGTGCGCGTGCTCATGGCCGCGCTGGGCCTGCCCACGGGCGACGAGGCCACCGTGGACGAGCAGACGGTGCGCGAGAACGCGGTGCTGATGGTGCAGAGCGACCCGGTGACGCGCACCAAGGGGCCGCAGCACCTGGCGGCCTTCGAGTGGATGAAGCGCTACGCCAGCGAGGTCATCGCGCAGCGCCGCGCGCAGCCGCGCAACGACCTGATCTCCAACTTCGCGTTGGCCGAGATCGACGGCGACCGCCTCACCGAGGACGAGGTGCTGCTGACCACCACCACGCTGATCATGGCGGGCGTGGAGTCGCTGGGCGGCTTCATGATGATGTTCGCGCTCAACCTGGCCGACCATCGCGAGGCGCGCCGCGCCGTGGTGGCCGACCCGTCGCTGCTGCCCGATGCCATCGAGGAGTCGTTGCGCTTCAACACTTCCGCGCAGCGCTTCAAGCGCCGGCTGACGAAGGACGTGGCACTGCACGGCCAGACCATGCGTGCCGGCGATTTCGTCTGCCTGGCCTACGGCTCGGCCAACCGCGACGAGCGCCAGTATCCCAACCCGGACGTGTACGACATCACGCGCAAGCCGCGCGGCCACCTGGGCTTCGGCGGCGGCGTGCATGCGTGCCTGGGCACGGCCATCGCGCGGCTGTCGGTGAAGATCGCCTTCGACGAGTTCCACAAGGTCGTGCCCGACTACAAGCGGGTGCACGAGCAACTGCCCTGGATGCCCTCGTCCACCTTCCGCAGCCCGCTGGTGCTGGAGCTGGCGGCGCTGTAGGGCGGCTGCACGAAGTCAGCGCGGCGCGTTCCAACTGCCGCCCGGAAGCGGAGACGCGCGCGCTCCACTTCGTCATTCCCGCGAAGGCGGGGATGACGAAGTAGTAGGCGACGCAGCTCAGGTCAGCTCACGGCCAACGGCCACCGACCAACACCTCAGAAAGAAACCCCCCATGCCCCAGATCACCTTCATCGAACCCTCCGGCAACCCCGTCCCGCTGGACGTGCCCGAGGGCTGGAGCCTGATGCAGGCCGCCAGCGCCAACGGCGTGGACGGCCTGCTGGGCGAGTGCGGCGGCTCCTGCGCCTGCGCCACCTGCCATTGCTACGTCGATGACCGGCTGATGTCGCTGCTGCCCCCGCCGCAGGACAACGAGCTCGGCATGCTGGAGAACGTCGCCGCCGAGCGCCGCCCCAACAGCCGCCTGGCCTGCCAGATCAAGGCCAGCGCCGCGCTGGAAGGCGCCACCGTCACCCTGCCCGAGTGCCAGGAGTGAGCATGGCCGCCGTCGTGGCCGCCGACGATCCCGTCGTCATCATCGGCGCCGGGCAGGCCGGCACGCTCACGGCCGAGGCGCTGCGCAGCGGCGGCCACGTCGGGCCGATCACGCTGCTGGGCGACGAGCCGCATGGGCCGTACCACCGCCCGCCGCTGTCCAAGGCCTGGCTGGCGGGCGAGATGGGCGAGGCGCAGCTGATGCTGCGCGCGCCCGAAGTGCTGGCGAAGAAGGGCATCACGCTGCGCACCGGCACGCAGGCCGTGGCCATCGACCGCGAGGCGCGGCAGGTGCGGCTGGCCGATGGAACCTCGCTGCCCTACGCCGGCCTGGTGCTGGCCACCGGCGCGGCGCCGCGCACGCTGGCGCTGCCGGGTGCGGACGCAGCCAACGTGCTGCCGCTGCGCTCGCGCGACGACGCCAGCCGCATCGCCGCGGCGCTGGCGCGCTGCGCCGGGAAGCAGCAGCCGGTGGTGGTGATCGGCGGCGGCTTCATCGGGCTGGAAGTGGCGGCCACGGCGCGCAAGAAGGGTTTGCTGGTCACGGTGCTGGAGGCCGGCCCCCGGCTGCTGGGCCGCGTGCTGGCACCCATGCTGTCCGACTGGTTCGCCGACCTGCACCGCGGCCATGGCGTGGAGCTGGTGCTGCAGTCGCGCATCGAACACATCGTGACCGAGGGCGGCGAGGCCGTAGCGGTGCGGCTGGTCGATGGCCGGCGGCTGCCTTGCGGCCTGGTGGTGCTGGGCGTGGGCGTGAGCGCCAACGACGCGCTGGCGCGCGCGGCCGGGCTGGAGTGCGAGCAGGGCGTCGTGGTGGACGCCTGCGCGCGCACCTCGGACCCGCGCATCGTTGCGGCCGGCGACAACACCGCGCGGCGCCTGGCCGACGGCAGCCTGCTGCGGCTGGAGTCGGTGCACAACGCCACCGAGCAGGCCAAGTCGGCCGCCGCGGCGCTGCTGGGGCAGGAACGGCCCTTCACCGCCACGCCCTGGTTCTGGTCCGACCAGTACGGGCGCAAGCTGCAGATGGCGGGCCTGTCCACCGGCGCCGATGCCTGGGCGCTGCGCGGCGAGCTGGGTGGCGCGGCCTTCTCGGTCTTCCACTACCGCGCCGGGCGGCTGGTGGCGGTTGATTCCGTCAACGACGCCAAGCTGCACCTGCTGGCGCGCAAGCTGCTGGATGCGGGCATGTCGCCGGCGCCGGAGCAGGTGGCGGATGCGGGCTTCGAGCTGGCGGGGCTGCTGGCGCGCTGATTCCGGCCGGCCTGGGATCAGGCCGAAGGCGCGACCAGTGGCGGGCAGGGGTTGCCGGCGTCCGCCGGGCCGCCGCAACCCTGGCCCTGCGCGCGCAGCATCCGCTCGATGTCGGCCGGCGGCACGGGCTTGCTGTAGAGGAAGCCCTGTATCTCGTCACATCCGATGGCGCGCAGCAGCTCGCGCTCGGTCACCGTTTCCACCCCCTCGGCCAGCACCTTCAGCCGCAGCTTGTGGCCCAGGCTGACGATGGCTTCGACGATCGCCCTGCCATCGCCCTCGTGCATCGCATGCACGAAGGACCGGTCGATCTTCAGGCGTGACAGCGGGAAGGTCTTGAGCGCGCCGAGGCTGGAGTAGCCGGTGCCGAAATCGTCGATCGACATGCTGACGCCCATGTCGTTGAGCGCGCGCATGTGCGCCACGGCGGGCTCCATGTTCTCCATGATCATGCTCTCGGTGAGCTCGATCTCCAGAAGCCGGGGCTGCAGCCCCGTGTCGGCCAGCGCGGTGGCCACGCGCTGGCCCCAATCGGCCTCGCGGAACTGGCGCGCGGACACGTTCACCGCCACCGTGACCGGCGGCAGCCCGGCCTCCTGCCAGGCCTTGTTCTGGCGGCATGCGGTGCGCAGCACCCAGTCGCCGATCGGCACGATGAGCCCGCTGCTCTCCGCCAGCGGAATGAAGGCCGTGGGCGAGACCATGCCGCGCTGCGGGTGGTGCCAGCGCAGCAGCGCCTCCACGCCGAACAGCCGGCCGGTCTGGAGATCCACCTGCGGCTGATAGACCAGGCGCAGCTCGTCGCGCTCGATGGCTTGGCGCAAGTCCTCCCGCATCGCGAGCTGGTGCTGCACATGCGCATCGAGCTCGGCGCTGTAGAACTGGAAGGCATCGCGGCCGCCGTCCTTGGCGCGGTACAGCGCGATGTCGGCGCAGCTCAGCAGGTCCTTGACGTCGCGGGCATCGTGCGGGTAGCTCGCCACACCGATGCTGCAGGTGACGCGGTAGGAGCGCTCCCCGATGGGCACGGGCTGCGCGACGGCCTCGCGCAGCATCTGCAGCCGGGGCGCCAGCGCCGTGGGCTCGCCGGTCTGGCCGGTGAAGATGATGAGGAACTCGTCGCCGCCCTGGCGGGCCACCGTGTCGGCGCCACGCACGCTGCCCTGCAGCCGGCGCGCCACTTCGCGCAGCACCTCGTCGCCGGCGGCATGGCCCAGGCTGTCGTTGATGACCTTGAAGCTGTCCAGGTCGAGGTAGGCCAGGCTGACACCGCTGCCGTTGCGCGCGGCCTGCGCCAGCGCCAGTTGCAGCCGCTCCTGCAGGCCCAGGCGGTTGACCAGGCCGGTGAGCACGTCGTGATGGGCGAGGTGGTGGATGTGCTGCTGCACCTCGTGGCGCTCGATCGCGATGCCCGCCAGGTGGGTGGCCATGGCGACCAGCTCGCTCTCGGCGGTGCTGGGCCGGCCGGGCTTGCGCTTGTACAGGGCGAAGGTGCCCAGCACCTTGTCGCTGTGCGACAGCACGGGCCAGGACCAGCAGCTGCGCAGCCCGTGCGTGGCGGCCAGCCGCTTGTAGGTGTCCGGCCACAGCGCATCGGTCTCGATGTCTTCCACGATCACCTGTGCACGCCGGTGCGCGGCGGTGCCGCAGGAACCGACCGCCGGGCCGATGGCCACGCCGTCGATCGCCTCGGTGTACGCCGGCGCCAGGCTGGGGCCGGCGCCATGGCGCAGGCGCTGCCCGTCCTCGTCCAGCAGCAGCACCGACGCCAGCGTGTCCGGCAACTGCGCTTCGATCAGCCGGCACAAGCGCTCCAGCACCTGTGGCAGTGGCGTGTTGGTCGCGATGAGCTCCAGCACGCCGGCCTGCTCGGCCTGCATGCGCTCGGCGCGCTGCCGCTCCTGCACTTCATGCAGCAGTTCCCGGTTGCGCGTCTCGATGCGCTGCTGCGCCTCGACCAGCTGCGCGGTGCGCAGCTGCAGCTGCTGGCGGTCCACCAGGAAGGATTCCACCGCATGCGCCATGCGGCTGATCTCGTCGTGGCCGCGCACCGTGGGCGCGGGCGGGTCGGCGCGCTCGCCGAGCAGGCGCTGGCTGACCGCGTGCAGACGCGCCAGCACCAGGCGGCCGAGCAGCCGCGCGATCAGGGTTGCCAGCAGCAGGCTGGTGACCGTGAGCGCGAGCACGGTGTACTGGGTGCGCCCCGCCGTCTCGGCCAGCCGCTGCACGGCGAGCCGGTACTCGCCCGTGAGCCGTGTGGACTGCGCGTCGGCCGCGGACACCAGCACCTCGGCCTGGTGCCGCAGCTCGTCGTGCACCTGCACGATGACCGGGAGCTCGACCGGGGCGCGCGCCGCCTGCATTCGGTTGATCTCGATGTCGCGCAGCTGCGCGACGATGTTGGCACTGTTGCGGATCAGCTGGCTCGCCTGGTAGAGGTCGAGGATCGCGCTGTTGCCGGCATCGGCGCCCAGGTGCTGCACCGACGCGTCGAAGGCGTCGAGCTCCTCGCCGATGGCCGCCATCGCCTGTGCCAGCTGTCCTGTCGAAGCGGCCTGCAGGACTTCGCCGGTCTTGCGGTCGATCGCCAGCGTGCGCCGCAGCAGCTCCTGCGACTGCTGCATGTGGGCCAGCCGCGCCTCGGTGAGCGCGCGGATGTCCTGTACCGCCTGCTGCAGCGTGACGACGCAGGCGCCGCCGGCACTGAGCATCAACAGCAACAGCGCGCTCAAGGCGAGCGTGAATTGCCCACGCAACGATGCCGGCAGCAAACGCTGCAAGGGGAACTTCAAGGACATGGCAGCGGTGCGGTGGAGGGAGGATCGGCGGGTGAATCAGCGCTTCCAGATGCGCGCGTAGGCTTCGCGGTAGCCGTTGTCGGGGTCGTAGCGCAGCTGCGGGCCGCCGTCGAAAGCGACGTTGTCCGGGGTCACCAGGTGCGCCGGTGCGACGAAGCCGCTCACCGGCTGGTGGCTGAACAGCCGGTTGAGCTCGTCCACGGCCTGCCAGCCCTGCAGCAGCAGCGGTTCGGCCACCGTACCGGTCTGGAACGTGCGCGCGCGGATGCGCTGGAACGCCGGGGGGCTGCCGTCGCCGGCCGACAGCAGGCTCAGGTGCTGCCCGCCGTCGCCGGTGAGCACCGGCAGCGCGTAGTCGAAGTAGATGTCGTTGATCGCCAGCGCGTGTGTCCAGGCGCTGCCGTGGCGGTCGAGCAGCTCACGGGTGACCCGCGGCATGTGTTCGGCCGCCTTGGCGATGGCGAGGTCGCGCACTTCGAGCAGCTTGCAGCGGGCGCAGGCGCGGATGATCTCGGCCATGGCGTTGGCCTTGGCCATCGCGATGCCGAAGTTGGAATCGGTGAACACCACCACGCCGGCGCGGCCGTCGGACTGCGCGATGGCGGCCATCGCGGTGACGCGTGCCACCTCCAGCGGGTCGGTGGTGATGTTCATCGCCACCGGCGTGCCGGCGATCGGGCCCGGCGCCGGGCCGGCATGCCAACCCACCACCGGGATGCTGGCGGTGCGGAACGGTTCAAGCCCGGCGCCGTTTTCGCGCGCATCGGCGCCGGCGAACACCAGGCCGTCGGGCCGCGCCGCCAACGCGTCGGCCAGTGCCTTCGCACGCCCGGCAGGGGTGCCACCGGCATTGATCACCTTGACCGTCCAGCCGATGCGGCTGGACGCCTCGCGCACGCCCTGCGCGAGGCCGACGATGCCCCCGTTGCGCAGGTCTTCGGCCAGCAGCACGACGGTCTTGCCTCTGGCGGCGGCCGGACCATCGGTCGGCCCGCTCCAGCGGGCCGCGCGCTCGCCGGAGTGCGCCACCGCGGCCTTCGCGTCGGCGGGGCTGACCGGCTGCGCCGGCGCGGCGGCCAGCGCGTCGCAGCCGATGGCCAGCACCAGGCTCCATGCGCCCATGCGCGTTCCGATCCTCAAGCCGCCCCCATCACTTGGCATCCGTCGTCCTTCGTCAACCGCAGCGCCGTCCTGCCCATTCCGGGCCGTTCGGTCCCGCCGCGACGGTATGGCCTGCGATTGTGAGCAGCCACTTGGCAACGCAGCGGCCGGAAATGAGGGCGCTTGGGCGGCCTGTTCAGCGGACCCCGGTGGTTGTTGTGGCGCTGCTTCGTGGGCGCGCGCGTCCAGGCGCTGCCGTTGCCGCACGGGCCGCTCCTGCGGCACCCCGCTCGGGGCTGGGCTGGCGCGGCTGGTGATGGCGACGCGCTGCGCGACCCGGGCTTCAGGCCACTGCTGGCCTCGCTGCCGGGCTATGGCGGGACCATCGCCGGGCAGGTGCTGAAGCTGGAGGAGGCGTTTGCGGCGTTGAGCGGGTTGGGCCCGGCCCGGCCGGGCGCTGCATAAACCCTTCCGTGCGAACGGCCCCCAATGGGGGCCGGCGGGCTACATCCGATGAGCGAGGCGAGACAGTGAGCGCTCGCCGAAATTGACCGTCACGGACACGGTGGTCGTGTCCGGCCATTCGTTGCAAAGGAGACGATCATGGCAAGACGGTCCTTCAAATGCCTGTTTCCTGTCATGGCGCTGGTGGCGCTCACCGGCGCGGCGCAGGCGGCCCCCGATGGCATCCGCACCTTCACGGGCGGGGCGCACTTCTTCAAGCGCGTGGTGACCAACACCAACCCGCTGCAGACCAACACCGTCAACTTCCTGCCGCTGCCCAACGCCAACACCGTGGTGAGCATCCCGGCCAACACCATCGTGCTGGTCAACGTCGGCTTCGACGCCGAGACGCGCTGCATGGGTGGTGGCGCGGTCAACAACTGGTGCGAGCTGCAGATCCTGGTGGGCGGGGCCGAGGCCAACCCGATGGCCAGCACCTTCGGCCCCGACACCTTCGCCATGGACAGCACCGACGGCGGCACCGAGCGGGTGGGCTCGTGGGAGTCGCACGCCTTCAGCCGCCACGTCTGCTTCAGGAATCCCACCAGCCAGCCGCTGAACATTCCCGTGACCGTGCGCTGGCGCGTGACCAACTTCGGCGGTGCCGGCGTGAACCCGCCGCTGTTCTGGGTGGACGACTCCAGCCTGGTGGTCGAGCTCGCGCGCGGCTGCCAGATGGTCGAAGGCCCGGGCACCACCGGCCCGATCCTGCCGCCGGGCAAGGACCAGCTGAGGCTGTAGCGAGGCGCTGACGCGCGCTGGGGCGCCTGTCGCCCTCTGGGTGGCCGCGCGCAGGCCAAGGGCAACTTCAGGAACGCCATCGAGCCATCGCGGACAATCCGTGCCGGCGTGGTCACGGTCAACGGCTTCGGCGAAGGCGTCGTCACCACCCCGTTCGGCGGCTGCAGGCAGTCCGGCTTCGGAGGCCGCGACGGGTCGATCCGGATCGACACCGCCGCCTGATCGTTCACTCCTCGCGGCCCGGCCATCCCGTGGTCACTGCCCGGCCGGGCAGGGCCATGGGTGTCCGGGCCCTCCCTTGGTCAAGCGCGTGCCTTCGGGCACGTTCCCATTTCCACCCAGCATGTCCGCAACCAAGAAGGCGACCCTGATCGGGTTGACCGCCGTCGCTCTCTGGAGCTCGATCGTGGGCTTGATCCGCGGCGTCAGCGAAAGCTTCGGCGCCACCGGCGGCGCCGCGCTCATCTACACCGTGGCCACGGCCCTGCTCCTGCTCAGCGTGGGGCCCACCCGGATCGCCAAGCTCCCCAGGCGCTACCTGGTCTTCGGCGGCGCGCTGTTCGTGAGCTACGAGCTGTGCCTGTCGCTGTCCCTGGGCTACGCCAACGACGCGCGCCAGGCCATCGAGGTCGGCATGGTGAACTACCTGTGGCCGACCTTCACCCTGACCGCGGCCATCGTCTTCAACAAGCAGCGGTCGAGCTTCCTGATCGTTCCGGGCTTCATCCTCGGCATCACGGGGGTCTGCTGGGTGCTGGGGGGAGAGCAGGGGCTCGACATCGAGCAGATGCTGGCCAACGTCCGGACCAACCCGCTGAGCTACGGGCTGGCGTTCCTCGGGGCGGTGATCTGGGCGGCCTACTGCACCGTCACCGCCCGCATCGCGAAGGGCCAGAACGGCGTCACGCTGTTCTTCGCCCTTACCGCGCTGAGCCTCTGGATCAAGTACGCGCTGCAGGACAACACGCCCATGGACTTCAGCATCCACTCGGTCGTGCTCCTGGCGCTGGCGGCATCGGCCATGGGCTTCGGATACGCGGCCTGGAACGTCGGCATCCTGCGCGGCAACGTGACGATCCTGGCCGGGGCCTCGTACTTCATTCCCGTCTTCTCGGCGGCCGTCGCGGCGGCCGTGCTCAAGACGCCGCTGCCGCTGAGCTTCTGGCAAGGCGCCAGCATGGTGTGCGCCGGCTCCATCCTGTGCTGGCTGGCGACACGGGCCAGGCCGGCCAGGGCCACGCAGCGGGTGTTGTCGCAGTAAGGGCCGGGCACCGCGGCGAGGTGCAGCGGTCGGGTGGAAATCCACGTCGCCTGCGGACAAGTCTTGGCGGCTTCGCGTGGAACAGTCAGGGCACCCTCCCGCCGCAGGGGCTGCGGCGGTCCATCGCCCAACGTCCCGAAGATCGCCATGAAGCGCCTGACCGCTTGCATTGCCGCCCTGGCCGGTAGCCTCGCCTTCGCTGCCGCTCCAGCCCGGGGCCGTCGCCAAGGCGCTCAAGGGCTGAGCCCGACGTCCGCTTCGGCGAACGTCACCCGCACCGTCTCCAGATGCCGCCGCAGCGCCCCCAGCTGCGCCTCCAGCTGAAGCGGGTCCGCATCCGCCGGTGCGTGCTCGATCTGCTGGCAGCCCTGCGCCGCCCAGCTGTAGCCGTAGAGCGCGAAGCTGCCGGCCAGCCGGTGCGCCAGGCGCCGCACCGCGTCCAGCTCCCCGCGCGCCAGCGCCTGCCGCGCCTCCTCGATCAGCGCTCGGCGCGAGGCCAGGAAATCGGGCAGCCGCTCGCGCAGGTCCGCGGGCACGAGCACGGGCCGCTCCGCGCCCGGCGCCGGCGCCCGCTCGGCGGCGCGTGCCGTCACCGGGCTGGACCTGGACTTCGACGTGGCCGGCGGCGTGGACAGCGCCATGGACAGCAGCATCAACTGGCTCAGCGGCGCGATGGGCTCGCTCGACACCACCGTGGAGGGCTGGACCGACGACGGCTGGCTGGCCGACGCCTTCGACTGGATCGGCACCGCCGCCGGCGACCTGGGCGACGTGATCGGCAACGCCGATGACAGCACCGGCTTCACCGTGGGCCTGTCGGCGCTGATGGGCTATCTCACCTACGCGTACTCGGGCAACAACGACCTGACCGCCGGCGCCGGCAACGACACGCTCTACAACGGCATGGGCGACGACGACCTGCGCGGCGGCAGCGGCACCGACACCTACGTGTTCTACGTGGGCGACGGCCGCGACACGATCTTCGAAAGCGCCGGCGGCAACGACCACATCGAGGTCCACGCCAGCCGCCTGTGGGCCGACGACTTCACCTTGTCCGCCAGCTCCATCGTCACGGCGATGGACGGCGGCGATCTGGTGATCGCCTTCGTGCAGGACGGCGTGAGCTACGGCCGCATCACCATCGCCGACGAGGCCTCGGTGAGCGTGCAGGACCTGACGCTGTTCGACACCGCGGGCCAGCGGATCGCCAGCCTGAACATCGACGACCTGGTGGCGGCGGAGAAGGTGAGCTACGACAAGATCGCCGGCTACGACCTGGCCAGCATCTGGAGCGTGGAGAAGCTGGCCGACTTCAGCGAGCTGGTGGTGGAGGCGCTGACGGGGGCTTCGGCGTCGCAGCAGAGCGAATTGGTCATCGCTTGACGTCGGCTCGGGTCTGCGCTGCGCGCCCGCGACGGGCGCGCGGCCACGAAGCCGGCTGCCGGGCGTACCGGTGGCCGGCCTGTGCCATTCATACAGAGCTCATGAAGTTCCCTGACCTTCGGCTCCGTTCGTCCTGACCCTTCGATACCTCAGTACGAACGGGTCATTTCACAACCAAACTGAACTCGGAATCAGACGAGCGGAATACGGGTTTGGAAGCTACATGAAACCCGAATTACTGACGTTTCCCGCCCCCGGCATGGACGCCGCGGCGCCTACTCCGCCATCGCCGGGTCCAACAGCCCGGCGGCCTGCGCCAGCAGCCCGGCCGCTTCGCGCGGGTCGTGGCGCAGCGTGTCGAGTTGCGCCAGCAGCGCCTCCAGCTCCGGCAGCAGCTGGGTGAAGTACACGGCCGCGGTGGCGCGCTTGCGGCGCGTGAAGCCGTCGGCTTCGGCCCCGGTGGCCGCCGCGTCGGCGCGGGACCACAGCGCGGCCAGCAGCACCAGGCCGCAGGCGCGCAGCGCGGCTGGCGCCGCCAGGCC
>NZ_CALAOH010000188.1 GCF_937926365.1 uncultured Azohydromonas sp. | reverse complement strand
GGCTGCTGGACGAGGTGCTGGTGCGCTGCGAGCTGCAGCCCGCGCTGGGGCCGCAACCGGGCGCGGTGGTGCAGGAGATCGCGAAGTGGCTGCAGCACCGCATCAAGACGCTGGTGGGCATCAGCACGCGGGTGGAGGTGATGCTGCCGGGCTCCATCGAGCGCACCCTCACCGGCAAGGCGCGCCGCGTCATCGACCGGCGCGCGCGCTAGGCGCGGCGCCGGGGGGCGGGCCGGCTGCTGCAAGATGGCGGGTTTCACGTTTTCATGCAGCAGCTCACAGAGGAACGAAGTCCCATGGCCCGCATCCGCACCTCCGGCTTTGAAGAGCAGCGCGAAGCCATCCTGGCCCAGGCCGCCCGGCTCTTCGCGCAGCGCGGCTACCCCGCCACCTCGATGAACCAGGTGGCCGAGGCCTGCGGGCTGTCCAAGCCCACGCTCTACCACTACTACAAGGACAAGTACGCCCTGCTCGTGAGCATTGCCGAGGGGCACGTGGCCAAGCTGGAAGGGCTGGTGAACGACGTGGCCGCCGCCGGGCTGCCGGCCGAGGCGCGGCTGCGCGAGCTCATACGGCGCTTCGTCGAGGAATACGCCCACGCCAAGGACGCGCATCGCGTGCTGACCGAGGACGTGCGCTTCCTGGTGGAGGAGGACCGCGAGCGCGTGCTGGAGAAGGAGCGCCGCCTGGTGGAAGGCTTCGCCCAGGTGCTGGGCGAGATGCGGCCGGAGCTGGGTGGCGCGGGCCTGAGCAAACCGTTGACCATGCTCCTGTTCGGCATGATCAACTGGATGTTCACGTGGCTGCGGCCCGACGGCGTGCTGGACCACGAGGCGATGGCGCCCATCGTCGCCGACCTGTTCCTGGGCGGCGTGCCGGCGGTGCGGGCGCCCGTGACAAGTCTCCCGGACCACCCCTGACAACTTGCTTCCCGCGCATGGGCGAATGCTCCGGTGCGGGGAATGAGGCCGGTTCCTAGCATGGGTCCAAGACGAGACCTGCCCGGCAGGGCGGGTCATCACAAAGGGCCGGAAGGCTCGTGAACCTGGGGGACCGACCATGGAACTGAAATGGGCCATCACGGCCGCGCTGCTGTCGGCGGCACTGGCTGGATGTGGAGGTGGAGGAGGGGGTGGCGGCAGTGGGAGCGCCGGCAGCGGCACCTCCACCGGCGGCGCCGCCGACAGCGGTACCGGCGGCACTCCCGCCCCGGCGAGCTGCATGCCCACCATGGCCAATCCCCTGGCTTGCAGCGCCAAGCTGGGCATGGTCCTCATCAATCCGTCGGGCGCGGCCACCACGCAGGTGCAACCGGACAGCGCGGGCACGCTGGTGGTGACGGTCCAGGATTGGGATGGCCGTGCCGTGCCCAACACGGTGGTGAGCTTCAGCACGACGGACAACACGGGGGGCTTCGTCCCCGCCGCGGGCACGGCGCTGACGGACGCCAACGGCGTGGCGCGCATCGGGCTGCCGGCAGGGGCGCGGACGGGCGCCTTCACTGCCACGGCCAACGCCACGGTGCGCGGCTCGACCCTGCAGGCTTCGGTGTCCTATGTCGTTGCCTTCCCGACTTTGGCTCTGAGCGCCATGACGGTGCCCGCATCGCTGTCGGCCGGTGCCAATGCCGCCATCAGCGTCACGGTGCTGAGCAACGACCAGCCGTACACCGCGCCGTTGCCGGTGAGCTTCAGTTCGCCCTGTGCCACGGCCGGCAAGGCCACCCTGAGCTCGCCGGTCACGACGCAGAACGGCGTGGCGTCGGCCAGCTATTCGGACAAGGGCTGCGGCGTGCCGGACGTCATCACCGCTTCCGTCACGCTGGGTGATGCCACCGTCGTGCAAACCGGCACGATCACCGTGCTGCCCGCCACGGCCGGCTCGCTGAGCTTCGTTGCCTCGGACACCAGCAACATCGCGCTGGCGGGTACGGGCGGCATCGGGCGCCAGGAGTTCGCGACGCTGCGTTTCAAGGTCTTCGACACCACCGGCACGGCCGTCAGCGGCACGCGCGTGCGTTTCGGCTTTGCCAACCTCAACGGTGGCGAGATCGCCGCCATCGGCGGCCTGAAGCTGCATCCCGACACCGCCATTTCCAGCCCGGATGGCACGGTCACCACGCTGGTGTCCGGCGGCACGCTCCCGACCTCGGTACGGGTCAAGGCGGTGGTGGACGGCACCAACCTCTCCACGCTGTCCAACGTGCTGGTGGTCTCCACAGGCGTGCCTGACCAGCAGCACTTCTCGCTGTCCACCACCACCGGCAACTGCGAGGGCTGGACCCTGGACCAGGACGAATGCTCCATCGTCACGGTGCGCATGGCCGACCACTTTGGCAACCCGGTGCCCGATGGCACCGCTGTCAACTTCACGGCCGAAGGGGGCAACATCGAGGCATCGTGCATCACCGGGCAGCTCCTGCCGTCCACCACCCCGGCGGGCGAATCCACAAACTCGAAGCAGGGCCCCGGCTCTGGTTCCTGCAGCGTCCAGCTGCGCTCGGCAAGTCCTCGCCACCCGGATGATCGATACGTCCCGCCCGCCCAGCGCACGTCCGACGTGCTCAGCCACCGCGGCCGCGTCACGGTGATGGCCTACGCCCTGGGGGAGGAAGACTTCAACGACCGCAACGGCAACAACCTCTGCGACGACTGCGATGCGGCGCGAGACGCAGCCGATTCGGAGTTCACGTCCCAGCAGGACCAGCCGCGCGACATCTACCGGGACGACGACGAGAACAAGGCCTATACCCCTGGTGAGCCTTGCGTGGGACCCAACAATGGGAGTTGCAGCACGCCGGGAGATGGCCGCTACAACGGCGTGCTGCGCAATCCACCGGCTTCACCCGTCGCGCCCACGCTTCCCCCGTCCATCGCGCCCACGACGTACGTGTCGGCGCAACTGGTGCAGATCTTCTCCGGCAGCGAGGCGACCATCACTTTCGAGCAGGCGGACGGCACGGTCATGAGCAACCTGAGCTGCCCGCCCGGCAAGACGGCCAAGGTCTATTTCCGCGCCAGGGATGAGAACGGCAATCCGATGCCGGCCGGGTCGAAGATCGATCTGCAAGCGCTTTTCGGTGTGGTTGGCACCCCGGTGATCCCTGCCACCATGACCGTCAACAACTACGTGCTGAAGCTGCGCGACCCGACCCCGGACCCCCGCTACGAGGCCATCGTCGGTTGTGGCGGCGGCTCGGGTACGCTGATCGTGAAAGTCACGACGCCGGTCAAGAAGGCCGAAAGCGTGGCGACGCTGCCCATCAACTGAGTTGACCCAGGGGACGCGCGGGGCTCGGGCCCGCGCTTGAACGGCCGGTACCGCCAGGTACCGGCCGCTTTCTTTGCGGCGGCTGGATGCGCTCGCACCTCGAATGCGGCATGACAAAACGCCCACCCGGCCTGGGCGAAAACGCCCATCCCGCCTCGCGGATCCGCCCATGTGCAGCCGCGGCCCGCCACCCTAGCATGGTCTCCATGGACACTCGAAACGACACCCGCCGGAGCCGCAGCCGGCCGGTGCATCGGGGTCGGTGCGAGGTTGTCTCCTAGGCGACCCAGGGGGGTCCTTTCGCGGCCGGCGCGCAGTGGCGCCGGCCGCTTTTTCTTTGTGCCGCCCAGGGCCGCGGTTGCCGCAGCGGGCGGTTCAATCCGGTGCCAGGCCCGGCATCCGTTGCGGCGGCGAACCACTCGGCTGTAAACGTCAAGGGAACCTTGCGCTGTCGGCCTGAGTGCGTTGAATGGTTGCCAGAATGTCGGCTGAAGCACTCAAGTCCCGGCTCCGCGGGACGAAAAAGTGAGTAAAGGTTGGAAGTCCTGCGGCCGCAGGACGGCGAAACCTGTTCAGTAGTTGCCGCGGTCCAGCCGTCATGCCGAAATCCGATTCACGTCGTCTTGCCTGGGCTCTGCGTTTCCTGGCACTGTTCCTGGGATATTACGCGTGCGGGCACATCGGCCCCGTGCTGGCGGCCTCGGCGGGCCTCCACGGTATCTTCAATGGAATGGCCGCGGGTGTGGCACTGGCTGCATTCCTGCGGTGGGAATTGTCGCTGTGGCCCGCAGTCTGGCTGGGCGCGTTCGCGCTCGGCCTGGCATCAGGAAACATGGGAGTGGTGGCCGCCGCTATGGCCTGCGGCAGTACGGCAGGCCCATGGCTGGTGGCCTGGATATTGCGAAAACTGGGAGTGGAGCCGCCGCTGAGAGGCGGCGGAAATCATTGCCTGTATTTGATCATTGGCGTCTTCGGAGGCATGGCATTGACTGCCACCAATGGCGTCCTCCAATTGTGGCTGGCCGGGTATCTGCCGGCTCCAGGCCTGCGGTACGCCTGGCTGGTATGGTGGTTGGGCGATGTCCAGGGAGGCCTCACCGTGGGCTTGGCACTGGTCACTGCCGAGACGCGATGCTGGCGCAGCATGGTGCGTGGCCCTCGGCGTATCGAACTGGCCCTGGTATTCGCCATCGTATTGGGAGCCGCCTACCTGGCATTTTCGGAGCAGGGTTCATCCCCGACAACCGGTTTGCTGCTCTATGTGCCTTTCCTGCTGCTGTGCTATTTGGCCGTGAGAACCGAGGCCGGTATGGCCTGCACCATGGCGCTTGTGGTTTCGGCGTCCGCCCTCTGGGCGACGGCGCAAGGCCATGGTCCTTTCCAGAGCGACGACCTGCATCATGAAATGAGCTTGTTGTGGGGCTACACGGCAACGCTTTCCATCGTGACCGCGCTGGTATCCGCCTTGGCGGGGGAACTCCGTGCCAAGGAGCAGCACATGCGCCTGGCGATCAATGCGGCCCATCTGGGGCTGTGGACATGGGATGCCCAAACGGACCGGTTCGCCTACGGAGGCAACCTGGAGAACGTCCGCGGCATGTGCCAGCAGCCCACGGCCTCCAGTCTGGCGGACTGGATGGCCCGGATCCATCCGGACGACCTGCCCAAGGTCCGGGCCAGAATGCGGGAATATTTCTCAGGGGCGGATTCCCTGTTCGAAATCGAGTACCGCCTGAAATCCGATGACGGCCAGTGGAACTGGATTGGCGCACGTGGCCAGGCCGTGGAACGCGGCCCAGCTGGGCGGCCATTGCATTTGGCCGGGGTTTTCGTCAACTTGAACGAGCGCAAGAGGAACGAGGCCGCATTGATCGAGAGCGAGCACCGCTTCAGGCAGATCTTCGAAAGAAACCGTGCCGTGAAGCTCATCATCGATCCCGCCGACGGCCGCATCGAGGATGCCAACCAGGCTGCCTGCAAATATTATGGTTATTCACGCGATCAGTTGCTGGGACTCAATATATCGGCCATCAACACGCTGAGCCCCAGGGAGATTGCCGAGGAAATGAAGATGGCTCAATCGGAGAGCCGGTTGTACTTCAGGTTCCGCCACCGTCTGGCCTCCGGTGAAATTCGGGACGTCGAGGTCTACAGCGGGCCCATCAGCACCGGGCAGGGCGATCTCTTGTATTCCATCGTGCACGATGTCACGGAGCGCAATGAGCTCGAAGAGGAGTTGAAGAAGTTTCAGCTTTTCAGCCAGTATGCCAGCGATGCTCATATTCTGATCGACGCGCAGGCTCATATCCGGTATGCCAATGCGCAGGCTTGCGAAAGCTTGGGATATACCGAAGAAGAACTGCTGAAGCTCAGTATTCCGGATATCGACCCGGTTTTTGACATGGCAGCGGTCCAGGCCCACATGGAGGAGGCCAAGCAGGGGCGCACGGCACCCTTCGAAACCGTGCACAGGGCCAAGAATGGCAAGGTATTCCCGGTCGAGGTTTCCTCGACGGCTCTCAATTTCAAGGGTGAGTGGCTGGCTTTCACCGCATGCCGCGACATCACGGAAAGGAAGGAGGCCGAATCACGGTTGCGGCTGGCGGCGAGCGTTTTCGCGAACGCTCACGAAGGCATCATGATCTGTGATGCCAGACTGAGAATCGTTGACGTGAATCCGATGTTCACGGAGATATCGGGCTATCGCAAGGAGGAAATCAGGGGCCGCTCGGTGCGGCTGCTGGATTCCAGGCGGCATGACAAGACGTTTTTCAAGGCCCTGTGGCGCACCCTGAAGTGCTGCGGCTTCTGGGAAGGCGAGGTCTGGGAACGGCGCAAGGACGGAACCGTCTATCCGACCCGCCTGAACATTTCCAGCGTCCAGGCACCGCAGGAACCCGTCAGCCATTACATCGTCGCCTTCACCGATACCAGTGAACTCAAGGAGCACCAGGCGCGGCTGGAATTCCTGGCGCACTACGACGCCCTGACCCGGCTGCCGAACCGGGCGTTGCTGTCCGAGCGGATGCAAATGGCTTTTGCCCAGGCGCGGCGCATCGGCCAGCGACTGGCCGTGTGCTACCTGGATCTGGATGGATTCAAGCGCATCAACGACGAGCTCGGCCACGACGCCGGCGATGCCGTGCTGGTCGAGGTCGCGCAGCGCCTGCAGCACAGCGTGCGGCTGGGCGATACCGTGGCACGCCTGGGAGGCGATGAATTCGTCCTGCTGCTGCTCGGGGTGGAGAACCGGTCGGCGTGCGACCAGGTGCTCGCCCGGGTGCTGGAGGCGATTCATGCGCCCCTGTGGATCAAGGCGCAGCAGCGTTTCGTCTCGGCGAGCATCGGCTTCACGCTGTTCCCGGACGACGATGGCGACCCGGACACCTTGCTGCGCCATGCCGATCAGGCCATGTACCGGGTCAAGCAGACCGGGAAGAACCGGCAGCAGATGTTCGAGGCGGCGCTGGCCTAGTCCCGCTTCGCCGCCACCAGCGGCTTCACGGACGGCGCCTTCAGTGCCGGCCGATCCGCGTCCAGCGCCGCCAGCGGCTGCACCTCCCGCATCGAGGCCAGGCTGCGCCGCGTCAGGTCCTGGTACACCCGCGTGCCTTCCTGCTTCCACGCGATCTCGCCCTCGCTGAGCGTGCGCAGCGCCTTGGCCGGCACGCCGGCGACCAGCGTGCGCGGCGGCACCTTCACGCCCGCGGCGACGAAGGCGCAGGCCGCCACGATCGCCTGCTCGCCCACCTCCGCCTCGTCCATCACCACCGCGTTCATGCCCACCAGCGCGTCGCGGCGCACCACGCAGCTGTGCAGCACCGCGCCGTGGCCGATGTGGCCGTTCTCCTCCACCACCGTCTCCTGCTCGGGAAAACCGTGGATCACGCAGGTGTCCTGCACGTTGGCGCCGGCCTTGAGCACGATGCGGCCGAAGTCGCCGCGCAGGCACGCGGCCGGGCCGACGTAGCAGTCCGGGCCCACGATCACGTCGCCGATCAGCACGGCGCTCGGGTGCACGTAGGCGCTGGGATCCACCACCGGGATCACGCCTTCGAGGCTGTAGCAGGGCATGGGGTCGTCTCCTTGGGTAGGGGTGTTGTGCCGGTCCGTCGCCCGCCGCTCGGGTTTTCAGGGACCGGGCTTGACTTGCGTCACGAAGTCGCCGGACCTTAATATCTACCGGCCGGTCGGTCAATTCAGCAGGACGCGTAGCGTCCCGCCGCGGCGCCTTCCCGATCCGCTGCCAGCAACCCCTTACAAAGACCCGCGCGCATGCCGCGCCCTCACAGGAGACAAGCCCCATGTCCAAGACTTCGAACGCCTGGATCGTCGATGGCGTGCGCACGCCGTTCGGCCGCTACGGCGGCGCGCTGGCGGGCGTGCGCGCCGATGACCTGGGCGCGGTGCCGATCCGCGCCCTGATCGAGCGCCACCCCGGCCTGGACTGGGCTGCCGTGGACGACGTGCTCTACGGCTGCGCCAACCAGGCCGGCGAGGACAACCGCAACGTCGCGCGCATGGCGGCGCTGCTGGCCGGGCTGCCGGTGGAGGTGGCCGGTGCCACGCTCAACCGGTTGTGCGGCTCGGGGCTGGACGCCATCGGCCAGGGCGCGCGCAGCCTGCGCACGGGCGAGGCCGATCTCATCCTGGCCGGCGGCGTGGAAAGCATGACGCGCGCACCCTTCGTCATGGCCAAGGCCGACAGCGCCTTCTCGCGCACGGCCAAGGTGGAGGACACCACCATCGGCTGGCGTTTCGTGAACCCGAAGATGAAGGCGGCGCACGGCATCGACTCCATGCCCGAGACGGCGGAGAACGTGGCGGTGGAGTTCGGCATCGCGCGCGCGGACCAGGACGCCTTTGCCTGGCGCTCGCAGCAGCGCTGCAAGGCCGCGCAGGAGGCGGGCTTCTTCGCCGGGGAGATCACGCCGGTGGTGATCCCGCGCGCCAAGGGCGAGCCCGTGACGGTGAGCGCGGACGAGCATCCGCGGCCCGACACCACGCTGGAGCAGCTCGGCCGGCTCAAGGGCGTGGTGCGCCCCGACGGCAGCGTGACCGCGGGCAACGCCTCGGGCGTCAACGACGGCGCCTGCGCGCTGCTGCTGGCTTCCGATGCGGCGCTGGAGCGCTACGGCCTGCAGCCGCGCGCGCGGGTCGTGGGCATGGCGGTGGCGGGCGTGCCGCCGCGCATCATGGGCATCGGGCCCGCGCCGGCGACGCAGAAGCTGCTGCAGCGCATCGGCTGGTCGCTGGCGGAGGTGGATGTGATCGAACTCAACGAGGCCTTTGCCGCGCAGGGCCTGGCGGTGCTGCGCCAGCTGGGCCTGGCGGACGACGCGGCCCACGTCAACCCCAACGGCGGCGCCATCGCGCTGGGCCATCCGCTGGGCGCCTCGGGCGCACGGCTGGCGCTCACGGCGCTGCGCCAGCTGGAGCGCACGGGCGCGCGCCGCGCCGTCGCCACCATGTGCATCGGCGTGGGCCAGGGCATCGCGCTGGCCATCGAACGCGCCTGAGCCGCATGGCCCGGGAGCGTCCGGCGCACGGGCCCCGGACGCGACGCGCGCGCCGTGCCGCAGGCGCCCATCGTTGAGCAAGGAACGAAAAAGCGGGCCCTTGCGGGCCCGCTGAACGCGCGCGCCGGTCGGCCTTAGGGTCAGAGCTTGGGCACGCAGGACGCGAAGGTGCTCGGGCACGCCGTGGACAGGCCGCCGGCCGCGTCCTTGGGGAAGCTGCTCGACTTCCACATGGCCAGCACGTTGCTGTAGGGCACCAGCGGTTCGGTCAGCGTCTTGGCCCAGAAGATGTAGTTGGCATGCAGCCGGCCCTTGGCGAAGGCGTAGAGGTCCGTCACGGCCGGGGGCGCGTAGGGGCCGCCCTGGTAGGTGGTGACGTAGTTCTCCGCCTGCACCGAGGGACCCAGCGGCACCTTGCCCCAGGCGGCGTCGTAGTGGATGTAGGCCGAGGCATCCAGCTCGCTGTCGTCGAGGAAGGTGTCCGGGCCGCCCAGCGCCACGCTGTTGCTGATCGCGCTGCTCACCAGCGCCGGCATGTACGGGCGCGGGTAGTTGATGAACTGCATCACCACCGTGTTGGGGAAGGCCTGGCGCGTGGCGGCGTCCACCGCGGCGAGGTTGGTGAAGAAGTCCGCCTTCTGTGTATTGGTCAGCGGAACCACCGCCTGTCCCAGCGCGGTCTCGTTGAAGCCGATGCCTTCGAAGGTGTTGTGGCTGTTGTAGCGCTGGCCCAGCGCGGTGGTCAGCGCGATGAAGCGGTCGCGCACGTTGCCGTTGAACAGCGCGATGTTTTCGCCGGTGGTGGCCTCGGTGCGGACGGTGTCCTTCGCATTGATCTGGATGCGGAACGCGCCGCCGTCGTACTCGTCGGTGTGCATGTAGTCCGGCAGCGCGCGCGCGCCGGCGCTGAAGGCTTTGGTGCCGATCACGATGAACAGCCGCTTGCCCACGGCCTGGGCCTGGGCCAGGTCCTTGTCGATCTCGGAGAAGTCGTAGACGCCCTCGGTAGGCTCCAGGTCGCGCCAGAAGTAGCGCGTCTGCACGCCGCGCACGTTGGGCAGCGTGGAGATCTCCTTGAAGGTGCGCTGCACCAGCGCGTCGGCGGCGCCGGCGCCGAGTTGCACGTAGTGGCCGGGATTCCACTTCACGCGGGTGTCGCCCGGCACCAGCGCCAGGGCGCTCTCGCTGAGCGCCGCCGTGCCGGACGGGGATGCCTGGGACAACGTCGTTTCGCCACCGCCGCCACAAGCCGCGAGCAGCACCAGGGCCGACGCCATGGACCCGGCCAGCGCCGGGCGCAGATTGATTTGGATATTCACGATGCTAATTCCAGTAATACTTCAGAACAGCCCTCGCCGGGCCGGTACTGGAATTCACGACACGCCGGCCGCCAGTTTTTCATGGTTAGCCTGCAAACGTGTTTGTGTAATTCCCGCCTTCAGCGATTTACTGCTTCAGGTGCTTTATCAAGCGGTACAGCCTGTATTTCGACGGTCTGTAAAAGACTGTGAGTAATGTGTTTGTGAAAGCTAGTATCTAAGGTAACTCGATGTGTTGTTACGTTGTTGTGACGATATGTTGGGTTTATCGAAGGCCTTGCTGGAGGATGGTGAACCCAGGAATTTTCTGGGATGGTAAGGACTTGCATGCATAAGACCCGGCCGGCGTACAGCACCTGCCCGAGGTGAACAAGCCGGGCGTTGATACAAATCCAGCCGTTGGTCGATGCCGTTCCATGCGCCAAACTTGTAACTACTGTCGTGATCTCCAAATTTTTCACAGCAATTTTGTCTCTGCTCGGTTTAAGCGCTTAAGAGTGCATGTTTATTTGCCTTAAAGGACTTGGATGAGGCCCAAAGCACCGTGCCGCGTAATTCGAGGCGTGGCTTCAGTGTTGGGGCGGAAAAATTCCGGCTACTTCTGCGCAGTCTTGCGCCTGCCTGGCGCCGCTGCCAGCCAAGCGCTGCTTCATGGCCCAGCCGGACGGCTGACCGCGCGACCGCATTCAGCTACAGATTGCAAATGCGAATGATTCGCAATAAAGTTGGTGCATTGACATCACGGGTGATGGAAGGAGAACCGGCTTGGAGCAACGCAACCCTGAGGACGGCGCCGGCTGCCGGCCGCGGACGGTGGCGCAGGGCGCGCTGGGGCAGGTCCTGGTGTGCGAGCACTGCCGCCAAGTGCACCTGCAGGTGGGCGCGCTCACGCTGCGCCTGACGCCCGAGGCCTTTGAAGAGCTGTCGGAAATGACCTTGTCGGCGCGCCGAGGATTGCAGGCGCGTTTGGCGGATGCATCCCCGGCCGCCTCGGCGGCCTGGCATTGAGCCGAGGAGCCGCCCATGTGTAGCGAAGATCGCCCCGGCCTGGCGCCGTGCCGGCACGCGCAGGCCGCGGCCGCGCAGCTCTTCACCCGCGGCTCGCGCCGGCGCCGCCTGTGGGACCTGGCGCCCACGGCCTATTGCCCGATGGTGGGCGTGTGCGTGCCGCTGCCCCTGCTGCGCCGCGTGGCGCAGAAGGTGATCGCCGGTGCGCTGCCGCAGGACGACTACGAGTTGCACTGCCTGGCTATCCAGGAGTGCAAGGTCCGCACGCCGCTGGCCGAGCGGCTGCAGCGCGAGCTCGACGAGCGCTTCGCGCCCGCCCTGGCCTCCGCGGCGCGCTGCAAGGACGGCGCGGCGCTGGCGCAGTGGTGGCAGCAGCGGCTGCAGGAGGGCGTCGGCGTGCCCGCCGCGTTCTGGGCCGTGCTCACGCATGGCCGCTGCGACGCCGCGCTGGAGGAGCGGGTGCTGCGTGACGTGCACATGCTGCAGCACCAGGCCGGCGCGGCCGAGCGCGTGGACCGCGAGCGCTTCGCCGAGCTGCAGCGCGAGCACGGCGTGCTGGTGCGCGAGCTGGCCGCGGCGCAGCAGCGCAGCACCCAGGCGCTGCAGCAGCGCGCGGCCACCATCGAGCAGCAGGCCGCCGAGCTGGTACGGCTGCGCGCCGCGCTGATCACGCGCGACACGGCACTGGAGAGCCTGCGCGCGGAAGTCGAGGAACTGCGCCGCGGCGTGCCCGATCTGCCCGCGCGGCGCGCCCAGGCCCAGCAGATCGAGCGCCAGCGCCTGCGCATCGAGGCGCTGGAGCGCCGCCTGACGCAGGCCTTGGCGGCACCGGCGCGCCCGGCGGAGGACGTGCCGGCACCTGCCGTCGCGGACGTTCCCGTGGTCACGCCGCTGCCCCTGGCGCCGAAGCTGTCCGACAAGGCCGTGCTGTGCGTGGGCGGGCGCTCGGGTAGCGTGCCGGTGTACCGTCAGCTGGTGGAGCGCACGGGCGGCCAGTTCCTGCATCACGACGGCGGCGAGGAGGACGGCAGCGCGCAGCTGGAGTCCAGCCTGGCCGCGGCCGACCTGGTGATCTGCCAGACCGGCTGCATCAGCCATGGCGCCTACTGGCGCGTCAAGGACCATTGCAAGCGCACCGGTAAACAATGCGTGTTCGTGGACAAGCCCAGCGCCGCCGGGCTGTTGCGCGGCCTCCAGGAGGCCGCCGCGCTGCTGGAGCCGCCCGGGCCCACGGCCGCGCGGGACGCCGCGGCAACGGTTTCGGCCACAACCGCTTGTTCCGAGGGCTGAGCCCGGCCTGCCGCCGCGCTTCGCCTAGGAGGCTGTCGGACTTGAACCTGATCTGCAGTGCGACTGACGCAGGTTGTGG
>NZ_CALAOH010000187.1 GCF_937926365.1 uncultured Azohydromonas sp. | reverse complement strand
GCCGCCGCGCGGGCCGGCGTGGAGCCTCCCGCCGCCGCGCAGGTGCGCGCCGTCGCCGGCCGCGGCATGGTGGCCCGGGTGGCGGAACGCGAGCTGCGGCTGGGCAGCCGCCGCTTCATGTTCGAGCTGGGCGTGGACACCGGCGCGCTGTTGGCGCGGGCACACGCGTTGGAGGCCGAGGGCCGCACCGTCTCCTGGCTCGCGGACGTGAGCGCGGTCCCGCGCCTGCTCGGCCTGCTGGCTTTCGGCGACCGGCCCAAGGTATCCGCTGCCGCGGCCGTGCGCTCGCTGCAGGCGCTGGGCGTGCGCGCCGTGCTGGTGACGGGCGACAACGCCGGCAGCGCGCGCGCCGTGGCGCGGGCGCTGGGCATCGTGGAGGTTCATGCCGAGGTGCTGCCCGAGGACAAGGCGGCGCTGGTGGGGCGGCTGCGGCAGGGGAGCGGACGGGTGGCGATGGTGGGCGACGGCATCAACGATGCACCGGCCCTGGCCGCCGCCGACGTGGGCATTGCGATGTCCACCGGCACCGACGTGGCGATGCACGCCGCCGGCATCACGCTCATGCGCGGCGACCCGGCCCTGGTCGCGGACGCGCTGGACATCTCGCGTCGCACCTATTCGAAGATCCGCCAGAACCTGTTCTGGGCCTTCATCTACAACGTGGTCGGCATCCCGCTGGCGGCGCTGGGCCTGCTGAACCCGGTCATCGCCGGCGCCGCCATGGCCTTCAGCAGCGTGAGCGTGGTCAGCAATGCATTGCTGTTGCGGCGGTGGACAGGGCACCCGGGGCCGCGCCAGGAACGCCAGGCTCTCGTTGCCGCCGAAGGTTGACGTGCCACGCGTCCCTACCTCGTCATGCCCGCGAAGGCGGGCCTGACCGGTCGGATGGGCCGCGCCCCGGCTGACGGGAGACGACGAATGGATGCACCGGGCCCCGGTGCACCGTCCCGGAACCCTGCGGCTCAGCGCAGCAGCGCCTGCACCTGACAGCTGACCGTGTTGGCCTTGTAGGGGTAGCTCAGGTCGGAGTCGGCGCTGCGCGTCTGGCGGCCGGCATTGCAGCCCAGCGAGACGTGGTTGGTGGCGGCCCAGTTCACGCCGATGCTGGCCAGGCGGGTCGTGTCGCTGCCGGTGCGGGTCTGCGGCGCCCCCGTGGCGCTGAGCACGGGGTTGACCAGCTTGCGGTCGCTGTAGCGGTAGCTCGCCGTGACATCGACCTTGGCGGTGGCGCTCCAGGTGCCTTCGAGGATCAGCGAGTTCGTCACGCGCGAGCCCGCAGCCGTCAGGTCGGTGCCGGTGGCCGGGATCAGGCGGTCCGTGTCGTCCGCATCGCGCACCAGCGAGGTGGTGAACATCAGCTTGCCCGTGGGCTGCCAGCGCCAGCGCAGCAGGCCGTTGACGCCGTTGAAATCGGGCCGCGAGCCCGCGTCGTAGCTTCGCTTCTCGTAGCCGATGCGGCCGTTGATGCTGCTGGCACCGCTGACCGTCCAGTCGCCCAGCAGGTCGATGCCGTGGCTCTTGTACTCGTCTTGCCCCACCCCGCCGCCGGGCAGGAAGGAGCTCGGGTACTTGCCCCGGGCCTCGGCCAGCGCCACGCCCAGCATCAGCCGGTCGCTGGGCCGCCAGCGCACGCCGGCGCGCAAGCCATGGCGGGTGTTGTTGCGGAACTGGAAGGCTGGCGCCGAGTAGTCGGTATCGCGGTAGGTGTAGGCGGCAAAGGGCTGCAGCGTGTTGGCCGCCGTGCCGTGCTGCGCGCTGAACTCGAAGGTGCGCTCCTTGAGGATGTTGCGCTGGCGCTGCACCGTGGGGTCACTGACGAAAGGCGTGCCGTAGCTGGCCAGCGCCTTCTCGGCGCCGAACTTCAGGTTCCCGGAGAACTGCCCGATCGTTTCCCAGTCCACGCCGGCGCTGAGGCCGTAGCCGTTGTTGTCCAGCTCGGACAGGTCCTGGAAGTCCTGCCTGCGCAGCGCCACGTCGGCAAACAGGCGCTGGCGGCCGATGGGCTGGTCCAGGCCGGCCAGGAGGCTGGCCGTGGTGTAGGAATCGCTCACCGGTCCCAGCACCTCGGGCAGGCGGTAGACGTTGGAGTCATGCGCCCGGGCCAGCGATGCGCCGAGGTACCAGGGCGAGGAGAGCGCCGAGTGCGGGCCGGCGGCGCTGGATTGCGCCTGGGCCGCCGAGGCGACCGAGAGCAGCGCAAAACCGGCCATGCGCAAATACGTCCCTTGCGAGGTGCGAGGCATCACGAATCTCCCTCTGTGGATGCTTGCGGCACGAACCTTCGATGGCGTGAGGCTCGGATGCCGCGTGACTTGAGTCGTCCGTCCGTGCCGACGGCGGTAGGGCCGATCGTAGAACACCCGCACGGGCTCACCGGCGGGGGTGTCGCTTTCACGCCGCGACGCGGCAGGCCCGGGATGCCTCGCCGGCGCTTGGCGCGTCGCGCCGCTCACGAACGGGAACACCGGCACGGCAGGGAGCGGCCGTGGCGCGGTGCGGGCCGGGTAACGATTCGTTGTCAACCGCAACGATTACTTCGCAACGGCCCGGTTCAACGGGCGCTTGGGACCGACGCCGGGCCGGCTTATCGGCGCAGGCCGGCGCCGGGCAGGTGCGGTGCGCTCCAGTCGCGCCGGTGCTCCGGCATGGCGCGTGCTGCGGCGCCCGGCCAGGATGAGGGCCGCATGGGCGGGCGGGCGGGGAGCGCCGCCTCCGGCTCTTTCTTTCCGCGCCCGTGATCCGCATCCAGCGGCCGGTAGAAGCGGGTGGGCAGTTGGCTGAGCTGGGCGGACGCCGCGATGGCTTCGGCCTGGGACTGGGGAGATAGGAGCTGCGCGAAAGGGTTCACAGGCTTGCCCTCGTAGATGCAACGTCTTGAATGTATCTACCGCAAGCAAATTTCCTCCGTGCGCACCCCGACTTGAAGGGGCGATGCAGGTGGTGCTGCAGCAAGGGCGCCGCCGACAGCTATCCAACGGGGCCGGCTGGGTCTTGATGGGAGCGACTTACACTTCCGCCCCCCGGGTTTCCCTCCCCGGTGTGATTCACACCCGCGGCGCTGACGCGCGCGCCTCGTCAATTCCCGCATTTGATTTCCCTATGAATTACGCACTGAAGCTTTCCGCCGTGGCCGCGCTGGCCTGTGTCGCCCAGGCCGCGCTGGCCCAGGAGCTGGTGGTGAAGATCGGCCATGTGGCCGCCATCAGCGGCCCTGCCGCCCACCTGGGCAAGGACAACGAGAACGGCGTGCGCATGGCGATCGACGAGCTCAACGCCAAGGGCGTGAGCATCGGCGGCAAGAAGGCCCGCTTCGAGCTGCTGGCCGAGGACGACGCCGGCGATCCCAAGCAGGGCACCGCCGCGGCGCAGAAGCTGGTGGACTCCAAGGTCAACGGCGTGGTGGGCCACCTCAACTCCGGCACGGCGATCCCGGCCTCCCGCATCTACAGCGACGCCGGCATTCCCCAGATCGCCCCGTCGGTGACCAACCCCCGCTACACCGCCCAGGGCTACAAGACCGCCTTCCGCGTGGTCGCCAACGACGCGCAGCTGGGCGGCACGCTGGGCCGCTACGCGGTGGAGCAGCTCAAGGCCAAGACCATCGTCGTGATCGACGACCGCACCGCCTACGGCCAGGGCGTGGCCAACGAGTTCGAGAAGAGCGCCAAGGCGGCCGGCGCCAAGATCGCCAAGCACGAGTTCACCAGCGACAAGGCCACCGACTTCACCGCCATCCTGACTTCCGTCAAGGCGGCCAAGCCGGACGTGGTCTTCTTCGGTGGCATGGACGCGGTGGGCGGCCCGATGCTGCGCCAGATGAAGCAGCTGGGCATCAACGCCAAGTTCATGGGCGGCGACGGCGTGTGCACCGCCGAGCTGCCCAAGCTGGCCGCCGGCTCGCTGGGCGACAACGTGGTGACCTGCGCCGTCGCCGGCGGCGTGGATGCCTCGCAGAAGGGGACCATGGACAAGTTCCGGGCCGACTTCAAGAAGAAGTTCGGCACCGAGGTGCAGATCTACGCGCCCTACACCTACGACGCCACGATGGTGATGGCCGAAGCCATGGTCAAGGCCGGCTCGGCCGACCCGGCCAAGTACCTGCCGGTGCTGGCGGGCATCTCCCACAAGGGCGTGACCGGCACCATCGCCTTCGACGCCAAGGGCGACATCAAGAACGGCGCGCTGACGCTCTACACCTACCGCGGCGGCCAGCGCGCCGAGCTGGGCGTGGTGCGCTGACGCCAGGACGGGGCCGCGCCGGCAAGCGCAGCGCGGTCCTTTCTGCGGTGGAAAGCGGCCTGCCGCCTTTGCCGCGTCAATGACACTTATGTCAACTGACGATGGCAGATCCGTAACGTCCCAACAGCCTGCGCCAGCACGCCGGCTCCACGCCAGTGGGGGCGTCCAGAGGGACCGCTGCCCTGTGCGTGAATCGGTACGACCCAACCCGCGCAGCGCCAAGCCGGTCGGGGTTCAGGCGTCGAAAGAACAACATACGCGATATATCCGACACTCCCGCATCGGCCAACTCCCCCGTTCCTGCCACGCCGGTATTTCCGGCTTTCCCTTGAACCCGGCTCCCAACACCTTCCATGGCGCACCCCAGGAAAAACGCCTCATGGGGACCGGGCGATCAAGCGAAGCGGAGAGCACTCAGAAGCAAGAGCGGGAACCGCGTATGTTGTATTGCGGTGCCTCCGCAGGACCGCTGGGCCGTGCGCGGCCCGCGCCGGGTGGGCGACGGCCCGGGTTGGCCTGGTCCGGCGTGTCCGCGTTCAGAACGAGTGGCGCATGCCCACCATGAAGGCGTTCTGCGAGCCGCCTGCCACCGGGTTGCTGCCGGGCTGGCCGGAGCTCACCGAGATGGCCAGCCGCGCGCCGTTGCTGATGTGCGCCGCTTGCACGTAGGCCATGGTGCGCTTGGAGAAGTTGTAGGAACCGCGCAGCGCGGTCAGCGTGGACTGGTCGCCGCCGTTCTTGAAGTCCAGGCGCTGGATCTGGCCGTCCAGAACGAAGGCCGGCGTGATGGTGTAGGCGCCGCCGATCCAGTACAGGTTGCTGCGCGCGCTCTGGCCGTTGGCCGCCGACAGCGGCGCCGCCGCGTCGTTGTCGCGCCGGATCACGCCGGCCATGAGCTTCACCGGGCCGAACTTGGCGTAGCCGTTGAGGTTGACGCGCTGGTCCTTGAGCGCGCTGCCGATCATTCCGGCGAATGCGCCCGCGCCGCCGCGGATTTCGTCCGCCGCCAGCGCCACGCCCCACGTCGGCGAGTCGTACTTGACCATGGCCGACCACTCGCGGCAGGCGCTCTTGTCCGCGGCGTTCTCGCCCGCGCAGTTGGTGCCCGCGGGGCTCGGACCGGCGTTGACCGTGTCGCGGCCCAGGCTGTAGCTCGCGCCCACCGACACGCCGCTGAAGCTGCCGCGGTAGACGATGGCGTTGTCGGCGCGCGCGTTGGGGATGTAGCTGTCGAGCGAGCCCAGGCCGTAGACGTTGGGGCCGAGCTGGTCTGCGTCCAGCAGCGACCAGAACAGCATCGTGTACTGCCGGCCCAGCGAGACCGTGCCCCAGCCGCCGGACAGGCCCACCAGCGCCTGGCGACCGAACAGCCGCCCGCCCTGCCCGGATGCGCCGGTGTCCGGCCCGAAGCCGGACTCCAGCGTGAACAGCGCGCGCAGCCCGCCGCCCAGGTCCTCGGTGCCGCGCAGACCCCATCGCGAAGGCAGCGTGCCCGAGATGTTGGGCATGCGCGTGAGGCTGTCGCCGCTGGCGCCGACGTTGGTGATGTGCTCCACGCCGGTGTCGAACAGGCCGTAGAGCTGCACGCTGGGTGCGGGAGCCTGCGCGTGGGCCACGCCGGCGGCCGCGAGGGCCGCGGCAATCAAGGTCTTCTTCATATTGATGTCTCCTCCTGAGGGATCGCGCCGGGCGGACGTCTTTCCCGGCGCGTGATGGCGGTGTCTGGTTGCGCAGGCAACGCACCGCTCGAGAGCGGTGGCCGTGTGCCCGTGGCGTGGTCCCTCACCACCGCCTTGGGCCACAACACTTAGTTAATGCTATTAAACGTCTCAGATGTTCAACATCGGGATTGCCCTGAGCTTCATCAGAGATGGTGCGATTTCCAAGGAGATACTCGGGAAAACACCATACGCACACCCACTCATTTTGCTTAATCTTATTAAGCATCAACGACGTACCCTTTCAACCATGCATCCAGCCTTCACTCCCGCCACCGGCCTGCTGGCCGAGCTCGACCTGCTGCGCGTCGAAGTGGCCGGCCCCGTGCTGCACCTGCGCTTGATGCGTCCGGCCAAGCGCAACGCCATCAGCGACCCGCTGATCCAGCAGTTGCACACCGCCTTCGTGAACCTGCCGAGCGAGACCCGCGCCGTGGTGGTCAGCGGCGAGGGCGAGCATTTCTGCGCCGGGCTGGACCTGTCGGAGCTGGTGGCGCGCGACATCGGCGACGGCGTGCTGCACTCGCGCATGTGGCATGCCGCCTTCGACGCGGTGCAGTTCGGCCGCGTGCCGGTGGTGGCGGCGCTGCACGGCGCGGTGGTGGGCGGCGGGCTGGAGCTGGCCTCGGCCTGCCACATCCGCGTGGCGGAAGACTCGGCCTACTTCGGGCTGCCCGAGGGGCAGCGCGGCATCTTCGTCGGCGGCGGCGGCTCGGTGCGCATCCCGCGCCTGATCGGCGTTGCGCGCATGACCGACCTGATGCTCACCGGCCGCGTGTACGACGCCGACGAGGCCTTCAACGCCGGCCTGGTGCAGTACCGCGTGCGCGACGGCGAGGCGCTGTCCAAGGCCGTGGCGCTGGCGCAGCGCATCGCCACCAACGCGCCCATGAGCAACTACGCCGTGATGCACGCCCTGCCGCGCATCGCCGACCAGGCGCAGTCCGAGGGCCTGTTCACCGAGAGCCTGATGGCCGCCGTGGCCGAGAGCACGCCCGACGCCCAGGAGCGGCTGCGCGCCTTCCTGGAAAAGCGTGCCGGCAAGGTCGTCAAGTCCTGAAGCCGCGCCGCCACCGTCAAGGACACGAGGAGACATCCCCCATGAGCATCCTGGCCAAGTACCGGGCAGCGCGGGTCGGCGGCTGCCTGGCCGCCACGATCGAGGAAAAGGCCGGTGGCGTGCTGGTCATGCGCTCCACCGAGCCGCTGCAGCCCTACCCGGCGCGGCTGACCGACCGCCTGGAGCGCTGGACCCGCGTGGCGCCTCACCGCACCTTCGTCGCCAAGCGCGACCCCGCCCTGGGCGGCGACTGGCGCCGCATCAGCTATGCGCAGATGCTGGAGCTGGCGCAGCGCGTGGGCCAGGCGCTGGCGACGCGGCCGCTGTCGGTGGACCGCCCCATCGCCATCCTGTCGGACAACGACCTGGAGCACTTCATCCTGGCGCTGGCCGCGCAATGGGTGGGCGTGCCCTACGTGCCCATCTCGCCGGCGTACTCGCTGGTGGCCACCGACTACGCCAAGCTGCGCCACATCTTCGGCGTCACGACGCCGGGCCTGGTGTTCGCGTCGGACGCGCGCTTCGCCAAGGCCATCGAGGCCGTGGCCGGCCCGGACGTCGAAGTGGTGCTGACCGAGGGCCGCCTGGAAAGCGGCCCCGTGACGCCCTTTTCCGCGCTCACCGCCACCGAGCCCGGCACGCGCGAGGAGCTGGCCCACGCCCAGGTCGGCCCGGACACGATCGTGAAATTCCTGTTCACCTCGGGCTCGACCAAGGCGCCCAAGGGCGTGGTCAACACCCAGCGCATGATGTGCGCCAACCTGCAGATGGCCACGCAGGCCTACCCGTTCCTGCAGGACGAGCCGCCGGTGCTGGTGGACTGGCTGCCCTGGAACCACACCTTCGGCGGCAACCACAACGTCGGCATCACGCTCTACCACGGCGGCACGCTCTACATCGACGACGGCCGCCCCACGCCGGCGGGCATGGCCGAGACGCTGCGCAACCTGCGCGAGATCTCGCCCACGATCTACTTCAACGTGCCGCGCGGCTTCGACGAGATCGCCACCGCGATGGACACCGACGAGCCACTGCGCAAGCGGTTGTTCGAGCGCGTGAGGATGTTCAAGTACGCCGGCGCCGTGCTGTCGCAGGCCACGCTGGACAAGCTGCACGCGCACGCGGAAGCGACCATCGGCGAGCGCATCCTCATGATCACGGGCCTCGGCATGACCGAGACCGCGCCGTCCTGCACCTTCGCGCTGAACAAGGAGCTGCAGACCGGCCACGTCGGCCTGCCCTGCCCCGGCGTGGAGGTGAAGCTGGTGCCGGTGGCGGACAAGGTGGAGATCCGCTTCCGCGGCCCCAACGTCATGCCCGGTTACTGGCGCAACCCGGAGCAGACGGCCGAGGCCTTCGACGACGAAGGTTTCTACTGCACCGGCGACGCCGTGAAGTTCGTCGATCCCACCGACCCGCAGAAGGGCCTGCTCTTCGACGGGCGCATCGCCGAGGACTTCAAGCTCAACACCGGCACCTTCGTCAGCGTCGGGCCGCTGCGCACCAAGGTGCTGCTGGCGGGCGCGCCCTGTGTGCAGGACGCGGTGGTGACGGGCCTCAACCGCGGCGAGGTCGGGCTGATGGTGTTCCCGCGGCTGGACGAGTGCCGGCGCCTGGCGGACCTGGCGCCGCGCACGCCCGCGCCCGAGGTGCTGCACCACCCGGCGGTGCGCGGGTTCTTCCAGCAGCTCGCGGACAAGCTCTGGGCCGAGGGCACGGGCAGCGCCAACCGCGTGGCCCGCCTGCACGTGCTGGCCGAGCCGCCCTCGCTGGACAAGGGCGAGGTCACGGACAAGGGCTCCATCAACCAGCGCGCCGTGCTCGCCAGCCGCGCGTCGCTGGTGGAGGCCATGTACGACGGCTCGGACCCGTGGCTGATCCTGCCGCGGCGGGGCTGAAGAACCTTCGTCATGCGCGCGATGGCGTACTGCTGTCCGGGGAAAGTTGTTGGTTGTCAGCCGTGAGCTGCGTTGTACCGATAACTACCTCGTCATTCCCGCGCAGGCGGGAACCCAGGCGGCCCCCAAGCCAGCCGCAAGCTGAATGGGCAGCGCACAGGAGGCTCTCGTGCCTTGATCGCTGCTGCGGCCGGTGCTTGAGCAACTGGCGCCACACAGCCCGAGCAGATTTGATTGGAACAAGGAAACACCCACATGGACATCCAAGGACAGGTTGCGTTGGTCAGCGGCGGCGGTTCGGGGCTGGGCGAGGCCACCGCGCGCGAGCTGGCGCGGCTGGGCGCGCGGGTGGCGGTGCTGGACGTCAACGAGGCCGGCGCCCGGCGCGTGGCGGCCGAGATCCACGGCCTGGCGCTGCACTGCGACATCACCGACGAAGCCAGCGTCACGAAGGCGCTGGCCATGGCCCATGAAACCTTCGGGCCGGCGCGCATCCTCATGAACGTGGCCGGCATCGGCGGCGCCAGGCGCGTGATCCAGCGCGACGGCTCGCCCGCGCCGCTGGCCGACTTCGAGCGCACGGTGCGCGTGAACCTCATCGGCACCTACAACGTCATCCGCCTCTTCGCCGCGCAGGCCGCGAAGCTGGAGCCGGCGAATGCGGCCGGCGAGCGTGGCGTGATCGTCAACACCGCCAGCGTCGCGGCCTTCGACGGCCAGGTGGGCCAGGAAGCCTATGCCGCCTCCAAGGGTGGCCTCACCGCCATGACGCTGCCGCTGGCGCGCGACCTGGCGCAGTGGGGCATCCGCGTGATGGCCATCGCGCCGGGCCTGTTCAGCACGCCGCTGCTGCAGGAGCTGCCGGCCGAGGTGCAGCAGTCGCTGGCGGCGGCGATTCCGTTTCCTAAGCAACTGGGCCAGCCGCGGGAGTTCGCGTTGCTGGCAACGCACATCGTCAGCAACGGCCACCTCAACGGCGAAGTCATCCGCATCGACGGCGCGCTGCGGCTCGCGCCGCGCTGACACCAAGCTCCTCCTCCACCAAAACCCATACCAACAGGCTGCTGCAGCAGCCGGCCACACCACTCAGGAGACCACCACCATGACGCTTGCTCGCAGACAGTTCCTTGCCGCCACCGGCGGCGCGTTCGCCACCTCCGGCCTGTTCACCGGCCTGGCCGGGCTGCCACGCCCGGCCTCGGCGCAGGCGCTGGTGGAGCAGACGCGCGTGCTGTGCGGCTTCCCGGCCGGCGGCACCACGGACGCCGTGTCGCGGCGCGTCGCGGAGAAGCTGCGCGGCAGCTTCGCCAGGATGGCATTGGTGGAGAACAAGCCCGGCGTGGGCGGGCGCCTGGCGGTGGAGGAGCTCAAGCGCAGCGCCCCGGACGGCAGCACGATGCTGATGACGCCGGCGGCCATGATCACGCTCTACCCGCACATCTATCGCAGCATCAACTACGGCATCGAGGACGTCACGCCCGTGTGCACCGGCGCCATCGTGCAGTTCGCGCTGGCGGTGGGCCCGGCGGTGCCGGAGTCGGTGAAAACACTCCAGGACTTCCTGGCCTGGTGCAAGGCCAATCCGGGCAAGGCCATGTACGGCACGCCGGGCGCGGGCTCGCCCAACCACCTGGTGGCGGCGCTGCTGTCCAAGGAGAGCGGTGTGGATCTCAACCATGTGCCCTACCGCGGCTCGGCCCCGGGCGTGACGGACCTGGTGGGCGGCCAGATTCCTGCCATGAGCTCGCCCATCGGCGACCACCTGCCTCACCTCAAGAGCGGCAAGGTGCGCGTGCTGGCCACCTCGGGCGCGCAGCGCTCGCGCTTCCTGCCCAACGTGCCCACCTATGCCGAGCAGGGCTTCAAGTCGCTGACCATGCAGGAGTGGTACGGCTTCTTCCTGCCGCCCAAGACGCCGGCGGACATCGTCAACCGCGCCGCCGCGGCCATCAAGGCGGGCGTGTCCACGCAGGACACCATCGACGCCTTCGCCCAGCTCGGCTTGGAGGCCTCGGCCAACACCCCGGCCGAGCTGCAGAAGATGGTGCGCGAGGAACACGCCGCCTGGGGGCCGATCGTCAAGAAGGTCGGCTTCACGCCGGAGGCCTGAGCGCCATGAGCCAGGACGCCCTGCGCGACACCCGCTTCGTACTGCAGCAGCTGCTGCAGGCCCCCGCCGTGCTGGCCGGCCTGCCGGCCTATGCCGAGGTCGATGCCGGGCTCATCGACCAGGTGGCCGAGGCCGCCCATGGCTTTGCCGACGGGTTGCTGGCACCGCTCAACGCCGCCGGCGACCGCGAGGGCTGCCGCCTGGTGGACGGCGAAGTGCGCGCGCCCACCGGCTTCGCCTGGGCCTGGAGCGAGTTCGTGGAGGGCGGCTGGCCGCTGCTGGCCTGCCATCCGGAGGACGGCGGCCAGGGCCTGCCGCACGTGGTGGACGCCGTGCTGCACGAGGCCATCAGCGCGGCCAACCCGGGCTGGGGCATGTACTTCGGCATCCTGCACGGCGGCTACGCCTGCCTGCGCGCGCACGGCAGCGACGACCTCAAGGCCCGCTACCTGGACGACCTCGCCAGTGGCAAGTCGCTGGTGACCATGGCGCTCACCGAGCCCCAGGCCGGCAGCGACCTCGGCGGCTGCCGCACCCGCGCCACGCCGCGCGGCGACGGCAGCGTGGCGGTAGAGGGCACCAAGATCTTCATCTCCGGCGGCGACCACGACCTCACGCGCCAGATCGTGCACCTGGTGCTGGCGCGGCTGCCCGACGCGCCGGCGGGCTCGCGCGGGCTGTCGCTGTTCCTGGTGCCCAAGTGGCTGCCCGACGGCGCGCGCAACGCGGTGGTGGTCGAGCGCCTGGAAGAGAAGATGGGCCTGCACGCCAGCCCCACCTGCGTGCTGCGCTTCGACGGCGCCACGGGCTGGCTGATCGGCGAGCCCGGGCGCGGCCTCAACGCCATGTTCGTGATGATGAATGCCGCGCGCATCAACGTCGGCCTGCAGGGCGTGGGCGCGGCGGCCGCCGCGCTGGCGCAGGCGCAGGACTACGCGGCCGAACGCATCCAGGGCGGCGCGCCGATCCTGCGCCACGCGCCCGTGCAGCGGCTGCTGGCCCACACGCGCGCCTGGACCGAGGGCGGGCGCATGCTGGCCCTCTGGACCGCGCTGCGCCTGGACGAGGCGCACGCGCACCCGGACACGGCCGAGCGCGAGCGCGCGCTGCGCGAGGCCTCGCTGCTCACGCCCATCGTCAAGGCGCTGCTCACGGCGCAGGGCTTCGACTCGGTCAGCGCCGCGCTGCAGGTCTTCGGCGGCCACGGCTACATCGGCGAATGGGGCATCGAGCAGCGGCTGCGCGACCTGCGCGTGTCGATGCTGTACGAGGGCACCAACGAGATCCAGGCGCTGGACCTGTGGCAGCGCAAGCTGCTGCCCGACCATGCGCAGGCCCTGGCGCGGCTGCTGGAGCGGCTGCTGGGCGGCGTGGACTCGCCCTGGACGGCGCCGGCCGCGCAGGCCGCCGAGCGGCTGCTGGCGGGGCTGCGCGGCGCGATGGATGCCGACACACCGG
>NZ_CALAOH010000186.1 GCF_937926365.1 uncultured Azohydromonas sp. | reverse complement strand
AACGGAAGTTGGATGCCGATCGTGCGAAGGAGGTGCAGTGTGAGACATAGTCCTTGCCTGCGGGCTGGTAGGGGCGGGCATGGATCAGCGCCACGCCCAGCCGGGCGCACACCAGAGCCAGCTGCTGCGAGCGGTAGTTGGCGCCGTTGTCCACGTAGAGGCGCTGCGGCACGCCCCGCCTGAGTAGCGCCTGCTTGAAGACAGGCAAGAACGCCTGCGTATTCTCGGACAGGGCGAAGGCGCAGTACGGCACCACGCGCGTGGCGTCGTCGAGGAACGCAATCAAGTAAGTCTTGCGCCGCACGCGCGACCCCGGCAGCGTGACGCTGGGGCCGTGCATCACGTCACTCATCCACAGCTGGCCGGGGTGCGAGAAGGCAAAGCGCCGTCGGTCCTGGTCGCCACCGTGGTCCTGGGCGGGGTGCTCCATCAGCCCGGCGCGCTGCAGCAGCCGGTGCACCGTCGAGGCCGCGGGGCTGACCAGGTCGGGTGGCGTCGGCCCCAGGGCGGCAATCAGTTGCGCGATCGACAGGTGCGGCTGCTCCTCCTTGAGGCTCAGCAGCGCATCGGCCGTGGCTTGCGACAGCGCGCGCGACCGCCCCCGGTCGCTGCGATCCTTCGGGAACAGTGCGTCGAAGCCGCCGCGCCGGTAGTCCTTGAGCCAGTGGCGCAAGGTCTCGGCCGCCACCCGGGTGCGGTTGCTCCCCGGGATGACGTAGTCGAGCGCGGCCTTCTCCCGCAGCCGTGGATACAGGCCACGACTGCCCAAGGGCATGTGCAGCAGGTCGGCGATGAGCCCGTAGCGGAACAGGGCCACGGCCTGGGCATGTGCAGGATCGGTCATGAGGCACTCCTCCTGATGGAAGAGTCCCGACCCTAGGCAGCCGCCGGCGGCGGGTCAGGCCCCATGTGTTGTTGGAGGCCGCCGTGGCCTTCACCGCCACCGTGGTGGCGGTGACGCAATCCGAGCGGAGCGGCCAGCGCCGCCAGCTCGCGCGCCAGCAGCACACGCAGCCGCTCCAGGGCGTTGGGCACCTGCAGGTGCCGGCGCACGGCGGTAACCGTTGCCGCGCAGCCCTGCAGCAGCGCCGGCAGCAGCGTCACGGCCAGCGGCAGCAGCGTGCGCACCACCGTCAACCGCCGACGCACCCAACGCAGCGCGCCGGGCAGCCCGATCGGGTCGGGACGCAATTGGTGAGCACAGGCCTCCAGGGTGGAAGCGTCTTCCGCCGCGGCCACCACCTGCTCGATCTCGGACAGCGTGCCGGGGAAGCGCGCTGCCAGGTGGTCAGGCAGCAGGCTGAAGGTGCGGTGGCCCTGCGGGCAGTACCAGCGCGCGATGCGGGTGCCCGCCGGGCGCTTGCGCGCATAGCTGCCGTGCCGGGCCAGACCGCAGCCTCCGCGTGGGTGCAGCGGACAGCGTGGAAGGATTGCCCGACGCCAGAGCTCTCGGTTAACGTAGTCGGCGCCGGCAAGCCCCGTGTCGAATCGAAGCTGCACCGGCATCAGGCCCGTGGGGAGTGCCATCCCCGCGGGCCCCCTCCTGGGGTCAATCACCAGGCGCCCAGCGTAGACGCCCGGCACCGCGTGCCGCCGCTGCGGCCGTCATCTCGGGGGGAGCCTACTCACCGGCGCAGCACGGCATGGCTCCGACACACGTCCCCCAGCGTCATCTGTGTCGCCACGCCAGGGTGGCCGACCTGCAGGTCGGCCACCCTGGCGTGAACCTCACGCGCCTTCCCGCATTGCCTCACCGCGGTCACGCACTGGCCGGTGACGCACTGCGGGAAAAACCGGGCGGTGAAATGCAAATCAAAGTGGGAGACAACACATGGGGCTGAGGTATCCCAGCGAGGAATGCAGACGGCGGTAGTTGTAGAAGGTCAGCCAGGCAACGACCTCGTCCATCGCCTGGCGCAGCGTCGCGAACTTGCGGCCGTGCAGTCTGCCAACCTTGAGGTGCCCCCACAAGCTTTCCGTCGGGGCGTTGTCCCAACAATTTCCCTTGCGGCTCATGGAAGAGCGCATGCCATAGCTTTGCAGGACCCGTTGGAACTCGTGGCTGCAGTACTGGCTGCCTCTGTCGGAGTGGAAGATCAGCCCGGGCTCGGGCTGGCGCCGGAACCACGCCATGCGCAGCGCATCCGTTACGAGGCTGGTCTGCATGTGTGGCTTCATGCTCCAGCCCACCACGTGGCGGCTATGCAGGTCCAACACGGCTGCCAGGTACAGCCAGCCTTCGTCGGTTGGAATGCAGGTGATGTCGCTGGTCCAGACCTGGTTGGGTGCTGCGGGGCTGAAGTCGCGCTGCAGCAGGTCCGGCGCCACTGGCAGGTTGTGCCGGCTGTCGGTGGTGACGACGAACTTGCGCTTGCCACGCGCCTTGATGCCGTGCCGACTCATGAGGCGGCGCACGCGCTCCTTGCCTACGCGGTGACCCCGCGCCAGCAGTTCCTTCCACATCCGCAGCCAGCCGTACTCCTGGCGGACCTCGGCATGGATGGCGCGCATGTGCACCAGCAACACCTCGTCGCTGAGCCGCCCCGACCCCGGCCGGCTGGGCTTGCGCGCGTCGCGCCGACGCTGATGCTCCAAGTACCCGCTGACGCTCACGCGCAGCACCTTGCAGGTCAGCGACAGCGGCCACTGTTGGCCGTGACGCTCGATCCAGGCGTACTTCACCCCCGCGCCTTCGCGAAGTACGCCGTCGCTTTTTCCAGGATGTCGCGCTCCATCTTCACGCGCGC
>NZ_CALAOH010000185.1 GCF_937926365.1 uncultured Azohydromonas sp. | reverse complement strand
TCGGCGAAGGCAACTTCAAGGCGCTGTTCGAGTCGATGGAGCGGGACCAGATCCGGCGCGGGGTGCTGGCGGCCGAGGCGGCTTGACGCTACTGTCCGTTCGCCCTGAGCCTGTCGAAGGGCTTGCAGCTCGGCCGAGCGGCTGGGCTTCGACAAGCTCAGCCCGGACGGAGGCTACTGCCGCGTTTGCACCCCCGGCAGGAACTCGATGCCCGTGCGCTGCACCAGCTCGCGGTAGCTGATCGGCGCGCCGGCCCGCGCCTCGTCGGTGTTCTCCACCCAGTGAGCCCAAGTGCGGCGGGTGGAGGCGTCGAACACCAGCTTGTACAGGTGCGTGGGCACCCACACCTGGTTGGGGCCGACGGCGCGCGGCCTGGGCGTGGCGTAGTGCGGGCCGGTGAACACGTACACCGGTCCCTGCGCGCGCATCACGTAGCTGCGCGTGGACTTCTCGATCCCGGCCCAGGTGCGCTGGTTGTTCACCCGCGACTGCGGCACCACGTTGGCCAGCGAGAAGGACTGCGCCATGGCCGTGGGGTTGGGCATGTCGGCCGCGGGCGCCATGTGGCCGCGATCGAAGCCCGAGTTGCGGTAGTCGTCCAGCGTGGCGCGTTCCGCGCTGGGCAGGCGCGCATCGGCGAAGAAGCGCTGCGCGCGCTGCTCGTCCCGCGCGTCCAGCAACTGCTCGCGCGTGAGCTTCTCCACCACGTACACCGGCGTGCGGCTGCGCCCTGAATGCAGCACGGCGAAGGACTCATAGCAGAGCTCGCGCGGCTGCTGCGCCACCGTCGCGGGCACGCGCGGCAGCTGCTGCGTGGGAAAGAAGCCCTTGCACTGCGCGAAGCCCGTGGGCACCCGCGGCGTCTGCGCCTGGGACAGCGTGCACAGCAGCGCCAGGCCCAGGGACGGGAGCAGCCGCTTGACGGTGGTGGAGGGGAGGAGGGAGGAGGCGGGATGGGGTACTGCGGGGGACAACGACATCTGAAGGCGGCCGGTACGGCACCGCGGGCGCCTCGCGGCGCCGGGACTGCGCGGGAAAGTTGCAAACCCACACAGCTTAAGGCGGTATTCGTCGCCCCCTGGCGCACTCGGACTTGCCGCGCCGCCGCGCGGCGTGCAGCACTGGCGGAATCAGGCCGTTGCGCGCGTGACCCGGGCCGTCGCCAGGCTCAACCTTTGTACGAAGGCCGCGTTCAAGGCCCCACGCGCCGCGGGCGCATCGCGGCCGCGTCGCCCGGCAGCGGTTGCGCCGCCAACTGGGCTTCCAGCCCCGGCATCTGCAGCGTGCGGGCGGGCAGGCCGAACTCCACGCCGAGCTGGCGCAGCTCGCGCAGCAGCGCGAGGTTGATGCGCTGCTGGATGTCCATGTAGGCGTTGTAGTCCGGCGACAGCACGAAATACACCACCTCGAACTCCAGCGCGCTGTCGCCGAAGCCCAGGAAATGCGCCCGGTCGAAGCGGGTCTTGTCCTGCGCCTCGATGGCGCGGCGCACGATGCCCGGCACCGCCTCGGCCTGCTCCGGCGTGGTGCCGTAGCTCAGGCGGAACTTGAACACGATGCGGCGCTTCTCCATGCGCTTGTAGTTGTTGATGGTCTGCTTGAGCAGCTCGGTGTTGGAGATGACGATCTGCTCGCCGCTCAAGGCGCGGATGCGCGTGGTCTTGAGCCCGACCTGCTCCACGCTGCCGACCACGCCGGGCAGGGTGATGAAGTCGCCCACCTCGAAGGGCTTGTCCACCGCGATGGACAGCGAGGCGAACAGGTCGCCCAGGATGTTCTGCACCGCCAGCGCCACCGCCACGCCGCCCACGCCCAGGCTGGCTACCAGCGCCGTGATGTTCACGCCCAGGTTGGCCAGCATGGCCAGCAGCACCACCGCCCACAGCACCGTGCGCAGCGTCCACGACAGCAGCGTGGCCGAGGTGCTGACCTGCCGTGCCATGCCGCCATCGCTGTGGCGCTCCACGTAGCGGCGCAGCCCGATGGCAATGGCGCGGTTGCCCCACAGCCCGAACTGCAGCGCCAGCGTCAGGAACCACAGCTGGTTCACGCGCCCGCTCAGGCGGGCCGGCAACTCCAGCATGGACAGGCCGATGAGCAGTGCCGTCACGAACAGCAGCGCACGGCTGGTGCCCCGCAGCAGGTCCACCAGCAGGTCGTCCACGCGGTTGGTGGTGGCCTGCGCCACCACGCTGGCGCGGCTCAGCAGCAGCCGCAGCGCCAGCCGCATCGCGACCCAGCTCGCCAGCGCCGTGGCCAGCGCCGTGGCCCAGCTCAGCACCGAGGCGCCCAGGAAGGTGGTGGAGGTGAATCCGTCAACGGTAGCCCAGTCCGGCATGCGTCCTTGTCCTTGGTCTCGCAGATCACCCGCGCCGGCGGCGCGTCCCCAGCGTCTGCGTTTGCGGCGCTGCAGCAAACCGCACTCCCGCGCTTGAGGGGCGGCCTCGGGCGCACCCCCTGGCTCCCGGCCCATGGGACAGGGCGGCCCCGCCGCTGGCCCCGTGCGCGCCGAATGGCGGCGTCCCTGACGCGACGCAAAACCTTGTCGCGTGCAAGCCGTCAGCCTTGCGCCCCATGCCTTCCGCCTCTCCTCTTGCAGCGCCGGCCGCTGCCCGCTGGCACCCGCGCGAGTTGCTGGCTTCGCCGCACCGCCTGGGCTTCAGCGCCGGCGCGCTGATGCTGGCCGTCAGCGCGCTGTGGTGGCTGCGGGTGCTGCCGCAGCCTGGAGCGGCCGAGGCCGTGCCGCGCGCGGTGGCGCACGCGCTGTGGATGAGCTGGGGCTTCATGCCGCTGTTCATCGCCGGCTTCCTCTTCACCGCCGGCCCGCGCTGGCTGCAGGCGCCGACGGTGCCCGCGCGCGCGCTCCTGCCCGCGATCGGCGCGCAGCTGGCCGGCTGGCTGGTGTTCGGCCTGGCGCTGGCCGACGGCGGGCCGTGGTCCCCGTTGATGGCCGGCATGGGGCTGGCCGCCGTGGCGGCGGGCTGGAGCCACCTGGTGCTGCGCCTGTGGCGGCTGCTGCGCGCCGGCACCGCGCCGGAGCGCCTGCACGCCCGCGTGGTGCTGGCGGCCTGCACGCTGGGCGCGCTGCTGCTGGACGCCACCGTGGGCGCCGTGGTGGCGCAGGCCTGGACGCTGGCGCTGGCGCTCACGCGCGCGGCGCTGTGGGGCGGCCTGGGCGTGGTCTATGCCGCGGCGCTGCACCGGATGATCCCGTTCCTCGGCGCCGCGTCGCCGCGGCTGGACGCGCGCTGGCCGGCCTGGCTGCTGTGGGCGCTGGTGGCGGTGCTGGGCCTGCAGGCGCTGGCGCCGCTTGCCGAATGGTTCACCGGGCCGCTGCCGGGCCCGGTGCGCGGCGTGCAGGCGCTGGGGCAGGGCGTGGCCGGCGTGCTGCTGCTGGGGCTGGCGTGGCGCTGGAGCCGGCTGCCGAGCCTGCGCCAGCGCCTGCCGGCGATGCTGCTGCGGGGCTTCATCTGGCTGGGCGTGGCGCTGCTGCTGTCGGCGCTGGCGCAGCCGGCCGCGGCGCTGCATGCCTATGCGCTGGGCTTCCTGGGCACGCTGCTGCTGGCCATGGCCTCGCGCGTGACCTGCGGACAGGCCGGCCGCGCCGTGGTGGCGGACGACCTGCTGTGGCTGCTGTTCCGGCTGCAGCAGTTCGCGGTGCTGGCGCGCGTGGCCGCGGCGCTGTGGCCGCTGAGCGCGCCCTGGCTGCTGCCGCTGGCGGCCACGGCCTGGGCCGGCGTGGCGCTGGGGTGGCTGCTGCGCTATGGGCGCTGGCTGGGGCAGCCCAAGGCCGCGCCTCGGCGCGGGTGAGGGCGGCGGGTCATTCCCTGAGCTGCCTTCCGGTCGGCGTGGATGCCCGCCTTCGTGGGCATGACGGCGGCGCTCCGCCGGCCCGTTCCTCGTCCTGCAACTGCCGCCACATCACCTTGCCCGATGCCGAGCGCGGCAGCGAGGGCACGAGCTGCACGAGGCGCGGGCACTTGTAGGCCGACAGGTGCCGGCGCATCCAGCCGGTCAGCGCCCGGGTGTCCAGCGCCTCGTGGCCCGGACGCGGTACCACCAGCGCCTTGACGGCCTCGCCGCGCCGCGCATCGGGCGTGCCGATGACGCAGGCTTCCTGCACGGCCGGGTGCCGGTACAGCAGGGCTTCCACCTCGGCCGGCCACACCTTGGAGCCCGCGCTGTTGATCACGCGCTTGAGGCGGTCCGCCATGAAGAAGTAGCCGTCCGCATCGATCCACCCCAGGTCGCCCGTGCGCAGGAAGCGCCGGCCGTCGAGATCGACGAAGGCCTCGGCGTCGGCCTCGGGCCGGCGCCAGTAGCCGCGCATGAGCTGCGGGGCGCTGAGCACGATCTCGCCGCGCCGGCCGCGCGGCAGCTCGCGCCGCGTGCCGGGCTCCAGGATGCGGGCATCGACGCCGAACATGGGAATGCCCAGGCACTGCGGCTTGGGCCGGTGCGGCGGGTTGAGCAGGGTGGCGGCCATGGTCTCGGTGAGGCCGTAGCCCTCGACGTAGCCCAGCCCCGTGTGGTCCTTGAGCCGCTGCGCCACGGCCTCGGGCATGGCCGCGCCGCCGCCGCGGATGCAGCGCAGGCTGGACAGCTCCAGCGCCCGCAGCCGCGGATGCGCCAGCAGGTCCACCACCATGGTGGTGATGCAGTGCCAGTGCGTGACGCGGTGGCGCCGCACCAGCGCCGCCGCGGCGTTGCGGTCCCAATGGGGCAGCAGCACGACGGTGGCGCCCACGTACAGCGGCACGTTGAGGCTGCCCGTGAAGCCGGTGACGTGGAAGAAGGGCAGCGTGGCGAGGAACACCGCGTCCGGCGGACAGGCGAACCACGCCGCCCCGGCCGCCAGCGCGCTCATCACGCTGGCATGGGTGTGCAGGCAACCCTTGATCTCGCCGGTGGTGCCCGAGGTGTAGGGCAGCACCGCGGGGTCGTCGGGCCCCGCGCGCAGGGGCGCGGGCGGCTGCCCGAAGGCCCGCACGGCGGGCCAGGGCACCAGGCGCGCGTCGGCGGGCGGTGGCGTGGCATCGTTGCCGTCCACCACCACGATGCGCTCCAGCCGCGTGCCCAGCAGCGGCAGCGCTTCGCCCAGCAGCTCGCGGGCGACGAAGGCCACCGTGCTGCCGCTGTCGGCCGCCAGGCGTTCCAGCTCCTCGCGGCGGCTCGCCGGGTTGGCGGGCACCAGCACCGCGTCGGCGCGCAGGATGCCGTAGCAGGCCAGGGCCCAGGCCACGCCGTTGGGCAGCGCCAGCAGCACGCGGTCCGCGCGCCGCACGCCGGCCGCGTGCTGCAGCCAGCCGGCGACGGCCAGGGCCTGGTCGCGGAACTGGGCGAAGCTCAGGCGCGTGTCGCCGCAGACGAGGAAGGGTTTGTCGCCGAAGCGCGCGGCGGCGGCCTCGGCGTTGGCGAAGAGGTGCGTGGCCGGCGGCGCGAGGTGCCGCGGGACGCCCGGGGGCCAGTGGACACTCGCCTCACATGTGCTTGTCATGCGCCGACCCGCCCCCCAGGTCCGCCATCTCCGGCCTGACCTCCGCGAAGCGCAGCACCTTGCCGCCGTGCTCGGCGGCGAACTTGTGGGCGTCGTGCTCGGCCGCGAAGCCGGCGATCGTCGGCCCCATCGAGCCGTGGCGCTTGCTGCCCACCACGTAGAAGCCGCTGCGCGCGTCGAACCAGTGGCCGCGCGGCTGGTCCCAGTCCGCGCGCGCCATGTCCTGCGTGTACACGGCGCGCACCGCGCGCACCTGCTCCGGCTTCAGCAGCGCGGAGAACATCTCCACGGTGTCGCAGAAGAACACCGGCGCGGCGGCGTCGGCATAGTGGATCTGCGCCTTCGGGCCGGGATAGTCGGCCAGCAGCATGCCGTCCAGGTCGCAGGTGGTGGCGGGATCGATCTCCACCGCGGCGACGGCGGCGGCCTCCTTGCGGCCGCAACCGTACAGGGCGAGCGGCGCGGCGCAGGCGGCGAGCAGCAGGGTTCGGCGGCGAGGCATCATGGACGGAATCTCCAGGTGGCAATGGACAACGGCGCCACGATCCAGCCCAGCATCACCAGCCCCATCAGCCACGGCTTGGCCAGCGCCTGCGGGACGATGCTGGTCAGGCCGTAGAGGCTGCGCACGTCGTCGAGTGAAAACACGTTGAGGATGCGGAACACGTCCGCGGGATTGAGCAGCAGCGCCCAGGCGAACCAGTCGCCGCCGGCCTGCCCGCCGGTGAGCACCAGCAGCCCCAGCAGCAGCAGGTCGAACACCAGCACGAAAAAGAACCACAGCGCGATGGCCAGGCCCGAGGCGCGCGTGCGGTCCGAGGCCAGCACCGACAGCATCACCGCCAGGCTCAGGAACACCAGCCCCAGCAGCACCGAGCTGCCCATGAAGTTCAGATAGGGCGCCAGCACCGCCTTGCCCGCCTGCGTGCCCAGCAGCAACGCCACCAGGCCGAAGCCCGCGACCGTGGACAGGCTCAGCGCCGCCGCCAGCCCCAGGTACTTGCCCAGCAGCAGCTCCAGCCGCGTGATGGGCAGCGCCAGCAGCAGGTCCAGCGAGCCGCGCTCGCGCTCGCCCACGATGGCGTCGAAGCCCAGCAGCAGCGCGATCAGCGGGATCAGGTAGATCACCAGGCTCACCAGGCTGGTGATGGTGAACTCGATGGAGCGCAGCCCCACGGCCCCCTGCTGCGCGCCGCCGAAGTAGGCGATGACCAGCGCGAAGGCCGTGAACACCAGCGCCACCGCCAGCACCCAGCGGTTGCGCAGCCGGTCGCGCAGCTCCTTGTGCGCGATGGCCAGCACCTGGCCGAACTCGAAGCTCATGGCGTGCTCCTTCTCAATGCGCCAGGCCGAAGAACACGTCTTCCAGCGAGGGCTCGTGCATCTGCAGGTCCAGCACCGCGCCGCCCAGGCCGGCGAGGGCGGCCATCACCGCCATCTTGGCGTCGCGCGCGCAACGGGCTTCCAGCCGCAGGCCGTGCCAGCGCACGCCGTCCAGCGCCAGCGCCGCCAGCGCGGCGCGCACGGCGGCGGCCCCGGACTCGGCCACCTGCAGCTCCAGCCGCAGCGGCAGCGCCATGTGCTCGCGCAGCGCCTGCACGCTGCCGTGCGCGCGCACGCGTCCCGCGGCCAGGATCGCCAGGCGGTCCACCCGCTCCTGCAGCTCGGCCAGGATGTGGGAGGTGATGATCAGCGTCACGCCCTCGTCGCGCAGCTCGCGCAAGGTGGCGTGGAAGGCGCGGATCGCCTCCGGGTCCAGGCCGGTGGTGGGCTCGTCCAGGAACAGCACCCGCGGCTTGCCCAGCAGCGCCTGCGCGAAGCCCAGGCGCTGGCGCATGCCCTTGCTGTACTCGCGCACGGCGCGGTGGCCGGCGTGGCCCAGGCCCACGCGCGCGAGCACGCCCACGCATTCATGCTCCGGCACGCCCTTGAGCCGCGCCAGGAAGCGCAGCGTCTCCAGCCCGCTGAGGTTGTCGTAGAGCACCACGTTCTCGGGCAGGTAGCCGATGCCGCGGCGCACCGCGCGGAAGTCCCGCCCCGACACCGGCGCGCCCTGGATGCGGATCTCGCCCGAAGTGGGCGCCACCAGCCCCAGCATCATCTTGAACAGCGTGCTCTTGCCCGCGCCGTTGTGGCCGATGAGGCCGAACATCTCGCCGCGGCGCACGTCCAGGCTCACGCCATCGACCGCGCGCACCGCGCCGTACTGCTTCACCACGTTGCGCAGGGTGATGGCGCAAGGGCCGGTGTCGGCCTGCGCCTGCACGGGGTTGGCTCCGGCGGCGCCGCTGGACACGAACGAGGTGCCCATCTCAGGGCTCAAGCGAAGACTGTTTTGCATTCCATTCCTTCCAGTCCGGCTGCGCCGGGCGCATGCGCGGCTTGGGGTCCACCACGCCGGGCACGCGCAGCACCGGGAACTGCTGGCTCACCAGGCGCAGCGCCTGCACCGCGGGGCTGGCCAGCAGCAGCCGCGCCGAGGGGTGCTGCCACACCAGGCGGTCCACCAGGTCGTTGGCCTCGTAGCGCACGTCGCCGCGGCCGTCGCCGTCGCGGTCCCAGCCCAGGTAGTTGCTCCAGTGGTTGCCGCTCTCGGCGCCCCAGGCCTCGTCGCGCGCGCCCACGTAGCGCACCTGCTCGCGGTTGCCGATGAAGTCGTTGCCCTCGACGCGGTTGCGGGTGGAACCGGCCGAGAGGTGCACGCCGACCTGGTTGTTCACCACCAGGTTGCCACGCAGCTGCACGTACTCCACGTCGTAGATGAAGAAGCCGCGCGCGTTGCCGGCCACCACGTTGTTCTCGATCACCGAGTCCTGCAGCGTGCGCAGCATGATCCCGTGGTCGGTGTTGCCCCAGGCGCGGTTGTTGCGCACGACCTGGTCGCGCACCTCCATCAGCGCCAGGCCGCCGCGGTTGAGGTAGCTGTCGTTGTCCTCCCACAGGTTGTGGTAGGAGTTCATGTAGTGCGTGCCGTAGCGGCTGTGGTGCAGCCGGTTGCCGCGGAAGACGGCGTGGTGCGAGACGTCCACGTACAGCGCGTCGCGCACGAAGCTGATGTGGTTGTGCTCAATGCGCGCGCCGGTGGTGTCGTAGAGCTGCACGCCGTTGCCGCGCTGCGAGGAGCCGTGGTCGCGCTTGCCCACGATGAGGTTGTGCTCCACGCGCACGTCGTTGGCCTTCTGGATCCACAGCCCGAACAGGTTGTAGACCAGGTCGCAGCGCCGCACCGTGGCGCGGTGCGAGCCGGGCGTGACGTAGACGCCGGCGTTCTGCTGCAGCAGGCTGCTGCCCGAGTCGCGCACGATCAGGCCCTCGATCGTCACGTCCGGCGCGGCGATGCGGATGGTGTCGCCCTGGAGCCCGCCGCTGATGGTGGGCCGCTGCAGCCCGCGCAGCGTCAGCGGCTTGTCGATGCGCAGGTTGCCGGCGTAACGGCCGCGCTGGACCTCCACCACGTCACCCGCGGCGGCGCGGTCCAGCACCGGCTGGATGGCCTCGCCCGGACGCACCGTCCAGGTGGCGGCGTGCAGCGCCAGCGGGAGCATCAACGCCAGCAGGCTCAGCAGGCGGCGGGTCATGCGCATCCTCACACCAGCGCGCCCGCGGCCTTGAGCGCCAGGAACAGCGCCGCGCCGATGAGCAGGTTCTTGAAGCCCACGTAGCACAGCATGTCCATCACGTTGGCGACGCGGTAGCGCCGGCCCCACCACGGGCCGTCCTTGACGTAGCGCTTGGCGCGCAGGCGGATCAGCACCTCGTACACGCTCCAGCCGAACCACCAGGCGATCAGGGCGCCGGCGCGCAGCTCGCCCAGGGCGCCCAGCACCCAGGCGATGGTGGCGGCCAGCGCCAGCGCGATGCCCGCCGCGTGCAGCGCGACGTGCGGCGCGGCGGCGCCGCGGCGCCAGGGCCAGAGGTGGTCCCAGGCCTCGGCGCAGAGCCGGGCGGCCACGCCTTGAGCGGCGGCGCAGGGCGGTTGCACCGGGTCGGTGGGCATGCGGGGATCGACCATGGCTTTCATGCTTTGGGCGCCGGACGGGCCGGCTCGGAGGCGACCGGGATGATGGGAATGAAGTAGCCGTCGCGGCCGATGCGCGTCAGCGGCAGGCCCTCGCGCTCGCGGCGCTTGCGCTCCTTGACCAGCGGCGGGCAGGCGTGGGTGTCGGTGTAGAGCACCATGCAGTCCAGGCAGTGCAGGCATTCGCGGTGGTCGATGCGGCCATCGGCGTCGATCGCCTGCGCGCCGCAGCCCGCCGCGCAGGCCTTGCAGCTGTTGCACTCCTGCTTGCGGCGCAGCCCGAACCAGCGGAAGGTGGAGGGCATCGCCAGCGAGGCGCCCAGCGGGCACAGGTACTTGCAGAAGGGGCGCTCCACGAAGATGGACAGCCCCAGGATGCCGGCGGCAAACAGCGTGTACGGCCACGAGCGCTGGCCCCAGCCGACCAGGAAGGTGGTCTTGAAGGGCTCCACCTCGGCCAGCTTCTCGGCCAGGCCCATGGAGAACATCGACACCGACAGCAGGCCGAAGAACACGCCGTACTTCACCCACTTCAGCTTGTCGTGCCACCGCCTGGGCAGCGCGCGCTGGAAGCGCTTGAGGCCGATGGCGCCGCCGAGCTTGTACAGCAGCTCCGACAGCGAGCCGAAGGGGCACAGCCAGCCGCAGAACAGGCCCCGTCCCCAGAGGAAGACGGTGACGATGATGAAGATCCAGAACAGGAAGATGAACGGGTCGCTGAGGAACAGCTCCCAGGTCCAGTGGAACAGCAGCGCGTGGAACCAGGTCAGCACCTGCGTCACCGAGGGCTGCGCCATCGCGCCGAAGCCCACGAAGCCGATGCTCAGCAGCCAGGCCGAGTACTTGAAGGCGTTGACCGGCCACTTGTTCTTGCGCGTGGCGCGGCGGGTGAGCTGGTCGCGCAGCGCGTACACCACCGCCACCGCCACCAGCAGCGCGGCGAAGAGGCCGATCTCCACGGCGCGCGCCTTCCACACCTTCACCCATGCCGCCTGCGGCTCCTCCACCACCGGGCGGCCGCCTTCCAGCGCGGAAGCCGGCAGCCAGTAGGGGGCCTCGAAGTTGGCGAAGCTGCGCGTGCCGGTGGCGCGGTCCACGCGGTTGCCCAGGAAACCGAACTTCCAGGGATAGGCGGCCGAGAAGGCCGGCGAGCGCACGATGAAGATGGCCGATTCGGTGTAGCGCGGCGCGCCCGCGGCGGCCAGGCCGTAGAGGGGCAGGTAGTCCAGGTCGCGGAAGGTGAAGCTGTCCAGGCCCTGGCGCACCAGCACGCGGTCGTAGATGCCGCCGCGCACGAAGCCCGAGCCCTTGAAGGACTCGACGCCGCCGCTGCGGATCACGAACAGCGCCTGCTCGCCCGGCTTGAGCTGCTCCATCAGCCGCTTCCAGCCCTCGGCGCCCAGCAGCGCGCGCCCGGCATCGGGCGGGTTGAGCAGGCCGAACCACAGCTCGATGAAGGGCGTGGCGCTCTTCTCCAGCCCGACCTGCTCGGGCTTGACCACCAGGCGCTGCACGCTGCCTTCCTTGGCCAGCGCAGCCCAGTCCAGGGCGCGCCCGGCGTCGGTGAACTTCGCTTGCGGGCGCACCGTGGGCGCCAGGATGCCGGTCTGCCGCGCCACGGCGGCGCCGGAGGTCATCATCACCTGGTTCTGCGCGATCACGGTGACGGTGGCGCCGGAGATGGCGTCCAGGCCGATCACGCCCTCGCTGGGCCGCGACTGGCCGATCTCGATGTTGTCGCCGACGAACTTGCCCAGGTACTGGTCGTTGAACTTCGTCAGCGCGGATTCGGGGATGCCCAGCAGCAGGATGGGCTCCGAGTGCTTGAGCACCTTCACGCCCGTGAAGCGGCCCTTGAGGTCCATGCCGATGAGCGTGACCACCGGCTTGCCCGAGTACGCGGGCGTGTCGGTGATGTCGGTGGACAGCATCACGTAGCCCAGCAGCCTGGGCTTGCCCTGGTCGTCGGCGTAGGCCTCGACGTAGGGCGGCTGGCCCTTGCGTTCGGAGAAGGAGGTTGCGCCGGGGAATACCTCGGCGCAGGGCGCGAAGTCGCACAGGCGCGGGCCGTGGATGCCTTCGGGCAGTTCGGCCTCGTAGGCCGTCGAGGCCCACATCGGCGAGGCGCCGAGCAGCACGGCGGCCAGCGCGCACAGGCGCAGCAGGAGGGACAGCAGGGTCATGGGAGTGAAGGGAAGGCCGCGCGCCAGGCAGAGGGGTATTCCGTTCGTCCTGAGGTATCGAAGGATGAACGGCCCCTGCCGTGGTGCAGCCATCTCAGCCTGACGGATTCGCACTTCGATACCTCAGTGCGAACGGGTCATTTCAGAAGCCAGATGAAACCTGGAGTCAGGCCTCGACGATCATGCGGGTGCGCATCTCCAGGTGCAGCGCATGGCAGAAGTGCGTGCAGTAGGCCCAGTACACGCCGGGCTTGCCCGCCGTGAACGTCACCGACTTCGTCTCCAGCGGGTTGACGATGAAGTTGATGTTGTGCTTGGGAATGGCGAAGCCGTGCGTGAGGTCCTCGACCTTGTCGAGGTTGGTCAGCACGATGGTCACCTCGTCACCCTGCTTGACCTTGAACTCGCGCAGGCTGAACGCCGGGGCCTGCGAGGTCATGCGGACGGTGACCTTCTTGCCGTTGCGCGTGATGCCGGTGTCCTTGGGGTCCTTGACGGCCTGCGGGTGGTCGTCGAGCTGGTAGACCTGCTTGGGCTTGACGATGTCGCGGCGGAAGATGATGAAGTCGTGCGGCTCGCCGCGTACCGGGTGATCGGCCACCAGCACCATCTTGTCGCCCGAGATGTCGATGAGCTGCTCGTTCTCCGGGTGCAGCGGGCCCACGGGCAGGAAGCGGTCCTTGGAGAACTTGCAGCCCACGGCCAGCCACTTGCCGTCGGCGCTCTTGGTCTCGGAGTGCGAGGCGTTGAGGTGGCCGGGCTGGTACTGCACGTCCACGCGGTCCACCACGTACTTGGCGTTCTTGTCGCCGTTGTGGAACTTGATGGCGGCGTCCACGTTCCACTTCACCACCTGGCTGTCCAGGAACAGCGTGGTGTAGGCGTTGCCGCGGCCGTCGAAGGCGGTGTGCAGGGGGCCCAGGCCCAGCTCGACCTCGGCCACGATGGCCTGGTCGATGTTCTCGAGCTTGCCGTCGAACCAGTCCAGCACCTTCTGCAGCTCGATCACGGTGCCCGTGGGCGAGAGCTTGCCGGCGCAGATGAAGTACTTGCCGTCGGGGCTGGCGTTCACGCCGTGCGGGTTCTTGGGCACGCTGACGTAGGCGGTCAGCGCGGTCTTGGGGTCCTTGTTGGCCTCGCGGGTGCCGTCCACCACCGGCACCTTGGAGTCGCCGACGGTCTTGAACTTGCCGGCCTTCACCGCCTCCTCGATGCGCGCGATGTTGAAGAACAGGCACGCGTCGCGCTCGGCGGACATCATGTCCTCGTACTTGGCGCCGCCCTCGACGTTGTACTGGTTGGTGGCGGCGAGCTTGCCGTCGTAGGAGGTGGCGGTGAGGTCGCAGTTGCCGTCGATCAGCACCTGCCAGCGCAGCTCCATGCTCTCCGCGTCCACGCAGGAGAACATCGTGCGGTACTTCTCGGGCTTGTCCAGGTCGCCGGCGCTGAGCGGGATGTGGAACTCGGCGCCACAGAACACGCGCGTGGTGTAGTTGATGTTGGGATCAACGGGATCGCGCTTGTCGGGGAAGATGCCGTGGAAGCCCTGCACGTTGGGCAGCTCGGTGATCTTGTCGCAGGTGAAGGTGTCCAGCCGGATGCGCGCGAGGCGGCTGTTGATCTTGTCGTTGATCCAGGCATAGCGGCCGTCGTAGTCGCCGTCCTTGTAGGAGGCATGCGTGTGGTGGCTGTCGGCCACCGTGTACTTGAGGCTGCCGTCGGGCTTGGTGCCCATGATGGCCTTGGACTCGTTGGTGATGCCCCAGCCCACCAGTGCATCGGGCACGAAGCAGGGGATGCGCGTGATCTCGCGCCCCGAGGGCAGGCCCAGCACGCGCATGTCGCCGGTGTGGCCGCCGCTCCACAGGCCGTAGTAGGTGTCGAGCTCGCCCGGCTTGAGGTGGATGCTGCCGTTGCCCTCGCCTGGGTTGGGCTGCGGCGCGTGCGAGGCCGATGTCTGGGCCGTGGACGCCGGCGCCGAGGCGGGTTTGTCGGAGCAGGCCGCCATGCCCACGCCGGCCAGGCCGGCCGCGGCTGCGGTGTTCAGGAAACGGCGCCGGGCCATGCCGGTCTCGGGAGCCGCGATTTTCTTCTTCAGGCCGATGTCCATGGAAAATTCCTTAAACCAGTTCAAGTTTTTTGCCTAAACAGGCGATGAAACTGCATCTTCGACCACCGCCTTCCATTTATGCAGGCTGAATGATTGAGATATACCGGCGGTACAGCTTTGAGGTGGATCAAGTTGAAGCATCACGGATGACAATTCGCCGAAAAATCAATCCTAGAATTCCCCACCGAAATTGACGACGGATAGGTGACACCCATGAAATACCTCACCCTTTCGATGGCGCTGTGCGCGCTCGGCCTGGTCGCCGCCTGCGGCCAGCAGGAATCGGCGCCCGCGCCGCAGGCCCCGGTGGCCGCGGCCACCACGCCCGCGCCGGCCGCCACCCCGGCACCCGAGGCGGAGAACGCCGCCGGCAAGAAGGTCTACGGCTCGACCTGCGCGATGTGCCACGCCGCAGGCGTCGCGGGCGCGCCGAAGCCCGGCGACAAGGAGGACTGGGGCCCGCGCATCGCCCAGGGCGCGGACACGCTCTACAAGCACGCGCTCGAAGGCTTCAACGGCGCCAAGGGCGCGATGCCCGCGCGCGGCGGCAACACGGCGCTCAAGGACGAGGACGTCAAGGCCGCCGTGGACTACATGGTCGCGGCCTCGCGCTGAGGCGAAGGCTTTTCCTTATGCAGCGCGAACTTGGAACTCGTTCCGGCGGCGGTGCGCGGGCCGTGGCCGACGCGCAGCGCCGCCGGCTGCTGCTGGGCGCTTCGGCGCTCGCGCTGGGCGCCTGCGTGGCGGCCTGGCCACGGCG
>NZ_CALAOH010000184.1 GCF_937926365.1 uncultured Azohydromonas sp. | reverse complement strand
CCGCCGCGCCCGCGGCCCCGGCCGCCCCCGCGGCCGAGCCCCAGCCGCCGCGGCCCGCCACCTACCACGAGACCGAGCACGTGCGCCGCTACTACCGCAGCGCCGCGCGGCTGTGATGCCCAGGAGGGGGCCACCATGTCCAGCTTGTTGATGCGCAAGCGCCCCGCCGGCGCGGCCGGCACCGGCCTGACGCGGCGCGGCCTGCTGCTGCGCGCGGGCCTGGGTGCCGGGGCCGCCGGCCTGCTGGCGCGGCCGATCGGCAACCAGTTCATCGAGCCCGCCGCCGCGGCCGAGCCCAAGCCGCCGGCGAATTCGCCCGTCGAGATCAAGCACACCGTATGCAGCCACTGCTCGGTGGGCTGCTCGGTGGAGGCGGTGGTGCAGAACGGCGTGTGGATCCGCCAGGACGCCGCCTTCGACTCGCCCATCAACATGGGCGCGCACTGCGCCAAGGGCGCCTCGGTGCGCGAACACGGCCACGGCGAGCACCGGCTGCGCTACCCGATGAAGCTGGTGGACGGCAAGTACCAGCGCATCTCCTGGGACCAGGCCATCACCGAGGTCGGCGACCGCTTGCTCAAGGTGCGCGAGCAGGCCGGGCAGGACGCGGTGTTCTGGATCGGCAGCTCCAAGCACAACAACGAGCAGAGCTACCTGCTGCGCAAGTTCGTGTCGATGTGGGGCTCCAACAACACCGACCACCAGGCGCGCATCTGCCACTCCACCACGGTGGCCGGCGTGGCGCAGACCTTCGGCTACGGCGCCATGACCAACAGCTTCAACGACCTGCACCACAGCAAGGCCGTGCTGTTCATCGGCTCCAACCCGTCGGAGGCGCACCCGATCTCCATGCTGCACTTCCTGCACGCCAAGGAGCTCGGGGCCAAGATGATCGTGGTCGATCCGCGCTTCACGCGCACCGCGCGCTTCGCGCACCACTACGTGCGCATCCGCCCCGGCACCGACATCGCCTTCGTGTGGGGCCTGCTCTGGCACATCTTCGCCAACGGCTGGGAGGACCGCGAGTTCATCGCCGCGCGCACCTACGGCATGGATGCCGTGCGCAAGGAGGTGCAGAAGTGGACGCCCGACCGCGTGAGCGAGGTCACCGGCGTGCCCGAGGCCTCGGTGCGCGAGGCCGCGGAAATGCTCGCGCGCAACAAGCCTTCGTCGGTGGTGTGGTGCATGGGCATCACGCAGCACCACGTGGGCACGGCCAACGTGCGCGCGCTGTCGATCCTGCAGCTGGCGCTGGGCAACATCGGCGTCGCCGGCGGCGGGGCCAACATCTACCGCGGCCATGACAACGTGCAGGGCGCCACCGACGTCGGCCCCAACCCCGACTCGCTGCCCGGCTACTACGGCTTGGCCGAGGGCGCGTGGCGGCACTTCTGCGCCGCCTGGGGTGTGGACTACGAGTGGCTCAAGGGCCGCTACGCCTCCAAGGCGCTGATGGAAAAGCCCGGCATGACCGTCTCGCGCTGGTTCGACGGCGTGCTGGAGAAGGCCGAGTACGTGGACCAGCCCAACCCGCTGCGCGCGGTCGTCTACTGGGGCCACGCGCCCAACAGCCAGACACGGCTGCCCGACATGCGCGCGGCGATGCAGAAGCTCGACCTGCTGGTGGTGATCGACCCGTATCCCACCATGACGGCGGCCATGCACGGGCGGCGCGACGGCGTGTACCTGCTGCCCGCGTGCACGCAGTTCGAGACGCAGGGCTCGTGCACCGCGTCCAACCGCTCCATCCAGTGGCGCGAGCGGGTGATCCAGCCCATTTTCGAGAGCAAGAGCGACCACGAGATCATGTACCTGTTCGCGAAGAAGTTCGGCTTCGCGGAGCAGCTGGTCAAGAACATCAAGGTCGTCAACAACGAGCCGGTCATCGAGGACATCCTGCGCGAGATCAACCGCAGCGTCTGGACCATCGGCTACACGGGCTGCTCGCCGGAGCGGCTGAAGTTGCACATGCAACACAAGGCGGACTTCGACCCGACCACGCTGCGCGCGGACTCGGGCCCCTGCAAGGGCGACTACTACGGCCTGCCCTGGCCCTGCTGGGGCACGCCGGAGATGAAGCACCCGGGCACGCCCATCCTCTACGACCTGAGCAAGCCCGTGGCCGAGGGCGGCATGCCCTTCCGCGCCAACTGGGGCGTGGAGCACGACGGGCAGAGCCTGCTGGCGGCCGACGGCTCCACCAACCGCGACAGCCAGCTCGACACCGGCTATCCCGAGTTCGACCACGTGTTCCTGAAGAAGCTGGGCTGGTGGAGCGAGCTCACGCCGCAGGAGCAGGCCGCGGCCGAAGGCAAGAACTGGAAGACCGACCCCTCGGGCGGGATCATCCGCGTGGTCATCGCGCACGGTTGCGCGCCGTACGGCAACGCCCGCGCGCGGGCCCATGTCTGGAACTTCCCCGACCCGGTGCCGGTGCACCGCGAGCCGCTGCTCACGCCCCGGCCGGACCTGGTGGCGAGATACCCCACCTTCGAGGACCGCGCCACCTTCTGGCGGCTGCCCACGCTCTACAAGTCGGTGCAGGGCGCGCGCGACTACAGCAAGGATTTCCCATTGATCATGACTTCGGGCCGCCTGGTGGAGTACGAAGGGGGCGGCGACGAGACGCGCTCCAACCCCTGGCTGGCCGAGCTGCAGCAGGCGATGTTCGTGGAGATCAACCCCTTCGATGCCGGCCGCATCGATGTGAAGACCGGCGAGTTCGTCTGGGTGGAGACGCCCACCGGCGCGCGGCTGAAGGTGCACGCGATGGTGACGCCGCGCGTGGGGCAGGGCGTGGTGTGGATGCCCTACCACTTCGGCGGCTGGTGGATGGGCGAGGACCTGCTGCGCCAGTACCCCGAAGGCGCCGCGCCCATCGTGCGCGGCGAAGCGGCCAACACCGGCTGGACCTATGGCTACGACGCCGTGACCATGATGCAGGAGACCAAGGTGTCGCTGTGTCGGTTGCGCCGCTACGCATGAGGAGGCCCACATGGCCGCGCGCATGAAATTCATCTGCGACACCGAGCGCTGCATCGACTGCATGGGCTGTGTCACCGCGTGCAAGAACGAGCACGAGACGCCCTGGGGCGTGAACCGGCGCCGGGTGGTGACCATCGGCGACGGCGCGCCGGGCGAGCACTACATGTCGGTGGCCTGCATGCACTGCACCAACGCGCCGTGCATGGCGGTGTGCCCGGTGGACTGCTTCTATCACACGGCCGACGGCGTGGTGCTGCACGACAAGGACCTGTGCATCGGCTGCGGCTACTGCTCGCTGGCCTGTCCCTTCGGGGCGCCGCAGTTCCCTTCCACCGGCGCGTTCAACCACCGGGGCAAGATGGACAAGTGCACCTTCTGCAACGGCGGCCCGCAGCCCGATGCCAGCGAGGCGGAGTTCCAGCAGTACGGGCGCAACCGCATCGCCGAGGGCAAGCTGCCGCTGTGCGCCGAGATGTGCGGCACCAAGGCGCTGCTGGGCGGCGACGCCAACATCATTGCCCAGATCTACAAGCAGCGCGTGGACACGCGCGGCTACGGGCCGGAGCTCTGGGGCTGGGACATCGCCTACAACCCCCAGGGCGTGCCGCCGGGCAAGGCCGGGGCACCGATGAACGGCGGCGCCGATGCCAACGGCACGCCGCCTGCCCATGGACAGGACGCCGGGAACGGTGCGCCCGCACCCGCGCGGGGCCTGCCCGACACCCGCGGGCCGGACGGCGTGATCCACGACAACAGCTCGCGCGGCCAGGGCCCGCGCACCAACCAGATTCCGGACAGTTTCCAGAACAACCCGCGCCAGCTGCCGACGTGAAGCGCGGCGCCGTATCGAACCACCAAGGACGTCGTGAAATGAGAGCCCTGCTGCTCCTGGCCACCACGCTGCTGCTCACCGGCTGCCTGGAGGTCGAACAGTACCCTGCCTGGCGCGAAGGCCACTACAACGGCAAGCCCGACAACCTGCCGCAGCAGCTGCGCTTCAACGGCGACCGGCTGGCCTGGAACGCCGCCATCGACAACCGCAACCGGCACCAGAACGAGTACGCGCGCATGCGTCCGTGAGCCGCCCCCCGTCTCCAGCCGTACCGAAGGAGCCCTCATGTCCCTGCGCCGCCTGCTGCTCTGGTTCTCACCGTTCCTGCTGGCCCTGACGCTGGCGCTGCTGACCCTCGTGCCGGCGCTGGCCGCGGTGCCGCACGAGAAGGCCACGCCGGCCTATGCCGAGGAGCAGACCATCCTGCAGACCGAGCAGGGCCGGCCCGAGCCCGGGCGGGGCGACGCCGCCTCGGGACGGCAGCACTTCGACCGCCACTACATCAAGCCGCCGGGGCTGATGCCGGAGCAGGACGTCATCCTGCAGCGCGGCGGCAACACCTGGCGCACCTGGCGCAACGGGCCGCTGGCGACGCTGGCCGGCACGCTGCTGCTGGTGGTGCCGCTGGGCATCTTCGGGCTGTACCGCTTCTTCGGGCCGCAGAAGCTCGAAGGCGCCGAGACCGGGCGCAACGTGGTGCGCTTCACGCGGCTGGACCGCTGGACGCACTGGGCCACCGCCATCACCTTCATCGTGCTGGCGCTCACGGGGCTGGTGATCCTGTTCGGCAAGCAGCTGCTGCTGCCGTGGATGGGCCACGGCCTGTTCTCCTGGCTCGCGATCATCAGCAAGTACGCGCACAACATCGCCGGGCCGCTGTTCATCCTGTGCACGCTGGCGATGTTCATCACCTACGTGCGGCGCAACCGCTTCGAGCGTGCCGACTGGCAGTGGGTCAAGGCCGGCGGCGGGTTGCTGTCGCATGCGCACGTGCCGGCGCCTTATTTCAACTTCGGCGAGAAGGTGTGGTTCTGGTTCGGCGTGACGCTGATGGGGCTGCTGATGGGCATCACGGGGCTGATGCTCAATTTCCCCTATTTCGCCGGCAACACGCCCGGCCCGGGCTTCACGCGCTACCTGCTGCAGGTGGCCAACCTGCTGCACCTGCTGGGCGCGGCGGCCTACATCGCCTTCGCCATGGGCCACATCTACCTGGGCACGCTGGGCAGCCCTGGCGCTTACCGCGGCATGCGCCACGGCACGGTGGACGAGGCCTGGGTGCGCACGCACCACGAGCTGTGGTGGCGGCAGATCTCGGCGCGCGAGCGCGGCGGAGCGGGGCGGTGATGGGCGCGCAAGCCACGGTGAAGACGACGGCGCCGCGCCGGCCTGGCCGGGTGCTGCTCGTGCCGGCGGTGCTGCTGGCCGCGCTGCTGGGGGCCGGCTGCGACCGCGGCCCGAAGGTGGAGGACGGGGTCGTCCAGACCAGGTTCCCGGGGCAGGTGAGTGCCGGCGGCGGCACGAGCGGCGAGGTGATCGCCCAGTCCGGCGGCAAGCAGGCGGCGCCGCCGGCGGGCACGCCGGGCATTCCGCAGGGCTCCGAGGGCAACGTTGGCGGCGCGGCCCTGGGCGGTGCGATGCCCAAGGACGGCGCGTCCGCCGCGGGGGTGCCGCAGGGCGAGGGGCCGCAGAAGGCGGCCTCGGCCGCGGCCGATCCCGGCCCCACGGGCGTGGTGCCGCCCGGGGTGTCGGCCTCGGCGGTGACTTCGGGCGCGGCGGTGGGCGGAATGTCCAACGCGCCGGGCGCGGTGGCCGGCGCCTCCTCCGGCGCCGCCGGCGGCGGCTCCAGGCCGGCGAGCTCGCCGGGAGTGCGGTGAGGGCGGCGGGCGGCGCAGCCAGGGAGTCGGTGATGAATAGCAGGCAGCATCTCAAAGCCGTTACCCCCGCGAAGGCGGATGTCCACGAATACCGGGCGGCATCGCGGCAGGCGTGGATGCCTGCCTTCGCGGGCATGACGGGTTGTTCTTGTTCGCGATGGCGAACAGGAATGAAGTTTTTTGTGGCCCTGGGCGCCGCCCTGGCGGCCACCGCCACGCTGGCCGCGCTGCCCGCGCCCACGCCGCAGCAGCAGGCGGAGGCCGCGGCCAAGGCGGCGCAGGCGGCCTCGGCCGCAGCGGCGGAAAAGCAGCAGCTCGAAGCCTCCATGGACCGCCTCTCGCAACGCTGGCGCCAGCGCGCCGCGGCGCAGGGCTGGCAGGCGCATCCACCCACGCCGGTGGCGGCGGCCACGACCGGCGCCGGCGGCTCGGGCACCGCCCAGGTGCCGGGGCAGGGCAATCCGCACAGCGCGCCGGGCACGCCGGCGGCGGGCGCGGCTTCCGCTCCGGGGCTGCCCATCCGCAGCGAGAAGCTGGGCACGGCGCCGCCCAGCGAGGACGTCAAGAAGCCCAAGACGCCGATGGCGCGCTGAGGACGCCGGCGCTCACCCCGCCGCCTTGTTGAGCAGCACCTCCACCTCGAAGGCCGTGCCCCGTCCCGGCTCGCTGCGCACGCGGATCGAGCCGTTCATCAGCGTCACCGTCTCGCGCGCGATCGCCAGGCCCAGGCCGCTGCCGCCGTGGCGGCGCGTGCTGGAGTCGTCGCCTTGTCCGAAAGGCTGGAACAGCCGCTCCACCTGTGCGGGTGTCATGCCGCAGCCGGTGTCGCTGACCACCACGCGCACCAGCGCCGCGTGCTCGTCCTCGCGCAGGCAACGCATGTGCAGCCGCACTTCGCCCTGGTCGGTGAACTTCAGCCCGTTGTGCAGCAGGTGGAACAGCAGCTGGCGCAGCCGCCGCGCGTCGGCATGGAAGCCGCGGTCCAGCGCCGGGTCGAGCTCGGCCTCCAACTGCAGCGGCTTGCCCTGCGCCAGCGGGCGCATCTCCTGCATCAGCTGGTCCACCAGCCCGACCAGATTGAAGAGCTGCGGGTGCAGCGCCAGGCCGCCGGCCCGGATGCTGGCCACGTCCAGCAGCTCCTCGATCAGCTTCACCAGCCGCGTGCCGGACTCCATCGCGGTATCGGCGTAGCGCTGTTGTGCCGGCGTCAGGCCGGTGGCCTGCAGCAGCTGCAGCATGCCCATCACGCCGTTGAGCGGCGTGCGCAACTCGTGGCTGATGCTGGAGAGAAAGCGCGACTTGGCCTCGCTGGCCTGCTCGGCATCGGCGCGCGCCGTCTCCAGCGCCTCGGCCTGCTGCTGCAGGTGGCGCGTCTGGCGTTCGAGCTGCTGGATCAGCCCGCGCGCGGCGTGCACGCCGCGGCGCACGCGCTCGCGCAGGCGCTGCGTCACCAGCCCGGTCAGCGACAGGTACACGCCGGCCAGATACATGATCACCGCCATGCCCGCGAGGTCGCTCCAAGGCACGCCCATCCAGGCCCCGTAGGCCAGGTACGCGCCCAGGACCACGTGGTTGAAGTACAGCGCACGCCTGAAGCCGAAGCCCACCTGGTCCGCCACGCGCACCAGCAGCACCGCGATCAGCAGCACCTGGTTGCCCCGGACGTGGTGCAGGTTCAGCAGCCACATCGGCAGGTCCAGGTGCATGAACAGCAGCCCCAGGTCGAAGCGCCCGGTGCGGCCGTACCAGCGCCGCAAGACCAGCCAACTCGCCAGGCAGTACGCGGCGTTGGCGCCCACCACCTGCCACAAGGCCGGCGCGTCCAGCGCACGCCCCATGCGCAGGTCATGGAGCACCAGGATCACGGCCAGGATGAAGAACCCGGCGCCTCGCATCGCCGGGATCTGCCCCACGTGCAGGCGTTGCAGCGAGGCCTGGCGGATGCGGCGCAGCTGGGCCTCATCGACCGTGAACGTCGAGCTGTCGGGCAGCCCGAAGTTATCGTTGCCCATCTCCCTCATCCCATCGCGTTTCGCGTTTGGCCAGACTTCGCCGGGCGCCCTGCGCCCGTGCGATGCGCCCTCCCTGGCGCGTCGCGAAGCCGGGTGTGTTCTTGCTTGGGCCGCACGGTGGCATGGATCGGTGCGCACAGGCGTGACCAATTGCCTGTTCGGCTTCATCAGGCCCGCGCTGAAGAGGCCGCGATTGCGCTTGCGCAAGGCAGGCATCGCTATAAGGTTGCAAACGTAACTTCATGTATCGGAAGGACCGCTGTCAATGAACCAACGACGTGTTTTCACCGCCGCGCTGCTGGGCAGCGCCCTGCCGCTGGCCGAGGCCGCCAAGCCCGAAGGCGCCGCGTCCTTGCGTGGTGCCGCTCAACTCACGCTCAGCGGTACGGCGCTGGGGCGCTCCAACCGCGGCCCGGTGGACCCGGCCCTGGAGCAGTTGTTCAGCAAGCACCAGGTGGCTTTCGAGCGCGCCTTCGAGTTCGACGCCGCCGCGCTGCAGGCACTGCCGGCGGTGGAGATCCGTCCCACGCTGGAGTACGACGGCCGCGAGCACCGCCTGTCCGGGCCGCTGCTGGAGCAGGTGCTGGCCGTCGCGGGCGTGTCGGCCGCAGCGCCGGTGGTGCTCACGCTGCGGGCGCTGGATGGCTACACGGTTCGGGTGCCGCTGGCCGATGCGCGCCGTTGGCGCATGCTGCTGGCCACGCGGCTGGACGGCCGGCCGATGGCGCTGGGCGGCCTGGGGCCGCAATGGGCGGTGCTCGATGCCGACCGCCTCCCCGACATCCGCGACAAGCCGCTCAAGGAGCGCTTCAGCCTCTGTCCCTGGGGCCTCTACCACGTGGAAGTGAAAGCGGGCTGAGACAGGGCGCAGGGCAAGGCATGCCGGAAAGGGCGGGAATGGAGGGAGACAGCACCTCCACCGCGTAGTTGTAAGCACTGCAACCTCATTGGTTTGTTGCCTAAACATAGGGTGCCAGGCACTGGAGCAGTGCACCGCCCACGGCACGCCCATTGCCGCAGCGGCAACAGGCGGAGCCGGGCCGGCGGCACCCGCCTGCCGCGTGCCATGGACATCGAATTCCGCTTCTACGCCGAGTTGGGCGATCTGCTGCCGCCGCCGTGGCGGCGCGGGTGCGCGTTCGAGGCCGAGGTGGCGCCGCACGAGAGCGCCAAGCACGCCATCGAGGCGCTGGGCGTGCCGCACACGGAGGTGGCGCTGCTGCTGGTCAACGGCCAGCCCGCGGCGCTGGAGCAGCGGCTGCAGCCGGGCGACCGCGTGGCGGTGCTGCCGGCGCTGCGGCGGCTCGCGCCCGAGGTGCCTTCGACGAGTAGACGCTTCATCGCCGATGCGCACCTGGGGCGGCTGGCGCGCTACCTGCGTTTCGCCGGGCTGGATACGCTCTGGCACAACGCCTGGGACGATGCCGAGCTGGTGGCGCTGGCCGCGGCCGAGGGGCGCATCGTGCTCACGCGCGACCGGGCACTGCTGATGCACCGCGCGGTGCACGCGGGCTGCTGGCTGCGCGACGACGACCCGCTGGCGCAGCTGGCCGACGTGGCGCGGCGCTGGTCGCTGCCGCTGCGCGAGGGCGGTCCAAGCCGCTGCCTGGAATGCAACGCCGTGCCCGTGCCCGTGCCCAAGGCCGAGGTGCAGGGGCAACTGCTGCCCCGCACGCGCGCGAGCTTCGACGCGTTCTGGCGCTGCCCGGGGTGCGCGCGGGTGTTCTGGCGGGGGTCGCACTGGAGGCGGATGAGGGAGACGGTGCACGGGGTGGCGGCCGGGTAGGGGCGACGGGCCATCGAAGCGGCGTGCCGGGCGGCGCGCGCTACTGCCACACTGAAGCGCAGAGCCACTGCCCGCGCTTCGTTCCATGCTCGACGACCTCGACCACCGCCTCATCGCCCTGCTGCGCGCCGACGCGCGCATGAGCGTGGCCACGCTCGCGCACCGGCTGGGCGTGTCGCGCGGCACCGTCGCCAACCGGCTGCGCAAGCTGGAGCAGGAGCAGGTGATCGTGGGCTACACCGTGGTGCTGCGCCCGGACGCGCAGCCGCCGGGCATCACGGCCTGGATGGGCATCCTGGTGGAGGGCAACCGAACGCGCGACGTCGTGGCGCACCTGCTGGGCGAGCCCGGCGTCACTGCGTTGCACGACACCAACGGCCGCTGGGACCTGCTGGCCGAGCTGCGCGCGGCCAGCGTGCAGGAGCTGTCGCAGGTGCTGGAGCGCATCCGGTTGCTGCAGGGCATTCGCGGCACCGAGACCAGCATCCACCTTGCCACCTACCGCCAAGGCACGCCGCCGTCGGCGTCCTGAGCGCGGGTCCACAAACCCTCGTGCATCCGGGCGCAGCCGCCACTCGTTGCCACAAGAACAGAAGGACTCCATGACCCAGCCTTTCGGCTTTGCCGCCATGCCTTCGGACGCCAGGCCGGAGCGGCCCCGCGAGCCGCGTCAGGTGCTGCTTTTCAGCGGCCACATGGTGGATGCGCCGGACCGCGCCGAGCCACGCTTTCCGCCACAGAAGGTAGTGGCGGCGGCGCGGCGCATCGCCGAGGTGCTGGACGGGCTGCAGGCCGGACCGCAGGACCTGGCGCTGTGCCAGGCCGCGGCCGGCGGTGACCTGCTGTTCCTGGAGGCCTGCGAGCAGCGGGGCGTGCGTTGCGAGGTCCTGCTGCCGTTCGAGGAGCCGGAATTCATCCGGCGCTCGATCGAGCCGGTGGCCGGCGGCAGGCAGTGGCTCGCGCGCTACCACGCGCTGCGCGCGCGGCTGCCGCAGCCGCCTCGGCCCATGCCGCGCGAGTTGGGGCCGCTGGCCGAGGGCGCCGATCCCTTCGAGCGCTGCAACCAGTGGCTGCTGGACACCGCGCTGGCGCATGGGCCGGACAAGGTGCGCTTCGTCTGCCTGTGGAACGGCGGCGGCGGCGACGGGCCGGGCGGCACGGCGCACATGGTCGAGCAGGTGCGCGCGCGAGGCGGTCAGGTGCACTGGATCGACACGCGCACGCTGTAGCCCAGCCCGGGCCTCGCGCAGGGCACGGCACCTGCTGCGCTGCCCGGTCATGGAAGACCTCGCCACCGCCGCCGCCGCGGCCGCCGAATCCGAGGCGGCCAACGCCCGCCGCACCGTCCACCTCTACGTCTTCGACGGCTTCGCCGACTGGGAAGCCGCCTTCGCGGTGGCCGGCATCCACAACCCGCAGTTCCAGCGCGAGCCCGGGCGCTGGCAGGTGAAGACGGTGGGCCCGGGCCGGCACGCGGTGCCGCGCTCCATGGGCGGCGTGTCGGTGCTGCCCGACATGGCGGTGGAGGACGTGCTGCCCGACGCCAGCGCGATGCTGGTCCTGCCCGGCGGCGTGGGCTGGGCCGACGACGCCTCGCACCACGCCGCCATCGGCAAGGCCGGCGAGTTCCTGCGCCGCGGCGTGCCGGTGGCGGCCATCTGCGGCGCCACCGCCGCGCTGGCGCGCGCGGGCTGGCTGGAGACGCGCCCGCACACCAGCAACGCGCTGGGCTACCTCAAGGGCACCGGCTATGGCGGCGCGGAGCACTACCAGGACGTGCCGGTGGTGCGCGACGGCACGCTGATCACGGCCGGCGGCATGGCGCCCATCGAGTTCGCGGCCGAGATCTTCGCGCTGCTGGGCATCTACGAGGACGAGGCGCTGCAGGCCTGGGTGCAGCTCTACAAGACCGGCAAGTCGGCCTACTTCGCGCGGCTGGCGCGCGCGGCCGAGGGCGATGCGGCCCAGGAAGGTCCAGGCACCGAGGCGGCGGGCTGAGCCGCCGCGCTCCAGGGCTCACTGGATGTACTTCTCCACCGTGTCCTTGTCGCGCACCTGGGCGTCGTCGGGGTTCTGGCCGAACTCGCGCCGGGCGCGGCGCTGGCGCAGCAGGTCCCAGCACTGGTCGAGCTGCACCTCCAGTTCCTCGATGCGCGCGCGGTTCTGGTCCGGCGCCTGGGTATCGGCGCGCAGGCGGTTCTCTTCTTCGACCAGCTCGGTGATGTGCTGCAGGATGCTCTTGTCGTCCACGGTGGGGCTCCTCAAAGGGTCTGCACCAGGGCGGCAACCCCTGTGCCCGTGGCGCCGCCGCCGGCCTGGCCCTTGCCCAGCGGCGTGATGAGCGCTTCCAACCTTCCCACGCCATCCGGCAACAGCCTTGCCGCGCCGGACCTGCGCGGCTACCGCCCCGGCCAGAGCCTGATGGCCCAGGCGCGCGCGCTGGCGAGCGCGGACGACGCGATGCTGGCCGCCCTGGCCGAGGCCGGCGTGCCGGCCGTGCTGGCGCGCGACCTGGGCCGCGCGCTGGACATCACGCCGCGCCACTTCTTCCGCGACCTCTTGGGCACGAACCGCTCGGCGGCCGAAAAGAAAGCCTTCACGGACGCGCCGCTGCCCGCCGCGGCGGGGCGCATCGCGCTGGCGCTGCTGCGATTGCTGGGCCGCGCCGAGGCGCTGCGCGGCGGCGGGCCGGGTTTTGACGTGGCGCGCTGGCTGGGGCGCTGGATCGAGCAGCCACAGGACGGGCTGCAGGGGCGCCGTCCGGCGGAAGCGCTGGGGTCGGCGGAAGGACTTGCAGCGGTGCTGGAACTGCTGGAGACGGAGGCTCGGCGTCCGGGTTGAGGCAACGCGCTGCCGCAGCCCTCACTCCACCATCCGCCCCGCCACTTCCGGCATCCGCCGTCCTGACCAGTAGGTGCCCGCGTAACCGCGGTACGGGTTGCCGTACACGGGCCGCCCGGCCGCCTCGTGCTCGGCCATGAACTGCTCCACCGCGGCCGGCGTGCCGCCCTTGAACATCTCCTTGAGCACGCCTTCGGGCAGCAGCTCGCGGTAGCGCACGGGGATGCCGGCATAGGCCGCGCCCTCGGCCAGGTCCGGCGGGATCTCGGTCGGGTCCAGGAAGCGGCTTTCTCCCAGCTCGCTGTCGTGGTGCGCCTTGACCCGCTTGGCCGCGTCCAGGATGCCCTCCACCACGTCGGACAGGGTGCGCCCCATCACCTTGGCCTTCCACGAGGCGCGCAGGAACAGCAGCTCGTGCGGGTCCACGCCCGGGCAGCGGCCCTGGTAGGCGGCGGTGAGGCAGTGGTCGCTGGCCGCGAGCAGGCGCTGCGTCTCGGTGGGCTCGCGCTCCAGCAGCCGCAGCACCTGGCCCAGCGAGGAGCCGTCCATGAACTTCTCGGGCTCGACCTCGTAGCCGGGGTCGCCGGGGTGGTGGTGGTCCACCCGCACCACCGGCTCCAGGCCCAGCACGGTGCATTCCACGAACACCGCCGGCGCCTTGGGCGGCAGCACCGCCGGGCGCGGGATCTGGTCCGGCCCCACGCGCACCACGCCGTCGGCGGCGTAGGCGGTGCGCGGGTTGCAGCGGCGCTTGTTGCGCGCGGCATGGGCCCAGGCCAGGTGCTCGTCCTCGACCACGCGCTGGATCTCGCGCATCTCCGGGTCCTGGGCGCCCAGGACGAAATGCCAGTCGCGGTCGATCACGGGCGGTCGCTGCGTCGGTCGGCGCCGCTGCCGGTGCCCGCGCCCGGGTCCTGCTGCATGCCGCGCTCGGCCCCGCCGCCGCTGCCCTGCGCGCCCGCCAAGCCTTGCGAAGTCGGCCCGTCGGTGCCGGGACGCGCCTCGCGCCCGGTGGGCGTCTCGCCCGGCTGGCCGTCGGCCAGGCCGGTGTGCTCCGCCTGGGTGGGGCTGATGCTGCCGCCGCGCGAGCCGGCGCTGCCGGTGGGCGCGGTGGAGGAGGGAGTGTTGCGAATTTGAGTCATGGTCTTCTCCGGTTGATTGTGAAGGGCGGCAAGACCAGTGCCCGGGCCGCCGGAGCGTGTACCTTCCGCGCTCCTTCGCGAGCGCTCCATGACCGATTTCGTCCTCATCGTCTTCACCCTCGTCTACATCGGCATGGTCCTGGGCGGCCTGCCCTTCCTGCAGCTGGACCGCGGCGGCGTGGCGTTGCTGGGGGCGATCGCGCTCATCGGCGCCGAGGCGGTGAGCGTGGAGGAGGCGGCGCGGGCCATCGACCTGCCGACCATCCTGCTGCTCTTCGCCTTCATGGTGATCTCGGCGCAGATGCGCCTGGGCGGCTTCTACGACGCCGTGGCGCGGCAGCTCGCCGCGCTGCGCATGGGGCCGGCGGCGCTGCTGGGGGCGCTGATCGCGGTGTCGGCCGCGCTGTCGGCCGTGTTCAGCAACGACGTGGTGTGCCTGGCGATGGCGCCGGTGCTGGTGGAGGCCTGCCGGCGCCGCGGGCTGGACGCGCTGCCCTACCTGCTGGCGCTGGCCTGCAGCGCCAACATCGGCTCCGCCGCCACGCTGATCGGCAACCCGCAGAACATGCTCATCGGCGCGCGGCTGAACCTGCCTTTCGGCGGCTACGTGCTGCAGGTGCTGCCGCCGGTGCTGCTGTCGCTGGCCGCGACCTGGGTGCTGATCGCGCTGCTGCTGCGCAAGCGGCTGCACCAGGAGCCGGTCGAGGTTGCCACCGCAACCGTGGCCGCTCCCGCGCCGGACGAGGACTTGCCCTTCTCGCGCTGGCAGGCCGCCAAGGGCCTGACGGTGTCGCTGGGCGTGTTGCTGTGCTTCCTGTTCGCGCCCTGGCCGCGCGAGGTGGTGGCGCTGGCCGGCGCGGGGCTGCTGCTGCTGAGCCGGCGGCTGCACTCGCGCGACATGCTGGGCCTGGTGGACTGGCAGCTGCTGGTGCTGTTCATGGGCCTGTTCGTGGTCAACCACGCGCTGCAGGCCACGGGGCTGCCGGAGGCGCTGGTTCGGCACCTGGCGGCCGCGGGCTGGCGGCTGGACCATCCGGCTTCGCTCTTCGGCGCCACCTTCGTGCTGAGCAACCTGGTGTCCAACGTGCCGGCGGTGATGCTGCTGCTGCCGCTGTCGGGCCCCGACGCCGGCCCGCTGCTGGCGCTGGTGAGCACGCTCGCCGGCAACCTGTTCATCGTCGGCAGCATCGCCAACATCATCGTGGTGGACGCCGCGGCGCGGCACGGCGTGACCATCGACTGGCGCACGCACGCGCGCATCGGGGTGCCGGTGACGATGGCCTCGCTGGCGATCAGCGCGGGGTGGCTGGCGCTGCGGGCCTGAGGCCGAGCGCCAGCGGGCTTCACAGCCAGGCCTTGATCTGCCGGCGCATGGCGTCGGCCGAGATGCCGTAGCGCTCGTGCAGCGTGGGCAGCGCGCCCGCGTCCAGGAACTCGTCGGGCAGCGCCACTTGGCGGAAGGGCACCGACACGGCCGAGCGCATCAGCAGGCCCGCCACCGCCTCGCCCAGGCCGCCGACCACCGAGTGGTTCTCGGCCACCACCACCAGCCGCCCGGAGCGCCGGGTCTCGGCCAGGATGGTTTGCGCGTCCAGCGGCTTGATGGTGGGCACGTGCAGCACGGCCACGTCCACGCCGTCGGCCTTGAGCTGGTCCGCCACTTCCAGCGAGCGCATGGTCATGAAGCCGCTGGAGATCACCAGCACGTCGCGGCCGCCGCGCAGCAGCTTGGCCTTGCCCAGCTCGAAGGTGTAGTCGTACTCGTCGAGCACCAGCGGCACGTTGCCGCGCAGCAGCCGCATGTACACCGGGCCCTGGTGCGCGGCGATCTGCGGCACGGCCTGCTCGATGTCCAGCGCGTCGCAGGGATCGACGATGGTCAGGCCCGGGATGCCGCGCATGAGCGCGAGGTCCTCGGTGGCCTGGTGGCTGGGGCCGTAGCCGGTGGTCAGGCCCGGCAAGGCACAGCACATCTTGACGTTGAGGTTCTCCTCGGCAATGACCTGGTGCACGAAGTCATACGCGCGGCGCGTGCCGAACACGGCATAGGTGGTCGCGAAGGGAACGAAGCCCTCCTTGGCCATGCCGCCGGCCGCGGCCATGAGCAGTTGCTCGGCCATGCCCATCTGGAAGAAGCGCTCGGGGTACGCTTGCGCGAACAGGTGCAGGTCGGTGTACTTGGCCAGGTCGGCGCTCAGGCCGACGATGTCCTGGCGCTCCCGCGCCAGCTCGACCAGCGCCTTGCCGAAGGGCGCGGCCTTGACGCGCTGCCCTTCGCCGGCGATGGAGGCGATCATCGCCGAGGTGGTCAGGCGCGGCTTCTTGGTTGCGGTGGTGTTGCTCATGATCGGTGGCTCCTCAAGCTTGCGACTGGTCCAGGATGGCGAGGGCCTGCTGCCACTCGGGCGGATCGACGCGGATGAAGTGGTTCTTGTCGCGCGTCTCCAGGAAGGGCACGCCCTTGCCCATGAGCGTGTCGAACAGGATCACGCGCGGCCTGGCTTCCTTGAGGTTGCGCGCGGCATCGAAAGCTTCGATGACGGCGGGCAGGTCGTTGCCGTCCACGCGCTGCACGTGCCAGCCAAACGACGCCCACTTGTCCGCCAGCGGCTCGAAGCCCATGACCTTGCCCGAAGGCCCGTCGGCCTGCTGGTTGTTGATGTCCACCAGGCAGATGAGGTTCGACAACCCATGGTGCGCGGCACCCATGGCCGCTTCCCAGGTGGAGCCCTCGTCGAGCTCGCCGTCGGACATGGAGTTGTAGACGAAGGCCGCGTTGCCCTTGAGGCGCAGGCCCAGCGCCATGCCTACCGCGATGGGCAGGCCCTGGCCCAGCGAGCCGCCCGACATCTCCATGCCCGGCGTGTAGGTCGCCATGCCGGACATGGGCAACCGGCTGTCGTCGCTGCCGTAGGTTTCCAGCTCCTCCTCGGGAATGATCCCGGCCTCGATCAGCGCGGCGTAGAAGGCGATGGCGTAGTGGCCGTGCGAGAGCAGGAAGCGGTCACGGCCTTCCCACTCGGGGTCTTCGGGGCGGTAGCTCATGGCGTGGCCGTAGGCGACGGCCAGCACGTCAGCCCAGCCGAGGGCCTGGCCGATGTAGCCCTGGCCCTGGACCTCGCCCATGCGCAGGGCGAATCGGCGGATGCGGTAGGCGCGCTCGGACAGCGTGGTTTCAACAGCAGACATGGGAATGCTCCAGGAAGGAGGTCCGGACCGTTTCGGGCGTGCCGGACCCGGCCGGGCGGGCGCACGGGGCGCCCGGAAACCGGCGCAGGGTTGGAAGAAGGAATGCTTGGGACGCGCTCAGCGCAGGATCGACGCCGGCACGTAGGACACGAGGGCCAGGACGCCGAAGGCGACGACGTAGAAGGGGCCGAGCTCGCGCACGGTCTGGCCCACCTTGACCTTGGCCACGGAACTGGTGATGAACAGCGTGGTGCCCACCGGCGGCGTGTACAGGCCGATGGCGAGGTTCACCACCATCATGATCCCGAGCTGCACCGGGTCCATGCCGATGCTCTGCGCCAGCGGCAGGAACACCGGCGTGAGCAGCAGCACCGCGGCGGGCAGGTCGATGAACATGCCGCACACGAGCATCAGGATGTTCATCAGCAGGATCACGGCCCAGCCGGATTCCAGGTTCTCCTTGGCCCAGGCCACCACGCCGTCGGGCATGTGGTCGTAGGTCAGCAGCCAGCCCACGGCGGCGGAGGCCATGATCACCAGCAGCACCACGCCGGTGGCCAGGCCCGCTTCCGTGATGGCCGCGTGCAGCCGCCTGAGGCCCAGGTCGCGGTAGATGACCGCCGAAACCAGCCCCGCGTACAGCGTGGAGAGCACGCTGACCTCGGTGGGCGTGGCGATGCCCCAGCGCAGGAACAGCACCACGAACACCGGCAGCACCAGCGCGGGCGAGGCGTAGGCCAGCTGCTTGCGGAAGGCGCTCCAGTCGATGCGGCGCGTCTCGCGCGGGAAGTTGCGCCGCTTGCCCACCCACCAGCACACGCCCATGAAGCCGCCGCACATCAGCAGGCCCGGCAGGATGCCGGCCACGAACAGCGCCGCGATGGAGGCGTTGGCGCTGAGCGCGAACAGGATCATCGGGATCGACGGCGGGATCATGATGTCGATCGTGGCCGCCGCCGCCAGCGTCGCGGCCGAGAAGGCCGGCGGGTAGCCCAGGCGCTTCTGCCAAGGGATGAGCAGCGAGCCGATGGCCGAGGCGTCGGCCACCGCCGAGCCCGAGACGCCGCCGAAGATGGTGGATGAGAGCACACCCACCTGGCCCGGGCCGCCGTGGAAGCGGCCGATGAGCGTGGAGAGCACGCCGATGAGCGCCTCGCCCAGCTTGCCGCCCATCATCAGCGTGCCCGTGAGCATGAAGAAGGGAATGGCGATGAGCGGGAAGCTCTGCACCTGCGCCACCATCTGCTGCACGATCAGGTCCAGCGGGATGCTGTCGGAGGAGGCCGCCGCGGCCATCGAGGCCGCCAGCAGCGCGTGGGCGATGGGCATGGCGGCCACGGCGGCCAGCCCGAAGACGAGAAGGATCAGGCCGCTCATGTGATGCTCACGGGTTGGTGCTCGGGATGGGCAGCCATCGCTGCCGGACGCAGGACGTGCCAGGCCGACTGCAGCGCCAGGATGGACAGCATCAGCATGCCCACCATCACGCAGCCGTAGGTCACCGAGCCCGGCACGCCGAGAACGGGACTGGCCTCGTCATGGACGATGGGCAGCATCTGCCAGGTGGACCAGGCGAGCAGGCCGTACAGGCCGCACACGGCCAGCCACACCAGCAGCGCGACGATGCGGCGCACGGGGGCCGGCACGGTGTCCATCAGGAAGCTGGTGGTGATGTGTGAGCCGTGGGCCGCGCCCAGCACGATGCCGGCCATCACCATCCACGGGAACAGCAGCTCGGGCAGCTCGGCGGCCCATTGCAGGCTCGCCCCCGTGCTGTAGCGCAGCACGGTGTTGGCGCACAGGATGAAGAAGATGACGGCGGTGGTGATCCACATCACCGCCTGGCAGATCAGGACGATGCCGCGTTCAACGGGTTTCATGGAAAGCTCCTGGGTGGCCGGCGTGTGCCGCAAGGGCCGTGGCCGATTCCGCCGGCCCCTGGCGAGGGGCGGCGCAGGCCGGCAGGACGCCGGAGAGGCTGCGGATCAGACGCCGCCGCGGGCGGCGGCCGTGACCTTCTTGACGTAGGCGCCGACCGGGCCGGCGGCCCACTTGGCCTCCACCGTGGCGGTGGCCTTGGCGAAGGCGGCGCGGTCGATGGTGTCGATGCGCACGCCCTTGGACTTGAGGTCGGCGAGCAGCTTGGCGTCGGCCTCCTGCACCAGCTTGCGCTGCAGCGCCGTGGCTTCCTTGGCGGCGTCCTTGACGAGCTGGCGGTCGGCGGCGGAGAGGCGGTCCCAGGTGCGCTTGCTCATCAGGAACGGAACCATCTCGTACTTGTGGCCGGTGAGGGAGAGGAACTTCTGCACCTCGTAGAGCTTGGAGGCGTGGAAGTTCGCCAGCGGGTTCTCCTGGCCGTCCACCACGCCCTGCTGCAGCGCCACGTACAGCTCGGCGAATTTGATCTGCTGCGCCTCCGCGCCCAGCGCCTGCACGATGTCCACCGTCACGGCATCCGGCGGCGTGCGCACCTTCAGGCCCTTGAAGTCCTCGGGCTTGAGCAGCGGCTTGCCGTTGTTGCTCATGTGGCGAAAGCCGTTGTCCCAGTAACCAAGCACCACCAGGCCCTTGGCGGCGGACTTCTGCGCCAGCTCCTCGCCCAGCGGGCCGTCCAGCAGCTTCCACGCCTGGGGCAGCTCCGTGAAGATGAAGGGCATGCCCCAGGCCGCGTATTCCGCCACCACGGTGGAGGTGGCGCCCTGCGAGTTGGCGCTCATGTCCAGCGCCCCGGTGCGCAGCGCGGTGAGCATCGCGGCATCGTCGCCGAGCTGGGCCGAGGGCGAGATCTTGATTTCGATGCGGCCGCCCGATTTTTCCTTGAGCACGTCGGCGAACTTCACCGCCGCCTCGTGGCGCGGGTTGCCCGGCGCGGCGCCGTGGCCGAGGGTGAGCTTGACGTTCTGCGCCAGCGCCGGGAAGGCGAGCGTGGCGGCCAGCGCGAAGCCGGCGACAGAGAAGGTTCTGCGCTTCATGGTGTGTCTCCTGAGGGCCGTGCGAGCGGCGCTTGTCTTGAGCGATGCGATCGGGGCGCGCGGCCCCGTGGGTTCCGGTCGCGGGATCAGTGGATGAGCATCCCGCCATTGACGTCCAGCGTGATGCCGGTGCAGTAGGCGGAGAGCTCGCTGCCGAGGAAGACGCAGGCGCCGGCGATGTCCCTGGGCTGGCCCAGTCGGCCCAGCGGGATGCCCTCGGCGATCTCGGCCTTGCGGGTGTCGTCGAGCTTGCCCTTGATGATGTCGGTGCCGATCAGGCCCGGGGTGATGCAGTTGACGCGGATGCCCGCGCCGGCCAGCTCGCGCGCCATGGCGCGTGCCAGGCCCAGCACGCCGGCCTTGGCCGCCGAGTAGTGCGGGCCGCCCAGGATGCCGCCGCCGCGCTGCGCGGAGACGGAGGAGATGCAGATGATCGAGCCGCCACCCTGGCGCTCCATGGCCGGGATCACGGCCTGCGACGCCAGCAGCGTGCCGCGCAGGCTCACGTCCAGCACGGCGTCGTAGTCGGCGGCCGTGATGTCCACGGTCCTGCGCGGCTGGGTGATGCCGGCGTTGTTCACCAGGATGTCGATGCGGCCGAAACTTTCCAGCGCCTGCGCCACGGCGCGCTCCACCTGCGCCTTGTCGGTGACGCTGGCCACCACGCCCAGGTGCCCGTCACCGAGCCGCGCCGCGGCGGCGGCGGGGTTGGCGGCTTCCAGGTCCATGAGGACCACGTGGGCACCCTGTTCGGCCATCAGCCGCGCGGTGGCGAAGCCCAGGCCGTTGAGGCCGGCACCGCCGGTGATGAGGGCAACCTTGTTTGCAAGCAGCATGCGTGTCTCCGTCGAATGGGTGTCTGCGATGGACGCCATTCTGGAAATCGCCTTGCTTGAGCACAAACGATATGATTTCAAGGATGGTTGATGTTTCGTCATCCTTGGGTTTGCACTGATTTACCTCCATGCCCTCGGCCTTTCCCCCCCTGTCCAGCCTGGTGGCCTTCGAGGCGGTGGCACGCCGCCTGAGCTTCACGGTGGCCGCCAACGAGCTGCACCTCACGCCCTCGGCCATCAGCCACCAGATCGCCAAGCTGGAAGACTTTCTGGGCGTGCGGCTGTTCGAGCGCACGGCGCGCAACGTGGAGCTGACCGCAGCGGGCCAGGACTATCTCAAGCGCGTGGCCGGCGCGCTGGCGGCCATCAGCGCGGCCACCGACAACGCGCGCAAGGGCGTGCGCAACTCGTTGCACGTGCACTCCACGCCCAGCTTCGCGACGCTGTGGCTCATGCCGCGGCTGGCCGACTTCGCCAAGGCCCATCCCGGCATCTCGCTCTCGCTGTCCTCCTCCGTGATGCACTCGGACTTCTCGGTGGGCCAGGCGGACATCGACATCCGCTACGGCATCCCGAACTGGCCGCTGCTGACGGTGCAGCCGATCTTCGACGAGCAGATCATGCCGCTGGCGAGCCCGGCCTTCCTGAAGCGCCATCGCATCGAGGCGCCGGAGGACCTGCTGCACGTGCCGCTGATCCAGTCCACGGTGAGCGTGGTGCAGTGGCCGGACTGGTTCGCCAGCCGCGGCGTGGCGGATTCACCCGCCGGTTTCGCCTACCGTTTCGACCGGGCCTTCATGACGCTGGACGCCGCCGTGCAGGGCCTGGGCGTGGCGCTGGAGAGCACGTTCATCGGCGAGCCGCACCTGCGCAAGGGGCGGCTGCGGCCCGTGTTCGAGCCGGGCTGGTCGCTGCCGGTGCAGGCGCATTTCCTGGTCTATCCGGCGCGCCATGCCCAGCGCAGCGAGGTCATGAGCTTCGTGCAGTGGCTGCGGGAGCGGGCTGGCAGCCCGTGAGGGGCCGATGCCGCGGGCGCCGTGGCGGCCCGGCGGTCGCGGCGTTTCAAGTCGGCAGCCGGTTGGCGACGAGTTCGACCGCCGAGTCCGGCGGCACCGCGGCGGCGCGACGGGCCAGTACCGCTTCCAGCGCCTCCACGTCGGCCATGGTCGGATCGACCTCGCGCCGGCCTTGCGCCAGCACCAGGCGCGTCAGCACCGCATCGAGCGCGGTGGGACTGGGCACGGCGTGCGGCACCAGCGCGCGCAGCAGCTGCAGCCGTTGCGGCGTCAACGGCAAGTGCTCGGCCAGCGCCAGGACCTCGGCGGCCAGGCGGGCCGCCACGTGCGGCAGGAAGCCCGGGTCGGGCACGGCCACTTCCTCAGCCGGCGCCAGCGGGCGCTCGGGGCCGTTGAGGCGCAGGAAGTCCTCCTTCGACCGCTGGAAGCGCCGCGCCAGCGCGGCCAAGCTGGCGTCGTCGGCTGCCCAGGCCGGCCACCGCAGCGCATCCGGCCGCCGCTCGTCGTAGCCGTGTCCCACGAAGTGGAGCGCGGCGAATTCCGGGCGCGGCACGCCGTCGCCGAGCTGGCGCGCGCGCGCCTCCAGCGGGTAGGGCGTCCACCAGTGGCGGCGCATGGCGTTCACGCGCGCGGTGATGCGGCTGCAGAAGCTCAGGTCCTGGACGTTGTGCGCGGCACGCTGCGCCGCGGCCAGCGCCGTCTCGACGGCCGGTGCGGGCTCGCCTTCGTGGACCACGTGGATCGCCTCGCCCAGCGCCAGGCAGGCCGGCGCCTGGTAGCCGGCAAAGCCCGAGTCGGCAATCGAGGCGGCGGCATCCAGCAGGCGATGGGCGTGCTCGCGCTCGTCCAGCAGCCAGCCCAGCGCCTGCGCATGGGCCAGCAGCGTGCGCTTGACGTGCGCCCAGACGTCGCCGCTGGCGCGGTCGCGGCCGGCGCTCATCCGGGCCGCCTTGGCGTCGAACTGCTCCGCTTCGGCCCGCAGGGCTTGCAGCGCCGCCGCGTCGCCACAGCGGGCGCGCAGTGCCCGCACGGCGACGGGCAGCCCGTGCTCGAACTCGACGCTGCCGCCTCCCAGCGCCGCAACCAGGATGCGCACCACCGCCTCCTGCACCCACCAGGCGCCCGCCCTGTCAGGCCTGGGCAGCCGCAGCACCTGTCCCAGCAGCAGCCACAGCGTGGCGTAGCGGTACTCGGCATAGGCGTAGTTCGTGTAGACGCTCAGGTAGCGGATCAGCGCCAGCATGGCCCCGTGCATGTCGGCGGCGGCCGCCACGTAGGCCACCAGCCACGGCCCGTCCACCTCGGCCAGGTACTGCGTGGTGGCGCCTTTTTCCTCGTCGCTGCCACCGGCCCCGCGGTACAGGCCGGCCCTGGCCGGGTCCGGATCGCGCGCGCCCGGATCGATGCCGACCGACAGCAGCAACTCGCCGTTGAAGGCCTCGCCGCCGACGCGCTTGATCAAGGCTTCGATCACCTCCTGGCTGGCCGGCGCAGGCAGCGCCGGCGCGGCGAACACCGGCAGGGCTTCGCCGTGCAACTCGGCGCGCACCCACGCCAGCAGATCGTGCAGCGCCGGCTCCGGGCCCAGGCCGCGCTGCACCTCGGCCAGCAGCGCCTGCGCGGCCTCGCGCTGGCCGGGGGGCGCCAGCCAGGCCACGGCCAGCAGCAGCGCCTGGAGCCAGTGCGCGTCGAGCGAGGCGGCCAGCAGCTCGCTGTGCCGCCGTGCGCCGTCCAGGTCGCCCTGGCGCGCGAGATCCAGCACCGGCGCCGCACCGGCATGCCGGGCGTCGAACTGCCGCAGCGCATCGGCCGCCTCCACCACCAGCGCGGTGCCGGCGGGCTCCTCCACCGCCGTCGCGGCATCCAGCGCGGCGGCCAGCGCCTGGCGCAGCGCCGGCAGATCGGAGAGCGCCGCCTCGTGCCGTTGCTGCCATTCGGGGTCGCTTGCCAGCGCGACCAGGGCCCGTGCCGGCGCCAGGCGCCCTGCCGGCGGCAACGCGGCAACGGCCGCGGCGCGGTGGAACGCCAGCCAGCGCCAGGCCCAGCGCTGCCGCGGTTGCGGCCGATCGCCCCAGGAGGCGGCCAGCTGCTGGTGCAGCGCCGCCGGATCGGGCAGCCGCGTCGTGAGGTAGCCGCGGAACACCTCGTGCAATTGCAGCGTCCGCGCCGCGCCGTCGTATTCCAGCAGCGACAACGGCGCCAGCCGCGACGCCACCAGATCGGCCGCCGCCTCTTCCGACAGGTCGCCGGTGAGGCCCCACAGCGCCGCCACCTGGGCCAGCGGCACGGGCACGTCCGGCGGAAAGATCGCCAACTCGGTGTAGCGCTGCCGTTCCTCCTCGTCGAGCATCTCCAGGCTGGCCTCGATGGTGGCGGCCACCGCCTGGTCACGTTCCAGCGCCTGATGGCGCGGGTCGAAGGCCAGCACGCCCTTGCGCGCGAGCCCGGCATCGACCTGGTCCAATGCCTCTGGTGCCGGTGTGTGCCGGAAGGTGATGTGTTGGCGCAGCGCGCGGTTGACCAGTTTCAACAGCACCGGCCAGTAGCCCAGGCGGCGTGCCAGCGCGTCCAGCCGCGGCTCCAGGCCCAGCGGCAGTCCGCTGCCCAGCAGCCGCCGCGCGTCGCCGGCCTGCATCGCCGCCAGGTCCAGCGGCACGGCGTCGGACGGCAGCGCATAGGTGTTGCGCGTGGTCAGCAAGCGGGCACTGCCGGCGCTGGCCTCGACCAGGCTGCGGACCTGTGCCGCATCCCACACGTCGTCGATCACCAGCAGCAAACGCCGCCCGGCCAGTGCCGCCTGCAACCGGGCTCGGGCGCCTGACGGCGTCAGGCAGCCCTTGTCGTTGCCCGTGAGCGCGATCACGAGGTCGGTGATCTGCGCGTGGGCCTCGGACGGGTTGCGGCCCACGTCCACCCACAGGATGCCGTCACGGCAGGCGGCGCGCACCTGGGCGTCGGCGCACAGCAGCCGCGCCAGCGTGGTCTTGCCGGCACCGCCGAAACCGTGCAGGCCCACCGTCACCGCGCGCAGCAGGCCGGCATCGTCGAGCAGGCAACGCCGCAGCGCGTCCAGCTCGGCGCGCGGCACGTGATCGGCGTCCGGCGGCGGCGCCTGGAAGGGCGGCGCGACGCCAGGCTCCCCGGCCTCGGCGATGGCCTGGAACAGGCCCTTGGCATCGAGCTGGTCGAGCTGGTCGAGGAAATGCTTGGTCAGGAAATCGGCGTTGGCGTAGAGGGTGGGATAGTGGCCGATGTCTTGCAGGCGGGCCTGGAACGCCTCGCGGCTCGCCCGATCGTTCTCGGTGCCCGGCGCCGGGGGTGGCGCCGTGCAGGCATAGACCAGGAGGCGCGGCTTGCCGGTGGCTTGGAACTGCCGCAGCGCGACCTCGAACTCCTCCGCGGTGTAGCGGCCGACCTTGGTCCAGAACAGGAGCACGAAGAGCTCGCAGCCCAGGATGGCCTGGTTGTAGTCCTGCTGCTTGCCCTGCCTGGAAACGGTGTCGTCGAAATCTTCCCAGTGCTCCAGGTCCAGGAACAGGCCTCGGCCGTACCAGGCGCGGTTGCGGCGGTAGACGGCAATCTCGAAGGCCTTGCGGTCTTCCTGCAGTTCGTTGGAAGAGGCCAGGAACACCTTGAGCTTGCCCATTGGGTGTCCTCGTTGCCGGCGCCGGTGGAGCTCAGCCCCGACGCGGCCGAGGCCGGCGTGTGCGTCCGTTTCGGGGCGGGCGGCAAGCTGGTGCGCCACACCACCACCCGCTGGCCCGGCGCCGAGCCGGGCGCGCGGCTGGAGCGTGGCCGCTACATGCCGTGGCAGCGCATGGTGCTGCGCGCCGCCACGGCGGGCAAGACGGCCGGACGCGCCTTCGGGCGCGTCGCCTTGCTTATTGCTTCAACGACCCTTCAGCGGCCCCGGATTGTTCTGCAGGTAGACCGACATTTCCTCCGGCGAGACCAGGCCGTCGCGGTTGGTGTCCACCTGCGCCCAGTCGCGCGTGTCCGCGCTGCCGGCGCCCGCGCCGGTGACCTGCGGCGTCACGCCCGTGGGCGCGCTGGTCGTCGTGGCCGCCGGCTGCATGGGGGTGTCGGCAGTGGCGCTGGTGGAGGCACAGCCCGCCAAGGTCGTGGCAATCACGCCCGCCGCGGACAGCACGCAGGCAAGGCGCAGGGTCGTCGGTCGCTTCATGTCGGTCTCCTCTCAGTTGGTTGAGCCAGGCACCACGCCCGGCAGGCCCGTAACCGGCACAGGAGCCGCGGGCCGGCCGGCATGGAGCAAGTTAGACGCCACCGTGCGTCACGGGTTGCAAGCGGCGTGAGCGTCCGCTGGTACGCCCCACTTGGGCCCTGTGGCGGGCGCCGGGAAGCAAGGTCGAAGCGAGCCCGGTTTCGGAAAAAACTGCAGCCCGCGGCTCAGTGCGGCGGGCCGGCGTCGGGGCGCTTCAGATCCCGTCCCAGCCGCCACGCCAGCACGCCCAGCACCGCCACGGCCAGCGTCAGCAGCCCCCACAGCAGCCACTGGCGCCGCTGCGCGGGCGAGGTGTCGCGCAGCGTCTGCAGCCAGCCGGCGGACGTGGCGGCCTGCGGCACCAGCACGCCCAGCGTCGCCTCGGCCAGCCTGAACTCCGCAGCCGGCTTCCAGTCCGGCACCAGGGTGGACAGCGGCAGCGCCACGTCCGCCGCGCGCTCGCGTCCCACGGCCAGCGTGAAGGGCGCGGCGCCCCGGGCGGCGAACACCAGCTGCGGCGCCCGCCACCACAGCGTGGCCTCGGGGGCCGCGGCGGGCGGGCGCACGCGCGCGTCCAGCACCAGGCGCCATTCGCGCGTGGCGCTGCCGTCCAGCGCCAGTGGCGGCGCCTCCAGCGTGCGGCCTTCGCGTTGCAGGCGGTAGGCGGTCAGCGGCGTCAACGGCCGCCAGTCCGCGTCGAGGCGGCCGGGGGCGGGTGCGGGCCGGCGCAGCAGCTGCAGCGGCGCCACGGCGTTGTCCTCCGCCAGGTGGACCTGCAGGCGCTGCGCCGGCAGCAGCGCGCCGGCGTCCAGCCGCCAGGCGCGCTCGCCGTCGGGCTGGAGCGTGAAGCGGGCGCTGTCCAGCGCCGCCTGCGGCGCCTCGGTGCTGAGTTCGGCCAGCACGGCGCGCAGCTCGAAGGTGCCGCCGCTGACCACCAGGCGCAGGTAGCGGTGCTCGGCCAGCAGCTCCCGCAGCTCGATGCGCGCCTGGCGGACGGCGCTGGCGCCGGCCTCGCCGGGCACGTCCACCAGCGTGGCCGAGCCCACGGGCTGCCAGGACTGCGCGTCGCGGCTGGCCTGCACCGTGGCGCGGCGCTCCAGGCCGGCGGCCGTGGCGGGCCAGT
>NZ_CALAOH010000183.1 GCF_937926365.1 uncultured Azohydromonas sp. | reverse complement strand
AGGCGCTGCTGGGCTTCGCGCTGGGGCTGGCCGCGGCGCTGGCGGCGCTGCGCGGCATGCACGCGCCGCCGCTGCACGCGCCGCGCACGCTGGTGGCGGGGCTGGTGGCGTGGATGCTGCTCACGCCCGCAGGCGCCCCGCCCTCGCCGACGCACAGCATGGTGATGCGGCTGTCGGTGGCGCTCTCGGGCCGCGACGAGCCCTACCAGCGCTGGATGATGCTGCGCGACTACCGTCGCGAGCTGCAGCGCCAGGGCCTGCCGCTGCCGCCCTACTTCAGCGGGCCGATGGTGATGGGGCGGATGCGGCCGCTGGAGTGATTCACCCCTTCACGCACACCACCTGCCGCAGCGTGTGCACCACTTCCACCAGGCTGTCCTGCGCCGCCATCACCGCGTCGATGTCCTTGTAGGCGTGCGGGATCTCGTCGATCACGTCCTTGTCCTTGCGGCACTCCACGCCCTCGGTGGCGGCACGCTGGTCGGCCACCGTGAAGCGGCGCTTGGCCTCCGTGCGGCTCATCTTCCGCCCCGCGCCGTGCGAGCAGCTGTTGAAGCTCTCCGGGTTGCCCTTGCCGCGCACGATGAAGCTGCGCGCGCCCATGCTGCCCGGGATGATGCCCAGCTCCCCCTCGCGCGCGCTCACCGCGCCCTTGCGCGTGACCCAGACGTCCTGCCCGAAATGCCGCTCGCGCTGCACGTAGTTGTGGTGGCAGTTCACCGCCTCGGTCTGCACCTCGAAGGGCTTGCGGATCACCTTGCGCGCCGCCGCCACCACCGCCTTCATCATCAGCTCGCGGTTCGTGGCCGCGAACTTCTGCGCCCAGCCCACCGCGCGCACGTAGTCGCCGAAGTAGCGTGAGCCTTCCTCCAGGTAGGCCAGGTCGCGGTCCGGCAGGTTGGCCTGGTGGCGCATCGCGTCCTGCTTGGCCAGCTCGATGAAGTGCGTGCCGATGGCGTTGCCCACGCCGCGCGAGCCGGAGTGCAGCATGAACCACACGGCATCCGTCTCGTCCAGGCAGACCTCGATGAAGTGATTGCCCGTGCCCAGCGTGCCCAGGTGCGTGCGCTGGTTGGTCTTCTCCAGCTTGGGGTGGCTGCGGCAGATCTCCTTGAACTCCGGCGCCAGCGCGGCCCAGGCCGCGTCCACCGGCGGCGGGATGTCGCGCCACGCGCCGGGGTCGCGGCTGCCGGGCGCGCGCCCGTGCGGCACGGCGTGCTCGATGGCGCTGCGCAGCGGGCCCAGGTTGTCCGGCAGGTCCGCGGCCGAGAGCGTGGTGCGCGCGGCGATCATTCCGCAGCCGATGTCCACCCCCACCGCGGCCGGGATGATGGCCCTCACCGTCGGGATCACCGAGCCCACCGTGGCGCCGATGCCCAGGTGCACGTCCGGCATCGCCGCCACGTGGCGGAAGACGATCGGCAGCTTCGCCGCGTTGGCCAATTGCTGCCGCGCCGCGTCCTCCACCGGCACCCCGCGCGTCCACATCTTCAGCGGCACGCCGCCTTCGACGGCCTGCTCCTCGTAGTCCTTCACTGCTGCCATCGCCGGCTCCTCATTCAAAACCTTGCTGCCCTGTCGGCGCCCCGATTGCCGCACCTGGCTTTCCCCGGACCGCAACAGAGGGAAATCCAACATGAGCAGCAACCAGCGACCCACCCTCACGACCCGCCAGGGCCATCCCGTTTCAGACAACCAGTCCCTGCGCAGCGTGGGCGAACGCGGCCCGGCCACGCTGGAGAACTACCAGTTCATCGAGAAGATCACGCACTTCGACCGCGAGCGCATTCCGGAGCGCGTGGTGCATGCCCGCGGCACGGGCGCGCACGGCTGGTTCGAGGCCTACGGCAAGATCGGCGACGAGCCCGCCACCACGTACACGCGCGCCAAGGTGCTGACGCAGACCGGCGTGCGCACGCCGGTGTTCGTGCGCTTCTCCACCGTCATCGGCGGCAAGGAATCGCCCGAGACCGCCCGCGACCCGCGCGGCTTCGCGGTGAAGCTCAAGACCGTGGACGGCAACTGGGACCTGGTGGGCAACAACCTGAAGATTTTCTTCATCCGCGACGCCATCAAGTTCCCGGACATGATCCACGCCTTCAAGCCCGACCCGGTGTCGAACCGGCAGGAGCCCTGGCGCTTCTACGACTTCGTCTCGCTGCACCCCGAGGCGCTGCACATGGTCACCTGGGTCAAGAGCCCCTGGGGCATCCCGGCCAACTACCGCGAGATGGAGGGCTCGGGCGTCAACACCTACAAGCTGGTCAACGACCAGGGCGAGGCGGTGCTGTGCAAGTTCCACTGGGTACCCAAGCAGGGCGTGCGCAACCTGACCAGCGCGCAGGCCGCCGAGATCCAGGCCCGTGACGTCGGCCACGCCACGCGCGACCTGTACGACGCCATCGAGCGCGGCGACTTCCCGGAGTGGGAGTTCTGCGTGCAGCTCATGAGCGACGACGCGCATCCCGAGCTGGACTTCGATCCGCTGGACGACACCAAGCGCTGGCCCGAGGACCGCTTCCCGCTGCTGCCCGTGGGCCGCATGGTGCTGGACCGCAATCCCGACAACGTCTTCGCCGAGACCGAGCAGTCGGCCTTCGGCACCGGCGTGCTGGTGGACGGCATCGACTTCTCGGACGACAAGATGCTGCAGGGCCGCACCCTCTCCTACTCCGACACCCAGCGCTACCGCGTCGGCCCCAACTACCTGCAACTGCCCATCAACGCGCCGCAGGAGCAGGCGCGCACCAACCAGCGTGACGGCCAGATGGCCTACTACGTGGACGGCGGTGGCGAGGGCAAGCACATCAACTACGAGCCCAGCCACCTGGGCGGACTGCAGGAGGCGCCCAAGCCGGAGAAGGACCACCACCAGTGGGTCGAGGGACACCTGGGCCGCTACCAGACCACGCGCACGGCCGACGACTACCGGCAGGCTGGCGAGCGCTACCGCAGCTTCGAAGACTGGGAACGCGACGACCTGGTGAACAACGTCGGCAACGACCTCAAGGCATGCCCCGAGGTGATCCAACTGCGCATGGTCTGGCACCTGCTGCACTGCGACGAGGACTACGGCCGCCGCGTGGCCGGCATCGCGGGCATCGACGTGGAGCGCGCACGCGCCCTGCCGCCGCTGCCGGGCAAGCCCGATCCGGGCCAGAACCGCGAGGCGGTGGCCTACTCCAGCGGCAAGCCGGAGGAAGGCGTGCCGGCGCCGGTGCCGCAGGCCGACCGGGAACAAGCCAACAAGCAGAACAAAGCGGTGCCGGCCAAGTAAAGCCGGTCCGCGGCCCCGGCAGGGGCCATCCTCCAGGGCCCGCAAGGGCCCTTTTTCGTTGGCAAAGCGGGTTGCGGAGGATTGACGAAGTAGAGAGGCCGCAATCCGTGCTTCGTCCCGCAACAAGCCTTGCGCACGTTTCTACTTCTCCCGCGACGCCGCGTACTGCGCGTTGATCTGGTCGTGCTTGGCGCGCACCGCCGGCGGCCACTTGGACTTGATCCACGACAGCACGGCCACGATCTCCGCGTCGCTGAGCACGCCCTCGAAGGCCGGCATGGCCGACTTGTAGTCCGGCATGTCGGCCGCCCTGGCGATGCCGAGCTTGGTGAGGCGCAGCAGCTGCTCATCGGGGTGGTGCCAGGTATGGCCGCTCTCGTCGTGCGGCGGCGCGGGCAGCAGCCCGTCGGGCCCGCGCTCGCGCCAGTTGGCCTGCCCTTCCAGGTTGGCCCCATGGCAGCTCGCGCAGTGCGCGCGGTACAGGCGCTCGCCCTGCACCAGCAGCGCCGCGTCGTCCGGGCGCAGCAGGCTTTGCGGCGGTGCCGACCTGGGCACGGCAAAGCGCAGGAACAGCGTGGCGGCCAAGCCCACGGAGGCCAGGGCGGCCAGGAACAGCAGGAGCGTGCGTCTGTTTCTCATCGTGTGATCGGTCGCGGCCCGGGCCGCAAAGCCCGCAAGCGTGCCATCAGCCGGGACGCGCCCTCATCGCGCCCCGCGACGCCGCGCGGCAGGGCTTCAAGATGGAGCATGGCCCGTACCGGCATGGCCCACGGCGCGCCCTGCCCAGGGCTTGCGGCGCCGCTCGCCGGCGCAGGTACGGGCGTGGACCTTGCTACCCTCGCGCGGGTCCTGAAATGCATTACCCGCCGGCTTGCCTTGCAGCGCGCGGCGGTTGAGAACGACCCATGCAGCACCAGCACGAGCCCGACATCCTGCGCAACCTGCGAGCCGAGCTGGTGGACTGGCGACCGTGGCTGGACCGGGCCATCGTGCTGGCCGCCGCCGCGGCGGCCGGACTGCTGGTGGTGGGCTTCACGCTACTGACCAATCACGCGCTGGCGCTGTTCGAGCGGCTGTGGCGGCATGCGCCCTGGGCCATCTTCGTCACCGGACCGCTGTGCGTCGCCGCCATCGTCTGGGTCACGCGGCGCTTCATTCCCGGCGCGGGCGCCTCCGGCATCCCGCAGGTGATGGCGGCGCTGGACACGGCCACGCCAACCCAGCAGTACGGCCTTTTCGTCTCGCTGCGCATCAGCCTGGCCAAGGTGCTGCTGTCCTCCGCCGGGCTGCTGGCGGGGCTGTCCATCGGGCGGGAAGGGCCCTCGGTGCAGGTCGCGGCCGGGGTGATGCTGGCGGCGCGGCGCTGGCTGTCGCGGCGCACCGTCATCAACGCGCACGGGCTGCTGGTGGCCGGCGGCGCCGCCGGTGTGGCCGCGGCCTTCAATACGCCGCTGGGCGGGGTGATGTTCGCCATCGAACAGCTCTCGCGCACGCTCAACCAGCGCAGCAGCGGCCTGCTGATTTCCGCCATCGTGCTGGCCGGCCTGATCGCCGTGTCGGTGTTCGGCAACCTGACGTATTTCGGCGTGGTGCGGGTGCCGCAGGCGCTGGACTGGGCGCTGCTGGGCCCGGGGCTGCTGGTGACGCTGCTGGCCGGGGCGCTGGGCGGGCTGTTCGCGCGGCTGCTGATCGCCTCCACTGCCGGCACGGCGGACCGCTTCAGCGCCTGGCGCCAGCGCTACCCCATCCGCTTTGCCGCCGGCTGCGCGCTGGCGGTGGCCGTGATCGGCAGCGTCACCGGCGGCGCCACCTTCGGCAGCGGCTACGAGCACACGCGCGGCCTGCTGGAGGGCACGCACGAGGACGGCGAGCACCTGCCGGTGCTGTTCGTGCTGCTGAAGCTGCTGGCGACCTGGCTGTCGGCCTGGTCGGGCGTGCCGGGCGGCATGTTCGCGCCCTCGCTGTCCATCGGCGCGGGGCTGGGGCAGGACGTGAGCACGCTGGTGCAGAGCCCCGCGCTGGCGCCGGCGCTGATCGCCATGGGCATGGCGGCCTTCCTGGCCGCGGTGACGCAGGCGCCCATCACCGCTTTCATCATCGTGATGGAGATGGTGGCCGGCCACACCATGGTGCTCAGCCTCATGGCCTCCGCGCTGCTGGCCAGCCTGGTGTCGCGCCAGATCAGCCGGCCGCTGTACGAGTCGCTGGCGGAGTTGCAGTTGAGGCGGCTGGATCGGGGTCCGGCAAAGGATGACTCGGCCGAGCTGGCACCGGCGGACGCGGCGGACCGGAGCCAGGCGGCCAAGCGCGTGCCGTGAGCTGCGGCCACGCCCTCACGCCCGCGCCCTCAGCACCCCATTGCCCACCACCAGCCCCACCAGCAGGTACACCGCGCCCGCCGGCACCCACATCAGCAGGCCGCCGAGCTGCTGGTCCTCCAGGCCGCTGCCATACCAGGGCGTGGGCGCCAGCGTCAGCAGCGCGCCCAGGGCACCGCTGTGCAGCATGGTGATGAACAGCAGCATCAACGCCGCCCCCGGCCTGCGCCGCGCGCCGGCGAACACCGCCCACCAGAACAGCAGCGCCGTGCCCAGGAAGCTGAAGTGCTGCAACGCATGCCAGCCCGGATGCGTGGCGGCCAGCACGAACCACGCCGGCACGTGCCAACCCCACAGCGCCAGCGCGTGCAGCGCCCCGGCGCCGGTGGCGCCGCTGAGCCAGCCCCAGAGCCGGCGCCAGGACGCGGCGCGCAGCGCGCCGCCCACCGCCGGACG
>NZ_CALAOH010000182.1 GCF_937926365.1 uncultured Azohydromonas sp. | reverse complement strand
CCGGCGGCCAGGCCCTCGGCGTGGCCAGGGTGCGCGGCGGCGGTGCCGGCGGCGCCGGCCAGGGCCAGCGCGGCGGCGGCGCGCGGCAGGATGCGGGAAGTCTTCATGGGTTCTCCTTGCGTCGCGCGGTTGTCAGCGCACCTTCACCGAGGTCAGCTCGCGGCCGTCCTCGCTCATCACGTGGGTGGAGCAGGCCAGGCAGGGGTCGAAGGAGTGCAGCGTGCGCAGGATCTCCACCGGCTGTTGCGCGTCGGCCATGGGCGTGCCGATGAGCGCGGCCTCGAAGGCGCCGATCTGGCCCTTGGCGTCGCGCGGGCTGCCGTTCCAGGTGGTGGGCACCACGCACTGGTAGTTCTCGATCCGGCCGTCCTTGATGCGGATCCAGTGGCCGAGCTGGCCGCGCGGCGCGGCCACCAGGCCCACGCCCTTGGCCTCCTTGGGCCAGGTGGCCGGGTCCCACTTCTCGACGTTGGCCGTGGCGGTGTCGCCGGCCTTGATGTTGGCGACCAGCTCGCTCCAGTCCTCCACCATCATCTCGCCGCAGTACTGGCTCTCCAGGCAGCGCGCCAGCGTGCGGCCGATGGTCGAGGGCAGCAGCTGCTTGAGCGTGTAGTCGGTGGCGGGCAAGCCCAGCGCCTTGGGGAAGGCGCTGTTGATCATCTCGGCCGCGTACTCCAGCTGCGCCTTGGGGCGCTGCGCGTACTGGTTGCCCTTCCGGGCGTGGGCGTAGGCCAAGATGTAGCGCGACAGCGGGCCCACCTCCATGGCGTGGCCGCGCCAGCGCGGGGCCTTGATCCACGAGTACTTGGCGCTCTCGTCGATCTGCTCGATGTGGGTCCTGCTGCCCTTGGTCCTGGCGCCGAGCTCGAAGTTGGGCTCGGTGACGCCGTCCCAGGGATGCAGGCCCTTGGACTCGTCGGCGTACTTGTACCAGCTGTGGGCGACGAACTCCTGGATCTGCTCCGGGTCGCGCGGGTCCACCGGGTGGATCTCGTCCCAGTTGCCGCCCAGGATCGCGCCGCCGGGCAGTTGATCGGTGGACTTGTCGTAGTTGACCTTGGGATACTCGCCGTAGTCGCTGACGTTGGTCGCCGCCAGGCCGCCGCCGTGCAGCCAGCCGGCCTGCTTGTACAGCGTGCCGATGGCCAGCACGTCGGGCAGGTAGACGTTCTTGTTGAACTCCACCATCTCGTCGATGCGCGCCCTGATGAAGTTCAGGCGGTCCATCGTGATGGGCGCGCCCACGGCGCCGTTGCCGTCGAGGTTGATGGCGCAGGGCACGCCGCCCACGAGGTAGTTCGGATGCGGGTTCTTGCCGCCGAAGATGGTGTGGATCTTGACCCACTCCTTCTGCAGGTCCAGCGCCTCCAGGTAGTGCGTCACGGCCATCAGGTTGGCCTCGGGGGGCAGGATGTAGGCCTTGTTGCCCCAGTAACCGTTCATGAAGGGGCCGAGCTGGCCGCTTTCCACGAACTTCTTCAGGCGGTTCTGGATGTCGCGGAAGTAGCCCGGCGAGGACAGCGGGTGCGAGGGCGAGACCAGTTGCTGCAGCTCGCTGGTCTTCTTGGGGTCGGCCTTGAGGGCCGAGACCACGTCCACCCAGTCCAGCGCGTGCAGGTGGTAGAAGTGGACGACGTGGTCGTGCACCTGCAGCGTCTTGGCCATCATCTCGCGGATGAGGTGCGCGTTCCTGGGGATCTTGATGCCCAGCGCGTCCTCCACCGCGCGCACCGAGGCCAGCGCGTGGCAGCCGGTGCACACGCCGCAGATGCGCTCGACGAAGGCCCAGGCGTCGCGCGGGTCGCGGCCCTTGAGGATCACCTCCAGGCCGCGCCACATGGTGCCGGTGGACACGGCGTTGCGGATGACGTTGTTGGCATCCAGGTTGACCTCGCATCGCATGTGGCCCTCGATGCGGGTGACGGGATCGACGACGATGCGGCGGCCGCTGTCGTCAAGGTTGAAGCCTTGGGTGGCGTAGCTGGTCATGGCGTTGGGGACGATTTGCTCGTGGGTTGGCCCGTTCGCACTGAGGTATCGAAGTGCGAATCCGTCAGGCTGCGATGGCTGCACCCCGGCAGGGGCCGTTCATCCTTCGATACCTCAGGACGAACGGAACACATCACTGATGAGGACGAAACGAAGTCATCCCTGCGTATTGGCCGCGGCGTCGTGCTTGACGGTGGCGCGCTTGAGGGCCGAGACGGCCGCGTGCGCCGCCACGGCCGCGCCCACGGCGCCGGCGGCGGCCATGCCCACCTGGTCGGCGTTGGCCTCGATGCCGAACTGGTGGATGCCGCTGAGGCGTTCATAGAACGAGCCCTTGTCCCAGAAGCCGTCCTCGGAGCAGCCGATGCAGCCGTGGCCGGCCTTGATCGGGAAGCTCGTGCCGGCGTTCCACTGCACGGTGGCGCAGGCGTTGTAGGTGGTGGGGCCCTTGCAGCCGACCTTGTAGAGGCAGTAGCCCTTGCGCGCGGACTCGTCGTCCCAGGCTTCGACGAACTGCCCGGCGTCGAAGTGCGGCCGGCGGTAGCACTTGTCGTGGATGCGCTGGCTGTAGAACATCTTCGGCCGGCCCTGGCGGTCGAGCTCGGGGATGCGGTCGAAGGTCAGCATGTAGGTGATGACGCCGGTCATCACCTCGGCGATCGGCGGGCAGCCCGGTACCTTGATGATGGGCTTGTCGGTGATGACCTGGTGCACCGGCACCGCGCGCGTCGGGTTGGGCTTGGCCGCCTGCACGCAGCCCCACGAGGCGCAGGAGCCCCAGGAGATCACGGCCTTGGCGTCCTTGGCCACGTGCTTGAGCTGCTCCACGAAGGGCCGGCCGCCGATGATGCAGCTCATGCCGTCCTGGTTCAGCGGCGGGTTGCCCTCCACGGCCAGGATGTAGTTGCCCTTGTACTTGCTCATCACCTCTTCGAGGATGGCCTCGGCCTGGTGGCCGGCGGCGGCCATGAGCACGTCGTCGTAGTCCAGCGAGAGCATGGACAGCACCACGTCCTTGGCCAGCGGGTGCGCGCTGCGGATGAAGGACTCGGAGCAGCAGGTGCACTCCAGCCCGTGCAGCCACAGCACCGGCGTGCGCGGCTTGGTTTCCATCGCGTGGGCGATCTGCGGCACGAAGGCCGGGCCCAGGCCCAGCGAGGTCGCGGTCAGCGAGCAGTACTTGAGAAAGCTGCGCCGCGAGATGCCCTGGCGCCGCATCACCTCGTAGAAGGTCTCCATCCGTGTCTCCCGTTCGTGGAACCGCCGCCCTTCTCCCGACCGGGCGTCGCAACGGGATCACAAGTTCCATGCCGCTGGCCGGCGCACGCATCGGCGTGCGCGCCGGCCGTGCTAAGCCTTTGAATGCCATCGAGTTTTCTTCAGGCCCTGCGTGACCCCCGCGTGACGGGAGGGTGCCTGGGGTGGTCATTGCGCTTGCAGCGCGGCGGCTGAAGTGGAAGCGGCACTGCCGGCGCATGGTCCGCGCCGCATCCAAAGCTTCCAGTGATGGCACCTAGGGTTTCCACCAGGAGGCCGGCACTGGGGTTGTCAGGTTGTTCAGGGATGGCGGCTCCTACACTGCGCGCCATGAACGAGACAGTACATTCCGCCCCGCGCGCCGCGACGGCCAAGGCGGAGGGCACGCGCACGCACGACCCGGAGCGCACGATGGCCGACATCCTGGCCGTGGCCACGCGCGAGTTCGCCGACAAGGGCCTGGCCGGTGCGCGCGTGGACGCGATTGCCGAGGCCACGCGCACCAGCAAGCGCATGCTCTATTACTACTTCGGCAACAAGGAGGGGCTGTACGTCGCGGTGCTGGAGAACGCGTACAGCGCCATGCGCGCGATCGAGTCGCAGCTGCAGCTGGAGGATTTCGACCCTGAGGAGGCGCTGCGCCGGCTGGTGGCGCACACGGTGGACTACCAGCGCGAGCATCCCGACTTCATCCGGCTGGTGATGAACGAGAACATCCACCGCGGCGAGTTCATGGCGCAGAGCAAGGTGATCCAGCAGCTCAACGTGCCCGCCATCGACGCCGTGCGTCGCGTCTACGAGCGCGGGGTGGAGGCCGGCGTGTTTCGCGCCGGGCTGGACCCGGTGGACCTGCACATGTCCATCAGCGCCTTGAGCGTCTTCAACGTCGCCAACCGCCACACCTTCTCGCTGATCTTCAAGCGCGACCTGGAGTCGCCCGAAGCGATCGCCGCGCGGCGCGAGAGCATCGTGGAGATGATCGTGCGATTTGTACGCAAGTAGGATTGTTCAACTGGTTACAGTGAGGCCGCCTCAGTCACGCGAGCTGCCGCCGGCCAATGACTTCCTCCGCACCACCCCTTCACGCACTTCCGGAAGAACGTGCGGCTGGCGCGGGCGATGGGCGGGCGAGCGCGACGCTGGCGACATCGCCCGCCGGCCATGAAGAGCACCGGCTGGCGCGGACGGTTGCGCTGGCATCGCTGCTGGTGTTCGTCGTGGCGAGCCCGTGGGCCCGCTTGCCACTGCCCCAGGTGTGGGCCTTCATCCCGATCTACGAATCGGCGCTGATCCTGATCGACCTCATCACCGTGGTGATGCTGCTCGGCCAGTTCTGGATCGCGAGGTCCAGGGCGCTGCTCGTGCTGGCCTGCGGCTACCTGTTCACGGCTGCCGCGACGGCGGCCCATGCCCTGACCTTCCCCGGGCTGTTCGCCCCCGGCGGCCTGCTTGGCGCGGGACCACAGAGCACGGCCTGGATCTACATGTTCTGGCATGGCGGGTTTGCGCTCTTCGTGACGGCCTACGTGCTCGTGCGCGGCAGCCGCTTCGAGCCGGTGCGCGGTGCCCGCCGCGCACGGGCCGCGCTCATCGGCGGCGTTGCCGCGCTCGGTGGCGCGGCGGGCTTCGCGGCGCTGGCCACGGCCGGACAGCAGTGGCTGCCCCCGATCATGCAGGGCCACCGCTACACCCCCGCGATGATCGTCGTGGTGTGCTCGGTCTGGCTGTGCAGCCTGGTCGCGCTGGGGCTCCTGCTCGTGCGGCGGCGGCCCTACACCGTGCTGGACCTCTGGCTCGCCGTCACGCTGTGCGCCTGGTTGTTCGACATCGCCCTGTCCGCCGTGCTCAACGCCGGCCGCTTCGACCTGGGTTTCTACGCCGGCCGCGTGTACGGCTTGCTGGCGGCCAGCTTCGTGCTCCTGCGGCTGCTGCTGGAAAACAGCGCGCTGTACGCGCGTCTGGCCACCGCCCATGCGGCACAGCAGCGACGCGCCAGGGAGCTCGACCAGCTCGCCCACGAGTTGCAAGCCACCAACAGCCTGCTGAGCAAATCGAATCGGCGGCTGGAGGAACAGAGCCGCTTCAAGTCGGAGTTCCTCGCCAAGATGTCGCACGAGCTGCGCACACCGCTGAACGCCATCATCGGATTCTCCGAGATGCTCAAGACCGGCATGGCGGGGGAAGCCTCGGAAACGCAGCGCGTCTTCGCCGGACACATTTTCGAGAGCGGGCACCACCTGCTGGCCTTGATCAACGACATTCTCGACCTGTCGAAGATCGAGGCCGGCAAGCTCGAGACCGTGCTCGAAAGCGTGGCGCTGGAGTCCGTGCTGTCGGAAACGATGGCCATGGTGAGCGGGGTGGCCCAGGCGCGGGGCGTGGCGCTGAAGCTCGACCTGCGCGCGAGCCCGGGGACTTTCCAGGCCGACCGGCGGCAGCTCAAGCAGATCGTCCTCAACCTCCTGGCCAACGCGATCAAGTTCAGCCCGGACGGCGCTCGCGTGACGCTGGCCGTGAACATCGTCGAGAGGGCGCATGCCGAGACCGCGCTGCCCGGCTTCCACAACGGGCTGCGCATGCCGTTGCCGGCCAGCGACTTCCGCTACTTCGTCGAGCTCTCGGTGTCGGACACCGGCATCGGCATCGGCGGCGATGACATTCCCAAGCTCTTCAAGCCCTTCTCGCAGGTTTCCAATGCCGTCACGCGCCAGGCCGGCGGCACGGGGCTGGGCTTGGTGATGGTGCAGCGCCTGGCCGAGCTGCATGGCGGCACGGTGGCCGTCACGAGCGAACCCGGGCGCGGTTGCTGCTTCACGGTATGGCTGCCCTGGCGCCGCGAGGAGGTGCCCGCGGCGGAATCGGCCCCCGGGACGCCCAGCGCCGAGCAGGACCGGCCGCTGGCGCTGGTGATCGAGGACAACGCCGAGACGGCGTTCCTGATGACGGCCCAGCTCCAGACCTTGGGCTTTGCCGTGCGGCAGGTGGCTTCCGCTGAAGAGGCATTGGCGCTGTCGTCCGAGCTCACGCCCGCGCTGATCACGCTCGACATCCAGTTGCCGGGCATGGACGGCTGGGAGTTCCTGGCCCGGCGCAAGGACATCCCCCGCTGGGAGAGCGTGCCGGTGGTCGTGGTTTCGGTGGTCGCCGACCAGGGCATGGGCTTCTCGCTGGGGGCGTCGCTCGTGCTGCAAAAGCCCGTCGCCTGGGACGCCTTCGCGACGGGGCTCAAGCGCCTTGAATTGGTACCCGGTGATGAACGCGACGTCACGGTGCTGGTCATTGACGACGATCCGGCCGCGGTGGAGCTGTTGGCCACGCAACTCCTTCAACGCAACTACATCGTCCTGCGTGCGCTGGGCGGGCACGAAGGCATCGAGCTGGCGCGGCGTTTCCACCCGCACCTGATCGTGCTGGATCTGGAGATGCCGGAGGTCAGCGGGTTCGACGTCGTCCAAGCCCTCAAGCACGACAGCTCCACGGCGCACGTGCCGATCGTTGTCGTGACGGCGCGGGATCTCGGCACCGCGGACCGCGACCGGCTCAGCGGGCACGTGCTTGAGCTCGTCGGCAAGTCGGCGTTCAACCCCGCATCGTTCGCCGGTGAAGTCCAGCGTGCACTGGCCAAGCCCGTCTGAAGCGACTTTCAGCCGCGCCCTCCCACGGCCAGCGCTTGCACCCCATCCGGCCCAGGCTGCCGTCCCGCGCGCCCAGCGTGGGCTTCAGCCGCCACGCTTGAGGAAGTAATACGTTCTTCCCCACCAGGACGCTGCCGGGCGCATCCGGCAGCGTCCTGGCCGAGACCGGACTGGAACCGGTTCCCTTGTTGCGCTGCATCTACGGGTTATTCCCAACGCATGAAAACGGACTAGTTCGTACATTGCTGATCCCTGGCAAATGACGGCCGCGCCGTTTGCTGCAAGAACCACGCGCCGCTCTCGGTGCCCAACACGGAGACAAGCTCATGAACCGATTCCTGGACGGCTACTGCCGCCTGCTCGACGCGCTGATCGCCTTGGCGCTGGCCATCATGGTGGTGCTGGTGTTCGGCAACGTGGTGCTGCGCT
>NZ_CALAOH010000181.1 GCF_937926365.1 uncultured Azohydromonas sp. | reverse complement strand
CGAAGGGGTTCATGCTCATCTTCACGCCGGCGAGGTCCATGCCCGAGCCGTCGCTCTTCACGCGGACCTTGACGTTGTAGTCCACCACCCGTTTCACGGGCACCAGAATCTTCATCGCTTGTCTCCTTGATGGTGTCGAACACTTGGCTGTTCATCGGCTCGGCCCGGCCCGAGCGATGCGCAGCGCTGGCATCACTCGGCCTTTTCGAATTCCAGCAGCTCGGAGCCGTCGGCCACCTGGTCGCCCGGCGCGAAGCGGAAGGCTTTCACTACGCCCTTGCGCGGCGCGCTGATGGTGTGCTCCATCTTCATGGCCTCCAGCACCAGCAGCGGCGCGCCCTTCTCGACCGCGGCGCCGGGCTGCGCGATCAGCGCGATCACCTTGCCGGGCATGGGCGCGCGCAAGCCGCCCTCGGCTTCCTCGCCTTCCCCGCCCACGTGCAGCCGGTCCACCATCGCCAGCGGCCAGGAGCGGCCTTCGAAGAACACCTGGCGCCGCTCGCCGGCGGCCACCACCGCGGCCCGCAGCCGCCGCTCGCCGAGTTGCGCCATCAACTCGCTGTCTGCTCCCAGCGTGCCTCGGGCGAAGACGCGCTGCCCCGCCAGGTTGAACTCGTAGCCGCCGGGCACGACCGACACGGCGACGTCCTGCACCGCCTCGCCCAGGCGCAGCGAGAGCTGGCGCACGGCGCTGCCGTTGAGCCGCCAACCGTCCAGCAGCCGCCACGGCGAGCCCGCATCCGGCGCGCTGGCCGCGGCCTTCTGCGCCAGGCGCTGCTCGCGCAGCAGTTCCGCCAGCGCGGCGAGCAGCCACACGTCGGCCGGCACGTCGCCCGCGGCCGGGAACAGCAAGGCTTGCTCGCGCTCGATCAGCCCGGTGTCCAGGTCGGCATGGGCGAACGAGGGCACGGCCACCAAGCGCGACAGGAACTCCACGTTGTTCTGCACGCCCACCACCCGGTACGCACTGAGCGCCTGGCGCATGCGTGACAGCGCCTGGCGGCGGTCCGCCCCCCACACGATGAGCTTGGCGATCATCGGGTCGTAGTGCGGCGTGATCTCGTCGCCCTGCTCCACGCCGGTGTCCACGCGCACGTGGTCGCTCTCGGGCGGCGGCGCCAGGTGCACCAGGCGGCCGGTGGAGGGCAGGAAGCCGCGGTCCGGGTCCTCGGCGTAGATGCGCGCCTCCAGCGCGTGGCCGTCGATGGACAACTGCTCCTGCCTGAGAGGCAGCGGCTCGCCGGAAGCGACGCGCAGCTGCCACTCCACCAGGTCCAGCCCCGTGATCATCTCGGTGACGGGGTGCTCGACCTGCAGCCGGGTGTTCATCTCCATGAAGTAGAACGAGCCGTCCTGGTTGGCAATGAATTCCACCGTGCCGGCGCCGACGTAGCCCACGGCCTTGGCCGCGTCCACGGCGGCCTTGCCCATGGCGGCGCGGCGCTCCGGCGTCATGCCCGGCGCGGGCGCCTCTTCCAGCACCTTCTGGTGGCGGCGCTGCACCGAGCAGTCGCGCTCGAACAGGTACACGCAGTGGCCGTGCTTGTCGCCGAAGACCTGGATCTCGATATGCCGCGGCTTGAGCACGTACTTCTCGACCAGCACGTGGTCGTTGCCGAAGGCATTGATCGCCTCGCGCTTGCACGAGGCGAGCGCGGCCTCGAAGTCCGCCGCGCGGTCCACGCGGCGCATGCCCTTGCCGCCGCCGCCGGCGCTGGCCTTGATCAGCACCGGATAGCCGATGCGCTCGGCCTGCCCCGCCAGGAATGCAGGCTCCTGGTTGTCGCCGTGGTAGCCGGGCGTGAGCGGCACGCCGGCCTTCTCCATCAGCGCCTTGGCGGCGGATTTGCTGCCCATGGCGCGGATGGCGGACGCGGGCGGGCCGATGAAGGCGATGCCGGCGGCCTCGCAGGCCTCGGCGAAATCCTCGTTCTCGGACAGGAAGCCGTAGCCCGGGTGGATGGCCTGGGCGCCGGTCTGCTTCGCCGCCTCCAGGATGCGCTCGCCCAGCAGGTACGACTCGCGCACGGGCGCCGGGCCGATCAGCACGGCCTCGTCGGCCAGGCGCACGTGGCGGGCGTTGGCATCCGCCTCGGAATACACGGCCACCGTGGCGATGCCCAGGCGGCGCGCCGTCTTGATGACGCGGCAGGCGATCTCGCCCCGGTTGGCGATCAGGATCTTGTTGAACATGCGTGTCTCCTCTGCCGGCCTTACATGCGGAAGACGCCGAACTTGGTCGGCTGGATGGGCGCGTTGAGCGTGGCCGCCAGCGACAGGCCCAGCACGCGGCGCGTCTGCGCCGGGTCCACCACGCCGTCGTCCCACAGCCGGGCCGTGGCGTAGTACGGATGCCCCTGCTCCTCGTACTGCGCGCGGATGGGCGCCTTGAACGCGTCCTCTTCCTGCGCGCTCCAGGCGCCGCCCTTGGCCTCGATACCCTCGCGCCGCACCGTCGCCAGCACCGATGCGGCCTGCTCGCCGCCCATGACGCTGATGCGCGCGTTGGGCCACATCCACAGGAAGCGCGGCGAGTAGGCCCGGCCGCACATGCCGTAGTTGCCCGCGCCGAAGGAGCCGCCGATGAGCATCGTGATCTTGGGCACCTGGGCGGTCGCCACGGCCGTGACCATCTTGGCTCCGTCCTTGGCGATGCCGCCGTTCTCGTACTTGCGGCCCACCATGAAGCCGGTGATGTTCTGCAGGAACAGCAGCGGGATGCCGCGCTGCGAGCACAGCTCGATGAAGTGCGCGCCCTTCTGCGCCGACTCGCCGAACAGGATGCCGTTGTTGGCCACGATGCCCACCGGCATGCCGTACAGGCGCGCGAAGCCGGTGACGAGCGTGGCGCCATAGCGGGCCTTGAACTCGTCGAAGCGCGAGCCGTCCACCACGCGCGCGATGACCTCGCGCACGTCGTAGGGCTTGCGCGTGTCCTGCGGGATCACGCCGTAAAGCTCCGCGGGGTCGTACAGCGGCTCCTCGCTGGGCTCCAGCGTGACGGTCGAAGGTTGACGGCGATTGAAGTTGGCGACGATGCGCCGCGCGATGAAGAGTGCGTGCGCATCGTTCTCCGCCAGGTGGTCCGCCACGCCGGAGATGCGCGTGTGCACGTCGCCGCCGCCCAGGTCCTCGGCGCTGACCACCTCGCCGGTGGCGGCCTTCACCAGCGGCGGGCCGCCCAGGAAGATCGTGCCCTGGTTGCGCACGATCACGGTTTCGTCGCTCATCGCCGGCACGTAGGCGCCGCCGGCCGTGCACGAGCCCATCACCACCGCGATCTGCGCGATGCCCTGCGCCGACATGTTGGCCTGGTTGAAGAAGATGCGGCCGAAGTGGTCGCGGTCCGGGAACACCTCGTCCTGCTTGGGCAGGAAGGCGCCGCCCGAGTCCACCAGGTAGATGCACGGCAGATGGTTCGCCTGCGCGATTTCCTGCGCGCGCAGGTGCTTCTTGACCGTCATCGGGTAGTAGGTGCCGCCCTTCACCGTGGCGTCGTTGGCCACGATCATGCAGTCCACGCCCTGCACCCGGCCGATGCCGGCGATGACGCCGGCTGCCGGCGCGTCGCCGCCGTACATGCCGTAGGCCGCAAGCTGGCCGATCTCCAGGAACGGCGCGCCCGGGTCCAGCAGTTGCGCCACGCGGTCGCGCGGCAGCAGTTTTCCTCGCGCCGTGTGCTTGGCGCGCGCCGCTTCGCCGCCGCCCTGGGCGCTCTCGGCCACCTTGGCGCGCAGGTCGTGCACCAGCGTGTGCATGGCGTCGGCGTTGGCGCGGAATTCGGCGGAGCGCGGGTCGATCCGCGTCTTGAGTGCTTGCATGTCGTCTCGCTCGTGTCGTGGGGGCCCTTCAGGCCAGGCTCGGCGGCGGTGCCCGGTTCGTGGACTGGCGTCCTCTCGCGGCTTCGATTCGTCGCCTAGCGTAGGTGCCGGCGCGGTACGGTGGCGGCCAGGAAGGTTGCAAATCGCGCCACCATGACGAATCGGGCATGCTTGGCAACCGGGTGTCCATCAGGCCTGCACGGGGGAGCGTGCCTTGGTGCTCTTCAAGAGGTCGGCTCGGGGGCGGCCATGGGAGGCGCGCCAGGAAGAATGATCACCACAAATCGCGCCAGGAAGATGTTGTTCAGACGGGGCGTTGCAGGCACGCGCGACACTTCAGCGCACGGCGTGTTGCACGGCCACACACCGCGGCTTCGCGGCGCTTCGATCCCGTTCTTCGCTCAGTGCAGCTTCACCCGCGGCACCGTGCGCCGCGCGATGAAGCGGGCCGCGGTGCCCAGTGAAGTCTTCCAGGGGCCGTGGAGCGCCAGCTCATGCAGCTTGTAGAGCGACTGGTACATCCAGCGTGCGAACAGCCCTTCGATCCACATGTTGCCGCCCACCAGGGAGCCCATGAGATTGCCCACGGTGGAGTACTTGCCCAGCGACACCAGCGACCCGAAGTCGCGGTAGTGCCAGGGCTGCAGCGGTTGAGCGCGCAGCCGGCGCCGGATCTGCTTGACGAGGTGCGAGGCCTGCTGGTGGGCCACCTGCGCACGCGGCGGCACCGTGCCCTCGCGGCCCAGCCAGGGCGCCGCCGCGCAATCGCCGATGGCGAAGACGTTTTCGTCCAGCGTCGTCTGCAAGGTAGGGTGCACGACGAGCTGGTTGATGCGGTTGGTTTCCAGCCCGTCGAGCCGGGCCAGGAAGTCCGGCGCCTTGACACCCGCGGCCCAGACCACCAGCTCGGCGGGAATGGTCTCGCCGCTGGCGAGTTGCACGCCGGTGGCCGTCACCGCCGTGACCTTGGCATTGGTGCGCACGCGCACGTGGAGCTTCTCCAACAGCTGCCGCGCCGAGGCCGACATGCGCTCGGGCAGCGCTCCCAGGATGCGCGGACCGGCCTCGATGACGTTGATGCGGATGTCGCGCTCGGGGTCGATGCGGTCCAGGCCGTAGGACACCAGCGTGCGTGTCGTTTGGTGCAGCTCCGCCGCCAGTTCCACCCCGGTGGCGCCGGCGCCGATGATGGCCACCTGCAACTGCTCTGGCCTCAGCGGTGCGCTCTGCGCATGCGCCCGCAGGCAGGCGTTGACCAGGCGACGGTGGAAGCGCTCGGCCTGCGCCGGCGTCTCCAGCAGGATGGCGTGCTCCTGCACGCCCGGCGTGCCGAAGTCGTTGTTGAGGCTGCCCACCGCGATCACCAGCGTGTCGTAGGCAAAGACGCGCTGCGCGGCGACCTGCTCGCCCTCGTCCGGGTCGATGTACGGCGCGACGTGCACCTCGCGCCGCGTGCGATCCAGGCCCGTCATCTCGCCGAGGCGGTACCGGAAGCAATGCCAGTGCGACTGCGCCATGTAGTCCACGGCGTGGGTGTGCAGGTCCACGGTGCCGGCGGCGATCTCGTGCAGGTGCGGCTTCCAGAAGTGGGTGCGCGCCTTCTCGATCAGCGTGACCTGCGCCAGCCCGCGCCGGCCCAGCGTGTCGCCCAAGCGCGTCGCCAGTTCCAACCCGCCGGCCCCACCGCCCACGACGACGATGCGGTGCTGGTGGGGTGACCGGCTGTCCTGCTGCTCACCCCTGGGAGAGGTTGCCGTGTCCATGGTGTTGCTCCGGTTGCCAGGGCTGCCGTGGGATCGCCACCGCCGCCCTGGCCTGCCCCACGTGCCGGGCGGCCAATGACTCGTTGCGCTGGCACTGAAGGGCCTGGCCCTGGCCTTCAGCACCAGGCCCGGCGGCCGCTCAGGATTCGCGCTGCGCCGCCGCCACGTCCGCCACGGCCAGGGCCGTCATGTTGATGACGCGGCGCACGGTGGCCGA
>NZ_CALAOH010000180.1 GCF_937926365.1 uncultured Azohydromonas sp. | reverse complement strand
CGCGATCCTTAACTCTCGATGACCTCGCATCAACACGGGATCGCCGCGCGCTTACCCCATGACGGTGAACCGCTCATTGCACCCGTAGGCGGCCCTACGCCTACGCCTACGCCTACGCCTACGCCTAAGCAGGAGAGCACCGGGACACCCGCGGAAGCACCGCGCATGTTCCCCCGCCACCTGCCCCGAGTCGCGGCCCTCTTCGACATCCCGGACGACGAGCTGACCGAGCAGGCCAGCCGCGCCGCCAGCTCCGTGCAGCGCCTGGCGGACCTGTGGGCGCGCAACGGCACCGCGGATGCCGCCGTGCTGCGCTCGCTGCGCAGCATCGCCAAGCGCCACGCCGTGAAGATGCCCGACAAGGCCGGGCTGCAGCAGCGCGTGAACCGCATGGCGGATGCCGGCTGGTGGCGCCGCGCGCTGCGCAAGCGCTTCCAGGCCGTGGAGCTGCACCAGATCCAGGCCGGCGCCGTCCACCGCCAGGCCTCGCCCTACGTGTCGGCCAAGGCGCTGCGCCGGCACGAGCGCAACGCGGCCCGGCTGGAACAGCAGATGGCAGGGCTGGAGGCCGTCAACCAGGCCACCGGCGAAGCCATCCACATGCCGGAGCTGATCGATGCCAGCCTTTCCAACCCGGCCCACCGCCGCCGGGCGCTCATGGCCCGCATCAAGGGCATTGAGGCCAGCGCCAACGCCAAGGGGCACGCCGCCCTGTTCCTCACCCTCACCTGCCCGAGCTGCATGCACCCGCGCCACTTCAGCGGCGCGCGCAACGACCGGTACGACGGCACCCGGCCCAACCTGGCGCAGCGCTACCTCCGCTGGGTCTGGAGCAAGGCCATGCGCCGCGCCGAGCACCTGGGCCTGACGGCCTACGGCCTGCGCGTGGTGGAGCCCCATCACGATGCCTGCCCCCACTGGCACATGCTGGTCTTCACGCCGGCCGACCAGGCGGAAGCCTTCGCCAACAACCTGCGCGCCTACGCGCTGGCCGTGGCCCCGGACGAGCCCGGCGCGGCCGAACACCGCTTCACGGTGGAGCGCATCGACCCGGCCAAGGGCAGCGCCGTGGGCTACGTGGCGAAGTACGTCAGCAAGGCCATCGACGGCGAGGGCGTGGACGGCGACAGCGAGAGCACCGGCGACGGCCGCAGCACGGCGCGTCGGCAGATCGCCTGGGCGCGCACCTGGAGCATCCGGCAATTCCAGTTCTTCGGCGTGCCGCCCATCACGCCCACGCGCGAGCTGTACCGCGTGGCTGGCGAGACCCTGCCCGGCCACGCGCTGCGCGAGCTGCACAGCGCCTGCAAGGCCAACGACTACGCCGCCTGGCTGGCGACCGTGGAGGTGCACGGCCTGAGCTTTCGCGTGGACTACAGCGAGCAACCCAGCACCCGCTACCGCGACGAGACCACCAAGGCCATCCAGGGGCTGCGCATCCAGGGCGGCGACCTGGGCGGCGTGCTGCAGCTCACCACGCGCTGCGACACCTGGCGCATCCAGCCGCGCGCCAAGGCCGGCGCCGACAGCTCGCAATGCGAGGGCGCAAGCCCGGCGCCTGACGCCCCTTGGACTCGATTCAATAACTCCGCAAGCCTTGATTTCAAAGGACTTTTTCCGGACGCACTGCCGGCGGACGTGGAGGGCTTTGAGGGGGTGGTAGACGCGGGCGCGGTGTGCGGGAAGCGTCCCGCACCGGGCACCGCTACCCGGTGCAGGACAAGGCCAGGAAACAGCCAGGCGCGCAGCTTATCGGCCCCTGGCGCTGACGCAAGAAGCTCGAACGCAACCGCGCAAGGAGGCAGGCCATGCTGAATCGACTCCCGGAGATGATGCCGACCCTGACGGAGATGGTGGGCGACATCGGCAACCCGAAGCCGGCCGCGCTGGCGAAGGCGCTGGGCGTGAGCCCGCGGACCGTGCACCGCTGGCTGCAGGCGGAAGAGGCGGCCCCGCGCTGCGCCCTGCTGGCCATCTTCTGGCTCACCCGCTGGGGCATGTCCCTGGCCTATTGCGAGGCACACAACCTGGCGCAGATGCACGCCGGCATGGCGGCCTGCACCAAGCAGCAGCTCGAACAAGCCCGGGCAGCGCACGCAGCCATCGTCACCGAGCTGGAGGCCCGGTTGGAGCTGCTGGGCCGCATCGGCGACTTCGGCGCGGCCAACGATCCCGCGCCCCCGCCGCGCCGCGGCGTGCCCGCGCTGCCCGTGATCGCCGTCCCCGGCGAAGCGTCGCAACCGTCCAGCGCATCCAGTTCCACCAGCACGAACCATCGGAAAACCGCCCGGTTCAACCGGGCCAGCTGAGCGGTTCGCCTGAAGCTATCCCCGTAACGTAACGATGAAGAACAAGACCCCTCGCCTGGGCCGCTGGCGGACCGAAAGCGGCTTCCGGTACATCCCGGTTTTCACGGCGGAGCACAACGCGCAGCGCTTCGTGAAGCACGTGCAGCGCCTGGGCCGCAAGTTCCGGCGGCTGCCAAACCAAAGGCGCGTGGCGCTCAAGGCACGGCGCATCCATGGATGGAGGTCGTGGACGTGAGCGGCCTCTTCCTCACCACGGACGAGCTCAGCAAGCACGTCGAGCAGCTGCAGCGCGCAATGCGCCTGCGTCCCTGCGCCCTGCGCTTCGCCCTCAAGGTGCGGCGCCTCCACGGCCGTTCCGTGAAGGAGTGCGGCCATGGATGACAAGACCGTTTCTGTGCGCGTGGACCTGGCGCGCGGGGAGGCGTCCGAGCTGGAAGCGTTCATTGCAGGCGTACTGGAGCGCGTTCCGGCTGCGTCGCGGCTGCAATCCGGTCTGGTGCGCGTGCACCAGGCGCTGGCGCGCGAGCTGTGCGCCACAGGCGGCAACGCGCGTGAAGTGAAGCCGGCGCAGCGGCTGTGCCAGAGCTGCCCGGACCGCACGTGCGCCGGTCCCGACAACGCGCGTTTCGTCATGGTGACGAAAAAGGAAGGCGGTGCGGCATGAGCGGCCTCTTCCTCACCACGGACGAGCTCACCGAGCTGACCGGCTTCAAGCAGACCGCCGGACACGTCCGGTGGCTGGAGCGCAACCGCTGGCGCTTCGCCCTCACGCGCAGTCAACAGCCGCGCGTGGCGCGCGCCTACTTCCTCCACCGCATGGGCCTGCCGGCCAGCCACGGCGCCAGCGCCGGCACCAGTGCGGCCGAACAGGCGGCGGCGCAGGAGGAACCCGACTTCTCCGCGCTGGACCGCTTCTGACCATGGGCCGCACACGCACCACCAACAAGGGCTTGCCCCGCGGCCTGCAGCTCAAGGACGGCCGGTATTACCACGTCACCACGGTGGCGCCGCGGAAGTGGACGCCCCTGGGCCGCGACCGCGCTGCGGCGCTGCTGGCCTGGGCGCGCCTGGAGGGCACCGAGCCGGACCCCAGCGCGCGCACCTTCGAGGTGGTGGCCCTGCGCTACGCCCGGGAGGTGATCCCCACCAAGGCCCGCCGCACCCAGCAGGACAACGTGAAGGAGCTGGAGCGGCTGCGCGCCGTCTTCGGCCGCGTGCAGATCGACGCCATCAAGCCGCACCACGTGCGCGCCTACATGGACAAGCGCGGCGAGGCCGCCAAGGCCCGCGCCAACCGGGAGAAGGCCCTCTTGAGCCATGTCTTCAACAAGGCCCGGGAGTGGGGTTTCACCTCGGCGGCGAACCCCTGCCAGGGCGTGAAGGGCTTCAAGGAGGCCGGCCGGGACCGTTACGTCACGGATGACGAATTTCGGGCCGTGTGGGAGCACGCCCACCCCGCCGTGCAGGATGCGATGGACCTGGCCTTGCTGACCGGCCAGCGTCCGGCCGACGTGCTCAAGATCAGGCACGAGGACGTGCGCGACGGCGCCCTGTGGGTGGTGCAGAACAAGACCGGCGCGCGCCGCGCCATCGAGCTGAGCGGCGAGCTGGCCGCGCTGGTGGCGCGCATCGAGGCCCGGCCGCGGGCGCGCTCCGGCCCGTGGCTGATCAAGGACGAGGACGGCCAGCGCCTCAGCGCCACCACCTTGCGCTCACGTTTCGACAAGGCCCGGCGGCTGGCCGGCGTGTCCTTCCAGTTCCGAGATTTGCGCGCCAAGGCGGCGACCGATACCGGCGACCTGGCGCACTCCCAAAAACTGCTGGGCCATACCAAGCGGGATATGACCGAGCACTACGTGAAGCGCCGCATCGGTGAGAAAGTCAAACCCCTCCGGTAGCAGGGCGAAACTCCACGCACCAGGCGCCCCACCACGGGCGCCTTTCTTTTGGCACCCTCGGAAGGAATCACCCCGCCAGGCAGACCAAGCCGCGCCGGCCACCCTCCTGCCAAGCCATCGACGCCACGCACACCGGGCAGCAGCCCGGCAAGGCTGCCGAGTTTGTAGAGAAGCGCCGCGAAATGTAGAGCGGCAAAAAGAAAAGCGGCCCACTCGGGGCCGCTAAGTATTTGATTTCTTTAGAGTTCTTTGGAGGCGCGGGGCGGAGTCGAACCGCCCTGGACGGATTTGCAATCCGCTGCATAACCGCTTTGCTACCGCGCCGCTGCATGAAAAAGGGAAGCCGGGGCTTCCCTTTGGGATTGGAGCGGGAAACGAGGCTCGAACTCGCGACCTCAACCTTGGCAAGGTTGCGCTCTACCAACTGAGCTATTCCCGCGTGGTCTTCGCTTGGCATTGCTGCTCAGCGAAGACTCGCAGTATACACCGCTTTTTTTGACCTGCGCAAGCCTTTTTTCAATGCTTGATCGCGTCGCCGGTGGCCGCGGTTGCGGGTTCCGGCTTGGCGGCCGTCGCAGCCTCCTTAGCAGGCAGGTCTTCCTCGGGCAGCGCCTCGGGCACGGCCTCCAGCGCCACTTCCAGCACGCGGTCGATCCAGCGGACCGGGACGATCTCGAGCTGGTTCTTAACGTTCTCTGGGATGTCCTGCAGATCCTTGACGTTTTCCTCGGGGATCAGCACGGTCTTGATACCACCGCGGTGCGCGGCCAGCAGCTTCTCCTTGAGGCCGCCAATGGCCGTGACCTCGCCACGCAGCGTGATCTCGCCCGTCATCGCCACGTCCGCGCGCACCGGGATGCCGGTAAGCGAGGAGACAAAGGCGGTGGTCATGGCGATGCCCGCGCTCGGACCGTCCTTAGGCGTGGCGCCGTCAGGCACGTGGATATGGATGTCGCGCTTCTCGAACATCTCATCCTTGATGCCCAGGCGGCGGGCACGCGAGCGCACCACCGAGCGCGCGGCCTCGACCGACTCCTTCATCACGTCGCCGAGCTGGCCGGTGCGGATGATGTTGCCCTTGCCGGGCATCACCACCGCCTCGATAGTCAGCAGGTCGCCGCCCACCTCGGTCCAGGCCAAGCCGACCACCTGGCCGACCTGGTTCTTCTTCTCGGCACGGCCGAAGTCGTACTTGCGCACGCCTAGGAAGTCGTGGAGGTTTTCCTCCGTGACGACCACCTTGCCTTCGTAGGTCTTGAGCTGCAGGCCCTTGACCACCTTGCGGCAGATTTTGGAGATCTCGCGCTCCAGCGAGCGCACGCCGGCCTCGCGGGTGTAGTAACGGATGATCCCGCGCAGCGCGCTCTCCGTGACTTCCATCTCGTCATCGCGCACGCCGTTGTTCTTCTGCTGCTTGGGCAACAGGTAGCGCTGGGCGATGTTGAGCTTCTCATCCTCGGTGTAGCCGGACAGGCGGATCACCTCCATGCGGTCCAGCAGCGCCGGCGGGATGTTCATGGAGTTGGAGGTCGCCACAAACATCACGTCCGAGAGGTCGAAATCGACCTCGACGTAGTGGTCGCCGAAGGTGTGGTTTTGCTCAGGGTCGAGCACCTCCAGCAGCGCCGATGACGGATCGCCGCGGAAATCCATGCCCAGCTTGTCGATCTCGTCGAGCAGGAACAGCGGATTACGCGTGCCGACCTTGGTCAGGCTCTGCAGCACCTTGCCCGGCATGGAGCCGATGTAGGTACGGCGGTGGCCGCGGATCTCGGCCTCGTCACGCACGCCACCCAGGGCCATGCGCACGAACTTGCGACCCGTGGCGCGGGCCACGCTCTGGCCCAGCGAGGTTTTGCCCACGCCCGGGGGCCCGACCAGGCAGAGGATCGGAGCCTTGACCTTGTCCACGCGCTGCTGCACCGCGAGGTATTCGAGGATACGGTCCTTGACCTTCTCCAGGCCATAGTGGTCCTCGTTGAGCACTTCCTCGGCGTGGGCCAGGTTGTGCTTGATCTTGGTCTTCTTGGCCCAGGGCAGGTTGATCAGCGTGTCGATGTAGTTGCGCACCACGGTAGCCTCAGCCGACATGGGCGACATCAGCTTGAGCTTCTTGAGCTCACTGTCGGCCTTTTTGCGCGCCTCCTTGGGCATCTTGGCCGCGACGATCTTCTTCTCCAGCTCCTCGAGATCGGCACCTTCCTCGCCGTCGCCGAGCTCCTTCTGGATCGCCTTGACCTGCTCGTTCAGGTAGTACTCGCGCTGGCTCTTCTCCATCTGGCGCTTGACGCGGCCGCGGATGCGCTTTTCCACCTGCAGGATGTCAACCTCATGCTCCAGCAGCTCCAGCAGCTTCTCCAGCCGCTTGTCCACCTCGTGCAGGTCCAGCACGGACTGCTTGGCTTCGAGCTTGAGCGGCAGATGCGCGGCGATGGTGTCGGCTAGGCGGCCGGCGTCGTCGATGCCGGCGATGGAGGTGAGAATCTCCGGCGGGATCTTCTTGTTGAGCTTGACGTACTGATCAAATTGCTGCGTCACCGCGCGGCGCAGCGCCTCGACCTCGGGCTTGGCGTCGGCTTCAGGCGGGATCGGGCTGACCTCGGCCACGAAGTGCTCACCGTTCTCAGTGATCTTGGTAGTACGGGCGCGCTGCGTGCCTTCCACCAGCACCTTCACGGTGCCGTCGGGCAGCTTAAGCATCTGCAGGATGCTGGAGACGCAGCCGATCTCGAACATGTCGTCCGCCTTTGGCTCGTCCTTGCCGGCAGCTTTCTGCGCCACCAGCATGATCTGGCGCCCGGCCTCCATGGCCGCTTCCAGCGCCTTGATCGACTTGGGCCGCCCCACGAACAGCGGGATCACCATGTGGGGAAACACCACCACGTCGCGCAGCGGCAGCAGCGGCAGCGTGGTCGATTCGGCGGGCAATACAGGATGTCCTGACATGGGTTCCTCTCTTTCTCAGGCCCACTTGGGGCCCGAGCATTCATTTGCAAGCGGGAACGGCCGCCGCCGTGTCGGAGATCGGAAAGAAACGAGGGTTATCTCAGGCACTGGCCTTCTGCTCGCGGTAGACGAGCAGTGGCTTGGCTCCCTCTTCGATGTTGTGTTCATCCACCACGACCTTGGCCACGCCATCGAGGTTGGGCAGATCAAACATGGTGTCGATGAGGGCGTGTTCCATGATCGAGCGCAGACCGCGCGCGCCCGTCTTGCGCACCAGCGCCTTGCGCGCGATGGCCGACAGCGCCGAGGGGCGGAGTTCCAGCTCCACACCATCCATGCCGAAGAGCCGCTGGTATTGTTTGACCAACGCGTTCTTGGGTTCGGTGAGGATCTGCACCAGCGCGTCCTCGGTCAGCTCGCCCAGCGTGGCGACCACTGGCAAACGGCCCACCAGTTCCGGGATCAGGCCGAACTTGATGAGGTCTTCAGGTTCCGCCTCGCGGAACAGGTCCGACACGCGCTTCTCGCTCTTGCTATGGACTGTGGCGGCGAAACCGATACCCGATTTCTCGGTACGGTTCTGGATCACTTTCTCTAGCCCATCGAAGGCACCGCCGCAGATGAACAGGATGTTGGTCGTGTCGATCTGCAGGAAATCCTGATTCGGATGCTTGCGCCCGCCCTGCGGCGGCACGCTGGCCATGGTGCCCTCGACCAGCTTGAGCAGCGCCTGCTGCACGCCTTCGCCGGAGACGTCGCGCGTGATGCTGGGGTTGTCGGCCTTGCGGCTGATCTTGTCGATCTCGTCGATATAGACAATGCCGCGCTGCGCGCGCTCGACATCGTAATTGCAGTTCTGTAGCAGCTTCTGGATGATGTTCTCGACGTCCTCGCCCACGTAGCCGGCCTCGGTCAGCGTGGTGGCGTCGGCGATGACGAAGGGCACGTTGAGCAGTCGCGCCAGCGTCTGCGCCAGCAGCGTCTTGCCCGAGCCGGTGGGGCCGATGAGCAGGATGTTGCTCTTGCTGAGCTCCACCTCCTCCTTGCTCCCACCCATGTGCTTCAGGCGTTTGTAATGGTTGTAGACGGCCACGGCCAACGTGCGCTTGGCCACCTCCTGACCAATCACATATTGGTCCAGGCTAGCCTTGATCTCACCTGGGGTAGGCAGGTCAGACTTGGCGGACTTGGCGGCACCTTCAGGTGGCACCTCGTCACGGATGATGTCATTGCACAGCTCGATGCACTCGTCGCAGATGAACACCGAGGGGCCGGCAATGAGCTTCTTCACCTCGTGCTGGCTTTTGCCGCAGAACGAGCAATACAGCACCTTCTCGCTCGAAGCGCCTTTTTTGTCGGCCATGGAATTTAGGGTCGCAAGTGCGCGTTAAGGGGGTCGGGTCAATGATAGTGCAATGGGAAACGGGGCTCCCCGTGTCCGGAGAGCCCCGTCGCCCAAGGTGCCTAAGAAGCCACGCCAAGCGCCGTTTCCTCTGTGAAAACGGCACGCAGCAGGCTGCCGTCAGGGCCGGCGATCAATAACCTGATCAATCAGCCCGTAAGCCTTGGCTTCGGACGCGGACATGAAATAGTCGCGCTCGGTGTCGGCCTGGATCTTCTCCAGCGGCTGGCCGGTGCGCTCAGCCAGGATGCGGTTGAGCTGCTCGCGGGTCTTGAGAATCTCGCGGGCGTGGATCTCGATGTCCGTCGCTTGGCCCTGCGCCCCGCCCAGCGGCTGGTGGATCATGACCTTGGAATTGGGCAGCGAGAAACGCTTGCCCTGCGCGCCGGCTGCCAGCAGGAACGCACCCATGCTGGCCGCAATGCCCATGCACAGCGTAGAGACGTCGGGCTTGATGAACTGCATCGTGTCGTAGATCGACATGCCCGCACTCACGCTGCCGCCCGGGGAATTGATGTAAAGCGAGATGTCCTTGTCCGGGTTCTCGCTCTCCAAGAACAGCAGCTGCGCCACCACCAGGTTGGCCGTCTGGTCGTTGACCGGTCCCACCAGGAAGATCACCCGCTCGCGCAGCAGCCGGCTGTAGATGTCGTACGCGCGCTCGCCGCGGCCCGACTGTTCGATGACGATGGGCACCATGCCCAGATTGTTCGTATCCAGCGCACTCATGAGGATTGTCCTTACAGGGGAGGTTCCGCGACGATTATGTCGTGAAGAAAACAAGGGCGCCGGCCTTGCGGCACGGCGCCCTCCGGCCCTCTGGGAGCAAAGCCTTAGCCGGCCATCAGCTCCTCGAAGGGCAGCTGCTTCTCGCTGACCTTGGCTTGGCTCAGCACGAACTCGGTGACATTGTTCTCGATCACCACGGCCTCGACTTCAGCCATGCGCTGGCGGTCGCTGAGATACCAGCGCACCACCTCGGCCGGGTTCTCGTAGCTCTGAGCCATCTCCTCGATGTGCGCTTGCAGCTGCTCGGGCTTGGCCTGCAGGTTGTTGGCACGCACCAGCTCGGCCACCACCAAGCCCAGACGCACGCGCTTCTCGGCCTGCGGCTGGAAGATTTCGGCGGGGATCGGAGCCTTGTCAGCGTCCTTGATGCCACGCTGCTTGAGGTCGGCGCGGGCGTTCTGCGTCATGCGCGCGACTTCGTCTTCCACCAACGCCTTGGGCAGGTCCAGTTCGGCGGCCTTGACCAGTGCGTCCATCACGGCGGCCTTGTTCTTGGCCTGGACGCGGAACTTCACCTCGCGCTCCAGGTTTTTCTTCACGTCGGCGCGCAAGGCCTCCACCGTGCCTTCGCTGATGCCCAGCGACTTGGCGAATTCCTCGTTCACCTCGGGCAGGTGCTGCTGCTCGATCTTCTTCATCGTGACCAGGAAGTCGGCTTCCTTGCCCGCAACGTCCTTGCCGTGGTAGTCCTCGGGGAACTGCAGCGGAAAAGTCTTGCTCTCGCCAGTCTTCATGCCGCGCACGGCCTTGTCGAACTGCTCCAGCATCTGGCCTTCGCCGATGATGAACTGGAAGCCTTCAGCCTTGCCGCTAGCGAAAGGCTCGCCGTCAATCTTGCCTTCGAAGTCGATGGTGACACGGTCGCCTTCGGCAGCATCCTCCTCGGCGGCACGCTCGGAAAAACTGCGGCGCTGCTTGCGCAGGATATCGATGGTCTTGTCGATCGCTTCTTCGCTGACCTCGGTGGCCACGCGGTCGATCTCAGCGGCGGAGAGGTCGCCGATCTTCACGTCCGGATAGACCTCGAAGGTGGCGTCGAACGCCAGCTGGCCTTCACCGGCCTCTTCCTTCTGCGTGATCTTGGGCGCGCCGGCCACGCGCAGCTTGGCTTCGGTAGCAGCGTTGGCGAAGGCCTCGCCCACTTTGTCGTTCATGACCTCGTACTGCACCGAGAAGCCATAGCGCTGCGCCACCACGCTCATCGGCACCTTGCCCGGACGGAAGCCGTCAGCCTTGACAGTGCGCGAAAGCTTCTTCAAGCGCGACTGCACCTCATTGTTGATGGCGTCCGCGGGCAGCGTCAGCGTGATGCGGCGCTCCAGCTTGTCGAGGGTTTCCACTTGGACGGTCATGATGTCGTGCTCTTTCGTTGCTTGTGTGGTGCGCGGGGCCGGACTCGAACCGGCACGCCATCGCTGGCGTCAGGACCTAAACCTGGTGCGTCTACCAATTTCGCCACCCGCGCCGTTGTCCCAGCAGTGCCGCCCGAGCGAGGCCGGCATTGCGCAGTGATTCGGCAAACCGTGCATTTTAGCCTGCCGCCGCAGCGTCCCCGGAGACAGGGGATCTGCCATGGACAATCGCGCACCGTGAGCATCGACCACTACGAAAACTTTCCCGTCGCCTCCGCGCTGTGTCCGCCGGCTCTGCGCCCGGCCGTGGTCGCCATCTACCACTTCGCGCGCACCGCTGACGACATCGCCGACGAGGGCGACACGCCGCCCGTGCAGCGCTTGGCGGCACTGGGCGCCTACCGTGCAGAGCTGGAGCGCTGCGCCGCGGGACAGCCACCGCTGGACCAGCGCTGGCACCGTGTGTTCGAGCCGCTGGCCGTGCAGATGCGCCGCTTCGCACTACCGCCGCAACTGCTGGGCGATCTGCTCAGCGCCTTCGAGCAGGACACTGGCAACCCGCACTACCCCGACCGTGCCGCGCTGCTGGACTACTGCCGCCGCTCGGCCGACCCCATCGGGCGGCTGTTGCTGCACCTCTACGGCGTGCAGGAGCGCACCGCGCTGGCGCAGTCCGACGCCATCTGCAGCGCGCTGCAGCTCATCAACTTCTGGCAAGACTTCAGCGTGGACCTGCCACGCGGCCGCCACTACGTCCCGCTGGCTGACGCGGCGCGCCACGGCCTGACGCTGCAACAACTCGAAGTGCAGCAGGACAACGCCGCAACGCAGGCTCTGGTGCGTGAGCTTTGCGACTGGGCGCGCGCGCTGATGATTTCCGGTGCGCCGCTGGTGCACCGACTGCCCGGACGCGCAGGCTGGGAGCTACGCCTGGTGGTGCAGGGCGGACTGCGCATCCTTGAGAAAATCGAGCTGATGAACCACGCCACACTCGCCCGGCGTCCCAAGCTGGACGCCTCTGACGTGCCGCGCCTGCTGTGGCGTGCCCTGGGTATGCGCGCCGGCACCGTAGCCCGGAGCCCCGCATGACGCCGCAGCAATACGTGCAGGAGAAGGCGGCGGCCAGCGGCTCGTCCTTCTATTACGCCTTTCGCTTCCTGCCGCCGCCGCGGCGCGAAGCCATCACGGCTTTCTATGCCTTCTGCCGCGAGGTGGACGACGTGGTGGACGAGACCCATGACCCCGGCGTGGCCGCCACCAAGCTGGCCTGGTGGCGCCAGGAGGTGGCCTCCGCCTTCGCCGGCAAGCCCAGCCACCCGGTGATGCACGCGCTCATCCCGCACGTGGCGGACTACGGCATTGAGCCGCGCCAGCTCCACGCCGTGATCGAAGGCTGCGAGATGGATCTGCAGCAGACGCGCTACCTGGACTTCCCCGCGCTGCAACGCTACTGCCACCTGGTGGCAGGCATCGTGGGCGAGGTGGCCGCCGGCATCTTCGGCCGCACGCAGGAGAAGACGCTGCAATACGCGCACACGCTGGGCCAGGCGATGCAGCTCACCAACATCATCCGCGACGTGGGCGAGGATGCGAGGCGCGGACGCATCTACCTGCCGGTGAGCGAGTTGCAGCGCTTCGACGTCAAGGCCAGCGAGATCCTCAGGCGCGAGGCGCCCTGGGGCTACAGCGAGCGCTTCACGGCACTGATGCGCTTCCAGGCCGAGCGCGCGCACCGGCTCTATGACGAGGCGCTAGCGCTGCTGCCGGAGGAGGATCGGCGAGCCCAGCGGCCGGGGCTGATGATGGCGCAGATCTACCGCACGCTGCTGCGCGAGATCGAGGCTGCCGGCTTTCAGGTGCTGCACCAGCGCATCTCGCTCACGCCGCTACGCAAGGTCTGGATCGCCATGCGTACCAACTGGCAGGCACGCTGATGGCCGCGTCGGCGCTGCGGCCCGGCACGGCGGCGCGGGCGCTGGACGTGGGCGTCGTCGGCGGCGGCTGGGCCGGCTTGGCCGCGGCGGTGGAGGCGGTGGCGCGCGGCCATCGCGTCACACTGTTCGAAATGGCTCCGCACCTGGGCGGACGCGCACGCGCCCTGCCCGACGGCGTGCTCGACAACGGCCAGCACATCCTCATCGGCGCCTACCGCCAGACGCTGGCTCTGATGCGCCGTGTCGGCGTCGATCCGGAGCAGGTGCTGCAGCGCCTGCCGCTGGCGCTCGTCACGCCCGACGGTCAGGGACTGCGCCTGCCGCCGGGCCCCCCGTTGGCCACCTTCGGCTGGGCCGTGCTGCGCCGCGAGGGTTGGAGCCCGGGCGAACGACTGGGCCTGCTGGGCACCTCGCTGCGCTGGGCGGCGATGCGCTTCCGCTGTCCTTCCGACTGGAGCGTGGCCCGGTTGTGCCAGCCGCTGTCGCCACGCGTGCGTGCCGAGCTGATCGACCCGTTATGCGTGGCGGCGCTGAACACGCCGGCCGAGCACGCCAGTGCTTCGGTATTCCTGCGCGTGCTGAAGGACGCGCTCTTCGGCGGCGCCGGCGCGGCCGACCTGCTGCTGCCGCGCCGGCCGCTCTCGGCCCTGCTGCCGGAACCCGCCGGCAACTGGCTGTGCCGCCAGGGCGCCACGCTGCGCGTCGGCGCCCGCGTCCAGGCACTGTTGCGGGACGACAGCGGCGCCTGGCAAGTGCAGGGCCAGCGGTTCGATGCCGTAGTGCTGGCCGCCAGCGCCACCGAGGCCACGCGGCTGGTCCAACCTCTGGCGCCGGACTGGGCCGCGCAGGCTGCGGCCCTGCGGTACGAACCGATCGTGACCGTGTACCTGGAGAGTCCGGGCACCCGGCTGGCGCAGCCCATGCTGCAGTTGCATGAATCCGACACCGCCCCGGCGCAGTTCCTCTTCGACCACGGCGCGCTGAGCGGCATGCCAGGCTGCTTTGCCGCCGTCATCAGCGGCGCAGCCCCCTGGACAGCGCGCGGACTCTCAGCCACGGGCGAAGCCGTGCGGGAGCAACTGCTACGGGATTTCCCGGCCGGCACTTGGCGCCAGCCACCTTGCGTGAAACGCGTGGTCGCCGAACGACGCGCCACCTTCGCCTGCACGCCCGAGTTGCAGCGACCGCCCGCGCACATCGCACCGGGCCTGTGGGCCGCCGGCGATTACGTGCAGGGCCCCTACCCCGCCACACTGGAAGGCGCCGTGCTCGCCGGTGTCGGGGCCGCTCGGGCCCTGGACGCCCCCTTGCGCTGACCGCCTCCCCCTGCACGGCCAGCTTTGCTGTGGAGGGCTGCACACCCGGGAGAACCCGGAGACTTCATATCAACGGGCAAAGTGGATTTTCGCGATGCAAAATATTGCCAACCACAGCACAATCAGCGACATGCAGAAGAAGGAAGTTCAGACGCCCACGATCCAGGTCCTGGAGCGCAGCTTTGCCCTGCTGGACGTGTTGGCGGCTCATCGTGACCCGGTATCGCTCAAGGAGATCAGCGAGCGCACCGGACTGCATCCCTCCACGGCGCACCGCATTCTCAATGACTTGGCGGCGGGCCGTTTTGTGGACCGCCCCGAAGCCGGTAGCTATCGGCTGGGCATGCGGTTGCTGGAGCTGGGCAATCTCGTGAAAGCACGGCTGGACGTGCGCGACGCGGCGCTGGGGCCGATGCGTGAGCTCCACAGGCTCACGCACCAGACGGTCAACCTGTCGGTGCGCCAGGGCGACGAGATCGTCTACATCGAGCGCACTTACAGCGAGCGCTCCGGGATGCAGGTAGTGCGTGCGGTGGGCGGCCGTGCCCCGCTGCACTTGACTTCGGTTGGCAAGCTGTTCCTGGCCCATGACGAGCCACAGCGCGTGCGCGCTTACGCCACTCGCACCGGGCTGGCCGGACACACGCGCAACAGCATCACCGACCTGCCGCGGCTGGAGCGCGAGCTCACCAACGTGCGCCAGCAGGGGATTGCGCGCGACGACGAGGAATTGGAGCTGGGCGTGCGCTGCATGGCGGCGGGCATCTACGACGACCAGAACCAGCTCGTGGCCGGCCTGTCGCTCTCGGCACCGTCCGACCGGCTGGAAGAAGGCTGGATCGAGCGCATCAAGTCCACCGCGGCCGAAATCTCGCGCGCGCTGGGACAGCAGTCGCACCAGAGCTGAGGCGCCCCCAGGTCACCCAAAGAAAAAGGCCTGTCTGCTGGGACAGGCCTTTTGCCTTGCACCCGCCTGGCGCACCAGGCGCGGTGACGTAGCTTGAATCTGCTCAGTCGCCGTTGCTGGCCATGGCTTTAACGCCCGAAGCGGCGCCCTGAACGAGCCACTTGCGTAGCCGCTCGGCGTCACCGATGCGCGAGTATTTCCCGGCGGAATCCAGCAGCACCATGATCAACTTGCGGCCGGCCAGGTCCGCCTGCATCACCAGGCAGCGCCCGGCTTCGCTGATGTAGCCGGTCTTCTGCAGGCCGATGTCCCAGCTGCCGCCGCGCACCAGGCCGTTGGTGTTGTGGAAGGCCACCTGGCGGCTGCCCAGGGACACTACATGCTCGGGTGAAGTCGAGTACTCGCGCAGGAGCTGATTGCCATGCGCGTACTTGACTAGCGCCGCCAGGTCACGCGCACTGGACTGGTTGCGGCTGGACAGTCCGGTGGGCTCCGCGTAGTGCGTGTCGTTCATGCCCAACTCGCGCGCCTTGCGGTTCATGGCGGCGACGAAGGCCTCCAGTCCGCCCGGATAGTGGCGGCCAAGCGCGTTGGCGGCGCGGTTCTCGGAAGCCATCAACGCCAAGTGCAGCATCTCGTCTCGCGTCAGCCTGCTGCCAACGGCCAGCCGCGAACTGCTGTTCTTCTCGGTGTCGACGTCTTCCTCCGTGATGGTCAGCACTTCGTCCAGCGGCTGCTGCGCCTCGGTCACGACCAGCGCCGTCATCAGCTTGGTAATGGAGGCAATGGGCAGCACGGCCTGCGGGTTCTTGCTGAACAGGACCTCGTTGGTGTCCTGGTCCATCACCAAGGCGACGCTGGACTTCAGGTCCAGCGGATCGCTGGTGCCGTGCAGGCCGTAGATGTGGCCGAAGGACAGCCGGGCCGGCGCGGCCTCAACCTCCGGCGCGCTGCGGCGTGCCAACACTGTGCGCACCGCCTTGGTTTTCGCAACCTTCGCCTCGACACGCGCCGACGCCTTGCGCGCCGGTTTTCGGCCAGCCGCCTCGGCATCAAAGGGCTGCAACAAAGCCGTGCCGATCAGCACGGCTAGCGACCAGGTCATCAGGCGGAGATTGTTAAGGCGACGCACGGTCAAACTTCCGGACTGCGGAGGCTGCAGAGTTTAAAGGAGGGTAAAAACATATGCAATATCAAAAACTTAGAGCAACTTCCTCAAGTGAACTTGCACATGCTTCGGTCTCTGCAGGCCAGCTGCCTCCTTGCTAGCCCTGTGCCGCCACGCGCTCGGCTTGGCTGTGGAGCTTGTTCAGCGCCGACAGATAGGCCTTGGCCGAGGCGATAACGATGTCAGGGTCGGCCCCGACGCCGTTGACCACCCGGCCACCAAGCTGCAGCCGCACCGTCACCTCGCCCTGAGATTCTGTGCTGCCCGAGGTGATGGCATTGACTGAATACAGCAACAGTTCCGCACCACTTCTTACTTTCGATTCGATGGCTTTAAGGCTGGCATCCACCGGCCCGTTACCTTCGCTTTCTGCATGGTGCTCCTGCTCACCAGCGGCGAACACCACGCGGGCGAAGGGACGTTCACCGGTTTCGGAGCGCTGAGCCAGCGCCAGCAGACGGTAATGTTCGTGTTCGCTGGTAACGCTCTCATCCCCCAGCAGCGCAATGATGTCCTCGTCAAAGATCTCGCTCTTGCGGTCGGCCAGATCCTTGAAACGCGCGAAGGCGGCGTTGAGCTCGGCTTCGGACTCCAGTTCCACGCCCAGTTCCTGCAGCCGCTGGCGGAAAGCATTACGGCCCGAGAGCTTGCCCAGCACGATCTTGTTGGCGCTCCAGCCCACGTCCTCCGCACGCATGATTTCGTAGGTGTCGCGCGCCTTGAGCACGCCGTCCTGGTGGATGCCGCTGGCATGCGCGAAGGCATTGGCGCCCACCACCGCCTTGTTGGGCTGCACCACGAAGCCCGTGGTCTGCGCCACCAGGCGTGAGGCCGGCACGATCTGCGTGGTGTCGATACCTACCTCCAGCCCGAAGTGGTCGCGCCGCGTTTTCACGGCCATCACGACTTCCTCCAACGAGGTGTTCCCCGCGCGCTCCCCCAGGCCGTTGATGGTGCATTCCACCTGGCGTGCACCGCCGATCTTCACGCCAGCCAGCGAATTGGCCACTGCCATGCCCAGGTCGTTGTGGCAGTGCACCGACCACACCGCCTTGTCCGAGTTGGGCACGCGCTCGCGCAGCATGCGGATGAAGTTGCCGTAGAGCTCGGGGATGGCGTAGCCGACGGTGTCGGGCACGTTGATGGTGGTGGCGCCCTCCTCGATCACCGCCTCCAGCACGCGGCACAGGAAGTCCGGATCGGAGCGGTAGCCGTCCTCGGGCGAGAACTCGATGTCCGGGCACAGGTTGCGTGCGAAGCGCACCGCCAGCCGCCCCTGCTCCAGCACCTGCTCGCGCGTCATGCGCAGCTTCTTCTCCATGTGGAGCTCGCTGGTGGCGATGAAGGTGTGGATGCGCGAGCGCGGCGCGTCCTTGAGCGCCTCGGCCGCGCGCGAGATGTCGCGGTCGTTGGCGCGCGCCAGCGAGCACACGGTCGCCTCGCGGATGTGCGAGGCGATGGTGCGCACGGCCTCGAAGTCGCCGGGGCTGGCGGCGGCGAAGCCCGCCTCGATCACGTCCACGCGCAGCCGCTCCAGCTGGCGCGCGATGCGCAGCTTCTCGTCGCGGGTCATGGACGCGCCGGGCGACTGCTCGCCGTCACGCAAGGTGGTGTCGAAGATGATCAGCTTGTCGCTCATGGCCTTGTCTCCTTCAGGCAGCCTGTTCCTGCATCGCCGCAGGGCCCGCCACGACACCGGCGCGCGCCAGTCCCGACAGCAGCGCCTTGAGCGAGGCGTTGACGATGTTGGCGTCGATGCCGGCGCCAAAGAGCACCTGCGCACCCACGCGCAGCTCGATGTAGGCGGCCGCGCGTGCCTGCGCACCCGCGCCCAGCGCATGTTCGTGATAGTCCAGCACCTGTACCTCCGTGCCGACGTGTGCGCGCAAAGCAGCCACGAAGGCGTCCACCGGACCGTTGCCCTCGCCATGCAGCACCAGCGCCTGGCTTTCGATCGTGCCCTGCGCTTGCACGCGCATGCGGCCGCCGCCCGCCTCCTCCAGCCGTACCGCACCCAGCGCCACACGCTCCAGGCGGTACTCGCAATCGAACAGCGCCCACAGGTCAGCGGCGCTGAGCTCGCGGCCCTCGGTGTCCATCACCGCCTGCACGCGACGGCTGAACTCCATCTGCAGCCGCCGTGGCAGCACCAGGCCGTACTCCTTCTCCAGAAGGTACGAAATGCCCCCCTTGCCCGACTGGCTGTTGACGCGGATCACCGCCTCGTAGCTGCGGCCCAGATCCTGTGGGTCGATGGGCAGGTAGGGCATGTCCCACACGTCGCCGTCGCGGCGCGCGGCGAAGGCCTTCTTGATCGCGTCCTGGTGCGAGCCTGAGAAGGAGGTGTAGACCAGGTCGCCCACGTAGGGATGGCGCGCCGGCACCGGCAACTGGTTGCAGTGCTCGACGGTGCAGCGGATGTCATCAATGTCGGAGAAGTCCAGATTCGGCGAGACGCCCTGGGTGTAGAGGTTGAGCGCGACGTTGACGATGTCGAGGTTGCCGGTGCGCTCGCCGTTGCCGAAGAGGCAGCCCTCCAGCCGATCGGCACCGGCCATCAGCGCCAGCTCCGCCGCGGCGGTGCCGGTGCCGCGGTCGTTGTGCGGGTGCACTGACAGCACGATCGCGTCACGCCGCGCCAGGTGACGGTGCATCCACTCCACCATGTCGGCGAAGACGTTGGGCGTGGAGTGCTCGACGGTGGACGGCAGGTTGATGATGCACTTGCGCTCGGCCGTGGGCGCCCACTCGGCGGTGACGGCATCGACCACCCGTTTGCTGAACGGCAGCTCGGTGCCAGAGAACATTTCGGGCGAATACTGGAAAGTCCAGGCCGTTCCGGGCTGCTCCTGGGCCAGCTGCCGGATCAGCCGCGCGTGGCTCGCGGCCAGCTCGACGATGCCGTCCTCGTCCAGTCCCAGCACCACGCGGCGCATCAGCGGCGCGGTGGCGTTGTAGACGTGCACGATGGCGCGCGGCGCACCGGCCAGTGCCTCGAAGGTGCGGCGAATCAGCTCCTCGCGCGCCGGCGTGAGCACTTGGATCGTGACGTCCGCGGGAATCAGGTCCTGCTCGATGAGCTGGCGCACGAAGTCGAAGTCCACCTGCGACGCCGAGGGGAAGCCGACCTCGATCTCCTTGAAGCCGATGTCCACCAGCGCGCTGAACAGGCGCATCTTGCGCGCCGGGTCCATGGGTTCGATCAAGGCCTGGTTGCCATCGCGCAGGTCCACGCTGCACCACACCGGCGCGCGGGTCAGCACCGCGTCCGGCCAGGTGCGGTCGGCCAGCCGCACGGGCGCAAAGGCACGGTACTTCTTGGCGGGGTCAAGCAACATCGGCATGGGATCTCCTGGGAAGGGATGCCTCGCAGCCACGGAAAAAGCAAACGGCCCGCTGCGAGACGCTGGCGGGCCGTTGATCCGTAGGAAGGACGAAGTCGATCAGCGCGCCCGCAGCACTCCTAGCAGCAGTAGAGACAGGGCGGTGGCGCGGGACGACATCAACTCAATATAGCACGCCCCTTCGGGTCACCCCAAAGGGGGTTGCCTATCGCCGCCATAGCATGCAAGGCACCGCGCGCAGCCGTCCCGCCCAAGCGGCGCTCAACGGTGCAGGCCGGCCTCGTCGGGCTCGTCGGTGGAGGTGGCGATCACGCTCACCGGGCGGCCCTTGCTGCGCTTGTAGACGTACACCGCGTAGCCCGAGAAGCCGTACACCACGAAGAGCCCGAACAGCACCAGCGGCGGGTGCAGCGTGATCACGGCAATGCCCAGCGCGATGGCCACGATGACGATGAAGGGCACCGTGCGTTTGAAGTTCACGTCCTTGAAGCTGTAGAAGGGCACGTTGGTGACCATGGTCAGCCCCGCGTACAGCGTCAGCCCGAAGGCACTCCAGCACAGCCAGTTCACGCTCCACGCCTCGCGCCAGCCGGCGTTGTCCATCACCCAGATGAAGCCGATGATCAGCGCCGCCGCCGCCGGGCTGGGCAGGCCCTGGAAGAAGCGCTTGTCCACCACCGCGATGTTGGTGTTGAAGCGCGCCAACCGCAGCGCCGCGCCCGCGCAGTAGACGAAGGCGGCGATCCAGCCCGGCTTGCCCAGACCCTTGAGCGCCCACTCGTAGACGATGAGCGCCGGCGCCGCGCCGAAGCTCACCATGTCGGAGAGGCTGTCCATCTGCTCGCCGAAGGCGCTCTGCGTGTTGGTCATGCGCGCCACGCGGCCGTCCAGGCTGTCGAGCACCGCCGCGCAGAAGATGCCGATGGCTGCCTGCTCAAAGCGCCCGTTCATCGCCATCACCACAGCGTAGAAGCCGCCGAACAGCGCCGCCAGCGTGAACAGATTGGGCAGGATGTAGATGCCCTTGCGGCGCGGGCGCACGGGGTCCGTCGCCTCGTTCGCCTCAACGGCCTCGGCGTCGTCGCGGTTCAAGTCATTCATGCAGCGTGGGAGCAGCGAGATCTCGCAAGCCCCAGGGATTGATTTTGCAAACCCCAAAGGATAACCGAAGTCATCCACGCCCCAGCCGGCACGGCATGCCGACCAATAAACCACCACATCACTGTGGCCAGCTGATATTTTTATCACCGCGTGATTTTCTGTCGAATATCCAATTGAAACACACAGCACAGCTGCCCACACCCCAACCAGAAACGCAGACACGACAACAACCTGTGGTTCCCTATTGAGGCGAACCCAGCCAGCCCCCAGTTAAATCCAGCCCTCAATGCTGGCCATCCGATCCAGCCATCGCCAATTACCAGAAAGAAGCGAACACAAATCATTACCCGCCGACTTGGGCGAAATTATTCCCAAGCCAACAGCATTTCTTTTTTTGAATGAAGATCCCAAGCGCCAAACTTAGCGCGGCCCCTGCCCCCTCATGGCCGGCTCACTTGAGCAGGCCCAGCACCACACCCAACCGGGGAAGAACCAGGGCAATGAAAGCAAAGGCCAAGCAGCCCATGCTGATGAGCACTGCGGCACTGGCAATGTCCTTGGCGCGTCCGGACAAGGGGTGCCGCTCCAGCGACACGCGATCCACCACCGCTTCCAGGGCGGAATTGAGTAGCTCGGTGACCAGCACGAAGCCCATGCTCATCACCAGCATCACCCACTCGATGGCCGGCAGCCTCGCCACGAGGGCCAGCCCCACCACGACGGCGATCAGCAGCAGTTCCTGCCGGAAAGCACTTTCGAAACGGAAGGCAGCGGCCAACCCTGAAAGTGAATAACCCAAGGCTCTGAATATCCGGGCCACACCACCCCGGCTCTTGAATGCCGACATCGGAGAAGGACCGCCGTCCATGCACCACCCGTTTTCAAGCGACGGCACCCCGGTGCGCGTCAGAAACATCGACATATTGGCAGCACCCTGTGGCACCACCGAATAGCGTCGACACAACCATTGCCACGATCCCGCACGCATCGACCGACTCTTGCCACCGGGCCACGAGCATACATTTGCGGCGGGCTCCACAGGGCCGCTGAGCGGGCCTGAGGCTGCAAGCGCGGAATTTTCATACCCCAAGTACCAATTTTAGTCCCGGGCCACCCGGCCCAGCGGCTTGAGGGCATATCGCCCGCGGCCGCGCACTGCACGCCAAAGAAAAAGGCCGCACGCGGCGGCCTTTAACGACGGGGTTCAAGCCAGCATCAGTTGCGGCTCTTGTCCACCATCTTGTTGGCCTTGATCCAGGGCATCATGGCGCGCAGCTTCTCGCCCACTTGCTCGATCGGGTGCTCGGCGGTCAGGCGGCGGCGGGAGATCAGGGTCGGGGCGCCGGCCTTGTTCTCCAGGATGAAGCTCTTGGCGTATTCGCCGGTCTGGATGTCCTTCAGGCACTGGCGCATGGCGTTCTTGGTCTCCTCGGTCACCACGCGCGGGCCGGTGACGTACTCGCCGTACTCGGCGTTGTTGGAGATCGAGTAGTTCATGTTGCCGATGCCGCCTTCGTAGATCAGGTCCACGATCAGCTTGAGCTCGTGCAGGCACTCGAAGTAGGCCATCTCGGGCGCGTAGCCGGCTTCCACCAGCGTCTCGAAGCCGGCCTTGATCAGCTCCACGGTGCCGCCGCACAGCACGGCCTGCTCGCCGAACAGGTCCGTCTCGGTTTCTTCGCGGAAGTTGGTCTGGATGATGCCGGCCTTGCCGCCGCCGTTGGCCGCGGCGTAGGACAGGGCCAAGTCACGGGCGCGGCCGGTCTTGTCCTGGTACACGGCGATCAGGTGCGGCACGCCGCCACCTTGCGTGTAGGTGTAGCGCACGGTGTGGCCGGGAGCCTTGGGGGCGACCATCCACACGTCCACGTCCTCGCGCGGCACGACCTGGCCGTAGTGGACGTTGAAGCCGTGAGCGAAGGCCAGCGAGGCGCCGGGCTTCAGGTTCGGGGCCACTTCGGCGTTGTAGACGGCGGCGATCTGCTCGTCGGGCAGCAGGATCATGACCACGTCGGCTTCCTTGACCGCGTCGGCGATCTCGGCCACCTTCAGACCGGCCTTCTCGGCCTTGGTCCAGGACGCGCCGCCGCGGCGCAAGCCCACCGTGACGCGCACGCCGCTGTCGTTGAGGTTCTGCGCGTGGGCGTGGCCCTGCGAACCGTAGCCGATGATGGTGACGTTCTTGCCCTTGATCAGGCTCAGGTCCGCGTCCTTGTCGTAGTAGACGTTCATGTGGTGCTTCCTAGTGGGGTTCTCGAAGACGTGAAGGGTGAGACGTGAAGCGTGCGGACGCTGGAACAGCAAGGGACGGATGGCACGGCGGCCCCCGCTCACCCTTCACTCTTCACGCTTCACAGGGGAAAAGTCCGGTTGGGCGCGCGGACTCACACGCGCAGGATGCGCTCGCCGCGGCCGATGCCGCTGGCACCGGTGCGCACCGTCTCCAGGATGGCGCTGCGGTCCAGCGCCTGCAGGAAGGCGTCGAGCTTGCCGCCGTCGCCGGTGAGCTCCACGGTGTAGCTCTTGTCGGTGACGTCCACGATGTGGCCGCGGAAGATGTCGGCGGTGCGCTTGATCTCCTCGCGCTCCTTGCCCACGGCGCGCACCTTCACGAGCATGAGCTCGCGCTCGATGTAGCTGCCTTCCGTGAGGTCCACCACCTTCACGACCTCGATGAGGCGGTTCAGGTGCTTGGTGATCTGCTCGATGACCTCGTCGCTGCCGGTGGTGACGATGGTCATGCGCGAGAGCGAGGCGTCCTCGGTGGGCGCCACCGTCAGGCTCTCGATGTTGTAGCCGCGCGCGGAAAACAGCGCGACCACGCGCGAGAGGGCGCCGGGCTCGTTCTCCAGTAGCAGGGCAATGATGTGCTTCATGGCGTTTCGTCCTCCGGGGCTCCTGAGCGCCGGCAGCGGTAACTGCCGGGCCGTGGCCCCGCGTTCGAAGTCAGGGGGAATGTTCCAGTGCTGACCGGGGCCTCGCCGGCGCCGGGACAGGACGCGGTAACGCCCTGCCCCTGGCCGGCCGCAGCGCCGGTGCGGCTTGCCTTACAGGTCTTCGGAGCCCAGGAGCATCTCGCTGATGCCCTTGCCCGCCTTGACCATCGGCCAGACGTTCTCGGTCGGGTCGGTGCGGATGTCGAGGAACACCGTGCGGTCGGTGAGGCGGATGGCCTCGCGCAGCGCGGGCTCCACGTCCGCCGGGCGCTCGATCTTCAGACCCACGTGGCCGTAGGCCTCGGCGAGCTTGACGAAGTCGGGTAGCGCGTCCATGTAGCTGTGCGAGTAGCGGCCCTCGTAATCGAGCTCCTGCCACTGCCGCACCATGCCCAGGTAGCGGTTGTTGAGCGAGATGACCTTGACCGGCGTCTTGTACTGCTGGCAGGTCGAGAGCTCCTGGATGCACATCTGGATCGAGCCTTCGCCCGTGATGCAGAACACGTCGCTCTCGGGCTTGGCCAGCTTGATGCCCATGGCGTAGGGCAGGCCCACGCCCATGGTGCCCAGGCCGCCGGAGTTGATCCAGCGCCGCGGCTCCTCGAAGCCGTAGAACTGCGCCGCGAACATCTGGTGCTGGCCCACGTCGGAGGTGATGTAGGTGTCGCGCCCGCGGGTCAACTCGGCGAGCTTTTGCACCACGTACTGCGGCTTGATGACCTCGGTGCTGTTCTTGTAGGCCAGGCACTCTCGTTGGCGCCAGCCGTTGACTTGGCTCCACCAGTGCGCCAGCGCCTGCTGGTCGGGGCGCTGTTGGGCTTCGCGGATCTGGACGATGAGCTCCTGCAGCACTTCCCTGACGTCGCCAACGATGGGGATGTCCACCTTCACGCGCTTGGAGATCGACGACGGGTCGATGTCCACGTGGACGATCTTGCGCTCCACCGACGCGAAGTGCGCCGGGTTGCCGATCACGCGATCGTCGAAGCGCGCGCCCACGGCCAGCAGCACGTCGCAGTGCTGCATGGTCATGTTGGCCTCGTAGGTGCCGTGCATGCCCAGCATGCCCAGGAACTTCGGATCGCTCGCGGGAATGGCGCCCAGGCCCATGAGCGTGTTGGTGCAGGGATAGCCCAGCAGGTCGGCCAGCTCGCGCAGCTCGGCCGCCGCGTTGGCCAGCACCACGCCGCCGCCGCTGTAGATATATGGGCGCTTGGCCTGCAGCAGCAGCTGCACCGCCTTGCGGATCTGTCCGCCATGGCCCTTGCGCACCGGGTTGTAGGAGCGCATCTCGACCTTGTCCGGGTAGCTGAACGGCGCCGTCTTCAGCGACACGTCCTTCGGGATGTCCACGACCACCGGGCCCGGACGGCCGGTGCGTGCAATGTGGAACGCCTTCTTCAGCGTCACCGCCAGGTCGCGCACGTCCTTGACCAGGAAGTTGTGCTTGACGACGGGACGCGTGATGCCCACGGTGTCGCACTCCTGGAAGGCGTCCAGGCCGATCGCGGCCGTAGGCACCTGCCCGGTGATGATCACCATCGGGATCGAATCCATGTAGGCGGTGGCGATGCCGGTGACGGCATTGGTCACGCCCGGGCCCGAGGTCACCAGCGCGACGCCCACCTCGCCGGTGGCGCGCGCATAGCCGTCGGCCGCGTGAACGGCCGCCTGCTCGTGGCGCACCAGCACGTGCTGGATGCTGTCCTGCTTGTACAGCGCGTCGTAGATGTAGAGCACCGAGCCACCGGGGTAGCCCCAGAGGTACTTGACGCCCTCGGCCTGCAGGCTGCGGACGAGGATTTCGGAGCCGTTGAGCTCGGCGGAGGGGGATTGCGGCTGGGCCCGGAGGGCACCCTTGACTTCCGCGGCAGACATGTCCATGGAGAACCTTTGCGATTTTCTCTGACGAAAAACCATCGGTGTCCCTCCTCGCGCCCTTGTGGGGCGGATTCGGAACCTGCGCGGTCAAAAACGAGACACCCGGGATCGGGCGGCGGCTTGAGACCAAAGAGCGTTGTGCGAACCCGCAATTATGGCATCACCGCCGCGACAGGGTCTTGACGAATCGTTGGACCCTGTCACCGCGCAGGCATAATCGCGCGCGTTTTGCCGCCGCCGGCCCTTCCCCTCTTGGCCTCCGACAAAGAACTCTCCGACTTCCTAGCCAGCGTCGAAAAGCGTGCCTTCAAGCGCACCGCCTACAGCGTCCGTGACGAGGACGCGGCGCTCGACATCGTGCAGGACGCGATGATCCGGCTGGCGGATAAGTATGCGGACCGGCCCGCCGCGGAACTGCCGCTGCTGTTCCAGCGCATCCTCTCCAACGCCACCATGGACTGGTTTCGCCGCCGCAAGGTGCGCTCGGCGGTGGAAACTAATTTCTCGGGCTTCGACGGCGCCGGCGACGAGGACTTCGACCTGTTGGAACTGCTCGAAACGCAGGACGGCAGCCTGGGCGCCGAGGGTGCCGATGCCGAGGCCTCGCGGGCGCAGATGCTGCAAGTGATCGAACAAGAAGTTGCTTTGTTGCCGGCACGTCAACGAGAGGCCTTTCTGCTGCGTTACTGGGAAGAGCTCGATGTCGCCGAGACCGCGGCCGTCATGGGCTGCTCCGAGGGCAGTGTGAAGACACACTGTTCCAGGGCAGTGCATGCGCTGGCCAAGGCTCTGCGCGCCAAAGGTATTGCGCCATGAACCACTCCCGACCCCTAACGCCCCCGTTTGACGCGCAGGCGCTCGAAGCCCGTTTCGCGCTGCGTGTGACGGCGCGCCTGAGCGAGCAGGCGCAACGCCAGCCGCATGCCATCGAGGAGCGGTTGCGATTCGCGCGCCAGCAGGCGCTGGAGCGCGCGCGGGCGCGGCGCCGCACGGCGCCGGTGGCCGCGACTGCGCCGAGCGTGCACGCCGTGGGCTCGACGCTGGCCCTGGGCGACGGTGGCGAGCCGCGCGACGGTTGGTTCCAGCGCGCCGTGGCCGCGGCGCTGCCGCTGGTAGTGCTGTTGGGCGGGCTGGCGCTGATCCACTGGAACCATGCCCACGCCCAAATCGAGGCCGCGGCGCAGATCGATGCCGAGCTGCTGGTGGACGACCTGCCGCCCACGGCCTACAGCGACCCGGGCTTCTTCGAGTTCCTGCGCAAGCAGCAGAACCCGTGATCCCCGCGCGATGAGCCTGCGCCGCTGCCGCCTCGTCCTGCTGGCCTTGCCAGGGCTGGCCTGCGCCGCCACGGCCCTGGCCCAGAGCGCACCCGCGACGCCCCCCCAAGCGCCGCGCGCAGCCGCGCCCGAGGCGCCCAAGCCGGCAGCGCAACGCTCCTCCTGGGCGTCCCTGACCCCGGCGCAGCGCGCCACGCTGGCGCCGCTGCAGCGCGACTGGGACAGCATCGACCCCGACCGCCAGCGCAAGTGGGTGGAGATCGCCATGCGCTTCCCCCGCCTCTCCGCCGAGGAGCGCCAGCGTGTGCAGCAGCGCATGAACGAATGGGCGCGCATGACGCCCGAAGAGCGCAGCCGCGCGCGCGTGCAGTTCCAGGAAATGCGCCAGCTCAGCTCTCAGGACCGCCAAGCCAGTTGGGAGGCCTACCAGGCCTTGCCGGCCGATCAGAAACGCGAGCTGGCCAAGCGCGCCATGCCCGCTCCAGCGCGCGCCGCGCCGCCGAGCGCCGACGTGGCACCCAAATCCACCATCGTGCGCGTGCCCGGCACGCCGCCCGTGCTCAGGCCGGTGGGACCGACGCAGATGCAGGTCGCACCCGGCGCCACCACCACCAGCGTCACGCGTGCCCCGGCACCACCGCTGCACCAGCAACCCGGGCTGCCCAAGATGGCCGCCACGCCGAGTTTCGTGGACAAGAACACCCTGCTGCCCAGGCGCGGCGCGCAAGCCGCCGCCACCATCACCGAACCTGCTGCTTCCCGAGCGGCCAGGCGCCCGTGACCGCCCCCGCTCCCGACGCGCTGCAGACGCCCAGCCTGCCGCGCCGCCTGGCCTGCATGCTCTATGAGGGCGTGCTGCTGTTCGGCGTGCTGATGCTGGCCGGCCTGCTTTACTCAACGCTGACCCAGCAGCGCCACGCGCTGCAGGGCCAGCACGGGATGCAGGCCTTCCTGTTCGTGGTGCTGGGCCTGTACTTCATCGGCTTCTGGGTCTACGGCGGCCAGACCGTGGCCATGAAGGCCTGGCACATCCGGCTGGTCGATGCGCAGGGCCGCCCCGTGACGCCCAAGCGCGCGCTGTGCCGCTACCTGGCGAGCTGGCTGTGGTTCCTGCCAGCGCTCATCGCGGCCTGGCTGGCGCGGCTGCAATCCAGCGCCACGATCTTCGGGCTGCTGGTGGTGGGTGCCCTGGCCTACGCGCTGCTGGCGCTGCTGCAGCCTCGGCGCCAGTATTGGCACGACCACCTCTGCGGCACGCAGCTGGTGATCTCGCGCCCGCAGCCGCGCAAGAAGCGCTGAGATCAGCCGTCCACGCTTTCCAGCTGCTGCAGCGGCAGCCGCAGCGAGCGGCTGCGCGGCGCCGGCCCTTCGCCGATGCGGCCCATGAACACCGCCGCGCGCAGCGCTTGTGTGCCCAGCATCGCCTCCAGCCGCCGCACCGCCTGCGCGGCGGCGGCCTCCATGCCGAGCTCGGCCGAGAAGGGCCGCCCCTCGCGCAGGTAGCGCGCGAAGATCAGTGGCGCCATGGCCGGTTGCAGCGACAGTCCCAGCCGCGTGGCCGTGAGCCAGAAGCGCTGCATGGCGCGTCCGGCGGCGACGTGGTCGTCGATCGTGCGCGGCTCGCGTGCGGCCACCAGCGCGAAATGTGCCCCGCAGGCCAGCCCGGGAATCAGGTCCATTTGCAGCCGCGGCATCGCCGTGCCGGCCAGGTAGCGATTGAAGAAGCGCACGCGCTCCCAGCGCCCCAGCACGAAGCGCATGAGCCGGCGCGTGAGCGCATCCACGCCCAGCGACTGGTCTGGCATGCGGTCGGTGCTGTAGCGCGCGTTCCACTCGATGACCTCGCGGTGCACGCGCCAGCCTTCGGGCATGCTCAGCCGCACCCGCGCGATGGCGCTCAGCAGCCGTGCCATGTCTAGCCGTTCGGACATGCGCTCGCGCCACAGCAAGCGGTAGTGCGGCGCCACCGCGGCGTCAAGCGCCTGCTTCTCGGCCGTTGCCAGCCGCCGCGTGCGCATGGCGCGGCGCTGCACGCTGCGCGACGCGATGCAGCCGATCAGCTCATCCGGCCGGATGCCCTCGTCCGGCTCGAAGCGCACTTCGAAGACCATACGCCCGCTCGGCACTCCGGTGCGCCGCCGCGCCTGCATGGCCCAGCCCTGCCCCGTGGCGGCAATGGCCATGGTTTCCAGCAGCGCCCCCAGCGACATCTCGCTGGCATGGCCGTCAAGGTCGTAGACGCAGTGCGTGCGGGTGTCGAAACCGTGCACCACCACCTCGCGCTCGCCGCGCACTTCGAAGCGCCAGGGTTGGGTGTTGTCTCCGCTGGGCGCCCAGCGCGCAAGCTCCAGCACGGCGCGCAGCCCCACCTCAGCCGGCATGGCGCGCTCCGGAGACTGCGCTCAGGCGGCGGCGGCCGATCCAGGCCGCCAGACGCTGCAGCGGGTGGCGATGACCGCCCGGCCGCCAGGTGCGCACGAAGCGGTTGCGGTAGGCGTCGAAATGCAGCCCGTGCGGCGCGGCCCATACCCTGCCGCGCTTCAGGAGGATCTTCAGGCTCTCGGCCGCCGCCATCCCGGCGGCCAGCTGGCAGCCGATGATGGTCGAGGGCCCGCGCTGCTCGGCGAAATTGGCCGCCGACGGGTCCACCAGATAGGACCCGTGCAGCCCCGCGGGCGCCAGGCCGACCAGGAAGCGCAGCGCCTTCTCCGCGTCCGGCAAATCACCCCAGCCAAAATAATCCTCGAAGGACATGCCGCCCGGCATGAAATTCAATACCGCCGCACCCATCCCCAGCGGCGCCGCGGTGCAGGCCGGAATACCTTTCGCCCTGCAAGCCTCGAAAACCAGGCGGCGCGCCGAAAAGGCAAAGAAATCCAGCCCATCGACATACAAATCCACGCCCTCCAGAAAGGCGTCGACATTCCCGACATTCACGCCCTCATCGAAGACCTGGAGCGACAGTTCCGGATTGATGTCCACCGCCATCGTCTGCAACACCTGTGCCTTGGGCTGGCCCAGGCTGCTCATGGTGGCACCGACCTGGCGGTTGAAATTCACGAGGTCGAACGTATCGAAATCGGCAATATGGAAGGCGCCGACACCCAGGCGCGCCAGCGTCAGCAAATGCACCCCGCCCACGCCGCCCATCCCGGCAACGGCCACCTTTTTGCCGCGCAGCAGATTCTGCTCCGCCTGCGTGACCCAGCCGACGTTTCGGGAAAATGCATCCCGGTATTGAAACCGCACATTCATATTGCCGGCAGTATGTCCCCGCCCATTTGATGGACGGGGAATGTAGGCGAAGAGCCCAGCAGGCAGGCAGTGTCGGACGCCAACGAATTCACGCTCCCAACCACCACATGGCCGCGGCGTGGCAACGGGCGGTAACCGGCGCCCGCACAGGGCGAGCACCGGGCGGTGCCTCAACCGACCACGCGCAGCACCTTCACAAAGCCTTCGGCCTTGCGCCCGCGCTTGGCGCGCTTGGCCTGGTAGGACGCGACGCCGGACCAGCGCAGCGTCTCCTCCTTGGCCTTGCCGCCGCGGCCGCTGCCGATGACGGTGAGCGTGTCGCCGAAGGTGGCCGCCGACAGCAGCGGCTCCTTGGCATTGACCTCCATCAGGATCAGCCCGCGCCCGCCGCCGGGCTGCAGCTTCAGCTCCTCGCGCGCGAACACCAGCAGCCGCCCGTCCAGGCTCAGGCAGGCGACCTGCTTGTGCTCGGCCCGCACCACCGAGGGCGGCAACAGGTGCTCGCCATCCTCCAGCGTCAGGAAGGCCTTGCCCGCGCGGTTGCGGCCCTGCAAGTCGCTCACGCGCGCCATCAGGCCGAAGCCGCCGGTATGCGCCAGCAACAGCGTGGTGGCGGCATTGCCCGCGAAGTAGTGCGCCGGCTGCGTGCCGGCTTCCAGCTCGATCAGGCTGGTGATAGGCACGCCGTCGCCGCGCCCGCCCGGCAGCTGCGACACCGCCACCGAGTACACCCGCCCGCTGCCCTTGGCCGCGCTGCCGAACACCAGCAGCGTGTCCACGCTGCGGCAGGGGAAGACGCCGTAGAGCGAGTCGCCGGCCTTGAAGCCCAGCGTGGCGGCATCCACCTCGTGGCCCTTGAGCGCGCGCACCCAGCCCTTGAGGCTCACCACCACCGTCACCGGCTCGTCGGCCACCTTGAGCTCGACGCTGGCACGCTTGTCAGCCTGGATCAGCGTGCGGCGGTCGTCGCCGAAGGCCTTGGCGTCGGCCTCGATCTCCTTGATGACGGTGCGCCGCAGCGAGGCCGGCGAGGCCAGGATGTTCTCCAGCTTCTCCTGCTCGGCGCGCAGCTGTTTGAGCTCCTGCTCGATCTTGATCGCCTCCAGCCGTGCCAGTTGGCGCAGCCGGATTTCGAGGATGTCCTCCGCCTGCCGGTCGCTCAATTTGAAGCGCTCGATCAGCGCCGCCTTGGGCTCGTCCGAGTGGCGGATGATGCGGATGACCTCGTCGATGTTGAGCAGCACCAGCTGGCGGCCTTCCAGCACGTGGATGCGGTCCAGCACCTTGTCCAGGCGATGGCGGGTGCGCTTTTGCACCGTGTCCACGCGGAAGCCAATCCACTCCAGCAGCACCTGGCGCAGGCTCTTCTGCGTGGGCCGGCCATCGGCGCCGACCATGGTCAGGTTCATGGGCGCGCCACCTTCGAGGCTGGTGTGCGCCAGCAGCACGGTCATGAACTCCTGCTGCGACACGGTGCGGCTCTTGGGCTCGAACACCAAGCGCACCGGGGCATCCTTGCTGGACTCGTCGCGCACCGCGTCCAGCACGCCCAGCACGGTCTGCTTGAGCTGCAGCTGCTCGGCCGAAAGCGCCTTCTTGCCGGTCTTGACCTTGGGGTTGGTCAGCTCCTCGATCTCTTCGAGCACCTTCTGCGCGCTGGCGCCCGGGGGCAGTTCGGTAACGACGATCTGCCACTGGCCGCGCGCCAGATCCTCGACCTTCCAGCGCGCGCGCACCTTGAGGCTGCCGCGGCCCGAGAGGTAGGCGTCGCGGATCTCGGCCGGGCTGCTGATGATCTGGCCGCCGCCGGGAAAGTCGGGGCCCGGCAGCAGCGTGAAGAGCTCGTCGTCGGAGAGCTTCTCGTTCTTGATCAGCGCCACCGCCGCCGCCGCCACCTCGCGCAGGTTGTGGCTGGGCACCTCGGTGGCCAGGCCCACGGCAATGCCCGAGGCACCGTTGAGCAGCACGAAGGGCAGCCGCGCCGGGAGCTGCTTCGGCTCCGAGGTGGAGCCGTCGTAGTTGGGCACGAAGCTGACGGTGCCCTCGTCGATCTCGTCGAGCAGCAGCCGCGTGATCGGTGCCAGCCGAGCCTCGGTGTAGCGCATGGCGGCGGCGCCGTCGCCGTCGCGGCTGCCGAAGTTGCCCTGGCCGTCGATGAGCGGGTAGCGCTGGGAAAAGTCCTGTGCCATGCGCACCAGCGCGTCGTAGGCCGCGGTGTCGCCGTGCGGGTGGTAGCGGCCCAGCACGTCGCCCACCACGCGCGCGCTCTTGACGGGTTTAGGACCCGCGGCGGTGGTGAAGGACAGCCCCATGCGCTGCATCGCGTACAGGATGCGGCGCTGCACCGGCTTCTGGCCGTCGCACACGTCGGGCAGCGCGCGGCCCTTGACCACGCTGAGCGCGTACTCCAGGTAGGCCTGCTGCGCGTAGTGCGCCAGGGTGATGGCGTCGCCCGCGGCACTGTCGCCGCCGGCGCCGCTGTCGAAATCAAGCGTGCTTTGGTCCATCTTGGTCTTTTCTTCGGCCGGCGCAGAACCGGCCGCTTGCAATTGCGTTGTCCGAAGCGTCGAACCGGCGCTCAGGAACTGGCGCCAGGATCGTTTTTGAACGGGTTGCGGATGCGCAGGGTTCCTTCCACCAGCAGACCGTCGTGCAGGTCCTCGCTCAGAAGCTCAAGGCATCCAGCCTCCAGCGCCGCCGACACCACCAAGGCGTCGTACCAGGAGAAGCCGTGCCGGGGCGCCAGCCTCAGCGCCTGCTCGTGGACCTGCAACGTCAGCGGACGCACGCTGCAGCGCCGCCGGATCAAGGACAACACGTCCTCGATCTCGGACCACGCCATGCCCATCTTGCGGCGCGCAACGCTGGTGAACTCGTTGAGCACCTGCACCCCGACCACCCCGCCGCGCGCGAGCAAGGCTTCCGCCTTCTCGGCCTTGGTCACGTCAGCGGAAAAGGCGTAGAGCAGCACGTTGGTGTCAAAGAAGGACTGCGCCTTGAGCTGCCTCATCAGTCCTTGCGCTCATTGGCTTCCAGGCGGTCGAACTTGAAGTCCGCCGGCAGGCGCCCCCGGTATGCGCGCAGCCGCCGCAGCACCTCTTCAACATCCTCAGAGCGGCGCACCTCGAACTGGCGCGCACCGGCGACCTCGATCTCGATGTCGTCGCCTTCCTTCAGGCCCAGCGCCTCGACCACGGCCGCCGGCAGCCGTACCGCCAGACTGTTGCCCCATTTCGATACCTGCATCACGCCTCCCCGCAGCCGGATATACATTCATCAGTGTATATCCAGGCCGCATGACCGCGTCGTGTCAGACGTCCACCTCCACCGCGTCCCCATGCAGCTCCATGAGCTCGCGCCGCGCCGCAGCCTCGCCTTTGCCCATGAGCTTGGTGAGCCACTGGGTGGTGGCGGCGAAGTCGAGCTGGCCCAGCGCGGCGGGCAGCAGCCGGCGCGTGTCGGGGTTGAGCGTGGTTTCCCACAGCTGCTCGGCGCTCATCTCGCCCAGGCCCTTGAAGCGGCTGATGGCCCAAGAGCCCTCGCGCGCGCCTTCCTTGCGCAGCTTGTCCAGCATCGCCTCCAGCTCGCCCTCGTCCAGCGCGTAGAGCTTGGCCGCGGGCTTCTTGCCGCGCGCTGGCGCGTCGATGCGGAACAGCGGCGGCTTGGCCACGAACACGTGGCCCTTCTCGATCAGCTTGGGAAAGTGGCGGAAGAACAGGGTCAGCAGCAGCACCTGGATGTGCGAGCCGTCCACGTCCGCGTCGGAGAGGATGCACACCTTGCCGTAGCGCAGCCCGGAAAGGTCGGGGGCGTCGCCGGGGCCGTGCGGGTCCACGCCCACCGCCACCGCGATGTCGTGGATCTCGTTGTTCTTGAACAGCAGGTCGCGCTCGACCTCCCACGCGTTGAGCACCTTGCCGCGCAGCGGCAGGATTGCCTGCGTCTCCTTGTCGCGGCCCATCTTGGCGCTGCCGCCCGCACTGTCGCCCTCGACCAGGAACAGTTCATTGAGCGTCAGGTCACGGCTCTCGCAGTCGGTGAGCTTGCCGGGCAGCACGGCCACGCCGGAACCCTTCTTCTTCTCCACCTTCTGCGCCGCACGCTGGCGCGTCTGCGCCTGCTTGATCACCAGCTCCGCCAGCTTCTTGCCGTGCTCCACGTGCTGGTGCAACCACAGTTCCAGCGCCGGGCGCACGAAGGCCGACACCAGCCGCAGCGCGTCGCGCGAGTTCAGCCGTTCCTTGGTCTGGCCCTGGAACTGCGGGTCCAGCACCTTGGCCGAGAGCACGAAGCTCGCGCGCGAGAACACATCCTCGGGCATGAGCTTCACGCCCTTGGGCAGCAGTCCGTGCAGTTCCACGAAGCCCTTGACGGCGTTGAACAGGCCGTCCTTCAGGCCCGCCTCGTGCGTGCCGCCGGCCACGGTGGGAATGAGGTTGACGTAGCTCTCGCGAAGCGTGCCGCCCTCTTCCGTGAAGGCCACGCACCAGGCGGCGCCCTCGCCTTCGGCGAAGTTCTCGGTCTCGGCCGCGGTGGCGTAGCGCTCGCCCTCGAACAGCGGGATCAGCAGATCGGCCGGCAGGCTCTGCTGCAGGTAGTCGCGCAGGCCGCCCTTGTAGAGCCACTCCAGCGTCTCGCCGCTCTTCTCGATGTGCAGCGTCACGCTCACGCCGGGCATCAGCACGGCCTTGCTGCGCAGCAGGTGCACGAGCTCGTTGCGCGGCAGATCGGGGCTTTCGAAGTACTTCGCGTCGGGCCACACGCGCACGCGGGTGCCGCCTTTCTTCTCGGAGGCGCCCGCCTTGCGCACCACCAGCGGCTCGATCACGTCGCCGCCGCTGAAGGCCAGCGCCGCAGCCTTGCCCTCGCGCCAGACCTCCACCTGCAGCCGCGTCGCCAGCGCGTTGGTCACGCTCACGCCCACGCCGTGCAGGCCGCCGGAGAAGCTGTAGGCGCCGCCGGCGCCCTTGTCGAACTTGCCGCCGGCGTGCAGCCGCGTGAACACGATCTCCAGCACCGGCACCTTTTCCTCAGGGTGCAGGCCGAAGGGAATGCCGCGGCCGTCGTCCTCCACGGAGACGGAGGCGTCGGCATGCAGCGTCACGGCGATGCGCCTGCCGTGGCCGGCCAGCGCCTCGTCGGCGGCGTTGTCGATGACCTCCTGCACGATGTGCAGCGGGTTGTCGGTGCGGGTGTACATGCCCGGCCGTTGCTTGACCGGCTCCAGGCCCTTCAGGACACGGATGGAGCCTTCGCCGTAAGCGGCAGCGGGGGTGGTGCTCTTGGTCGCCATTGCACAATTCTAAGGACCCCCAATCGGGTCCTGTGTTTTTACACAGCCTTCTTTTTCCAATTCCATGAGCACAGCCCCCACGTCCCGCCTTTCCATGACCCAGGTGCTGCTGTGCGGCGCCGCCATCGTCACGCTGTCCATGGGCATCCGCCACGGCTTCGGGCTGTGGCTGCAGCCGGTGACGACCGAGCGCGGCTGGACGCGCGAGACCTTCGCCTTCGCGCTGGCGGTACAGAACCTTGCCTGGGGCCTGGCCGGGCCCTTCGCCGGCATGCTGGCCGACCGCTTCGGTGCCTTCCGCGTGCTCGTCGCCGGGGCGCTGCTGTACGCGCTGGGGCTGGTGCTGATGGCGCTGTCCACCAGCGGCCTGGCCTTCACCGGCAGCGCCGGGCTGCTCATCGGCATGGCGCAGTCGGGCACCACCTACGCCGTGATCTACGGCGTCATCGGTCGCCACGTCGCGCCGGAAAAGCGCAGCTGGGCCATGGGCGTGGCGGCCGCCGCGGGCTCCTTCGGCCAGTTCCTGATGGTGCCGGTGGAAAACGGCCTCATCGCCGGGCTGGGTTGGCAGAGCGCGCTCTTCGTGCTGGGCGCGGTGGCGCTGGCGATCGTGCCGCTGTCCTTCGGCCTGCGCGAGCCGCGCGCGCTGCCCGCGGGCAGCGGCATGCCGCAGCAGAGCGTGGGCGCGGCGCTGAAGGAGGCCTTCGGCTCGCGCAGCTTCCGGCTGCTGACCGCGGGCTACTTCGTGTGCGGCTTCCAGGTGGTGTTCATCGGCGTGCACCTGCCCAGCTACCTCAAGGACCACGGGCTGGCGCCCCAGGTGGCGACCACGGCGCTGGCGCTCATCGGACTGTTCAACGTCATCGGCACCTACGCCGCCGGCGTGCTGGGCCAGCGCCTGGCCAAGCGCCACATCCTCTCGGCCATCTACGCGCTGCGCGCGGTGGCCATCACGGCCTTCGTGACGCTGCCGCTGTCGCCGCTGAGCGTCTACGTCTTCTCCGCAGTGATGGGCGTGCTGTGGCTGTCCACGGTGCCGCCCACCAATGCCGTCATCGCCCAGATCTTCGGCGTGCGCTTCCTGTCGATGCTGGGCGGCTTCGTGTTTCTGAGCCACCAGCTGGGCTCATTCCTGGGCGTGTGGCTGGGCGGCAAGCTCTACGACGCCACCGGCAGCTACGACGTGGTGTGGTGGATCGCGGTGGCGCTGGGCATGTTCGCGGCCCTCGTGAACCAGCCGGTGCGCGAACACCCCATCGCGCGGCCCGCCGTGGCCTCGGCCTCCAGCGCGGCCTGACGGCGCGGCCCCGCCATGCCGCCGCGCATCGCACGCTTCAAGCGCCTGCTGGCCTGGGCCGCGGCAGTGTTGGCGCTGGTGCTGGTCTTCGCGGCCTACCTGCGGCCGGCAATGGTGTTCAGCGTCGCGAGCCAGCTCTGGAACTGCTTCTGAACTTCATGCCTGAAACCTCCTTCGCCATGCACCCTGGTTCTTCTCCCGCCGATGCCGCCTCGCCCTGGATCCGCCGCTTCACGCCGCTGCTGCGCCCGGGCTGCAGCGTGCTGGACGTGGCCTGCGGTGGCGGCCGCCACGTTCACTGGTTCCTTCAGCAGGGCTTCGAGGTGGTGGCGGTGGACCGCGACGCCGAGGCCGTGGCACCGCTGCGCGGCCTGGCGCGCGTGGTGGTGGCCGACATCGAGAACGGCCCCTGGCCGCTGCCCGGCGAGCGCTTTGGCGCCGTCGTGGTGACGAACTACCTGTGGCGCCCGCTGCTGCCGCGGCTGCTGGACAGCCTGGCCGACGGCGGCGTGCTGCTGTATGAAACCTTCGCCGTGGGCAACGAGACGGTGGGGCGTCCGCGCAACCCGAACTTCCTGCTGCGCCCAGGCGAGCTGCTGGAGGCCGCGCGAGGGCTGCGCGTGGTGGCCTATGAGGACGGCTTCCTGGACGGCCCGCCTCGCTTCGTGCAACGCATTGCCGCCATGCGCGACGCATCGCACTCTGCGGAGGCTGCGCCGGCACGCCATCCGCTGTAGTCCCCGGGCGGAAGGGGCATGAAACAGCGCGGATAGAATCCCGCGATTCCAGGAAGCCTCCCCCTTTTTCCCATGACACCGATTACCGGAAGCATCGTCGCACTGGTCACGCCCATGCACGAGGACGGCAGCGTGGACTACGCCGCGCTGCGCAGCCTCATCGACTGGCACATCGCCGAGGGCACCGACTGCATCGGCGTCGTGGGCACCACGGGCGAGTCGCCCACCGTGTCGGTGGAGGAGCACTGCGAGATCATTCGCGTGGCCGTCGAGCAGGTCGCGGGCCGCGTGCCCGTCATGGCCGGCGCCGGCGCCAACTCCACGCGCGAAGCCATCGAGCTGTCGGAGTTCGCCCGCAAGGTCGGCGCGGACTGCACGCTGCAGGTGGTGCCCTACTACAACAAGCCCACGCAGGAAGGCATCTACCGTCACTTCCGCGCCATCGCCGAGGCGGTGGACATCCCCGTGGTGCTCTACAACGTGCCCGGCCGCACCGTGGCCGATATGGCGCACGACACCGTGCTGCGCCTGGCACAGGTGCCCGGCGTCATTGGCATCAAGGAAGCCACCGGTAACCTCGACCGCGCCGCCTGGCTGATCAAGCAGGCGCCCAAGGGCTTCAGCATCTACTCCGGCGACGACCCGACCGCCTTTGCGCTGATGCTCGCCGGCGGCCACGGCAACGTCAGCGTCACGGCCAACGTCGCGCCGCGCGCCATGGCCGAGCTGTGCAAGGCCGCCATGGCCGGCGACGCCCGGCGCGCGGTGGAGCTGCACATGCAGCTGCTGCCGCTGCACAAGCAGCTCTTCGTCGAGCCCAACCCGATTCCCGTGAAGTGGGCGCTGGCGCGCCTGGGCCGCTGCGGCGGCGCGCTGCGGCTGCCTCTCACCGGCCTGTCCGAGGCGGCGCAGCCGCTGGTGGAGCAGGCGCTGCGTGACAGCGGCCTGCTCTGAGTCTCGGCCCGCCTCTTGTCCGTACTTACCGTCCGCCGCGCGGCGGCAGCGTTTTCGATGCCTGAAATGAACCGTTTCGTCGTCCCGTCCGCGCTGGTGCTGGCCCTTGGACTTGCCGGCTGCTCCTCCGTGGAGGGCGTGCTCTCCGGCGACAAGCTGGACTACCGCAGCCAGGCCGCCAAGACCGCGCCGCTGGAAGTTCCGCCCGATCTGACCCAGCTCTCCCGCGAGCAACAGCGCTACCAGCCGCAGAACGGTCCGGTCAGCGCCGCCACTTACCAGCAGGCCGTTCCGGCAGCCACCGCCACGGCGCCGGCCGCGGGCACGGCCAACACGGTAGCGCCGCAGGCGCTGGGCGACATGCGCATCGAGCGCGCCGGCAACGAGCGCTGGCTGGTGACTTCGGCCACGCCCGAGCAGCTGTGGCCGCAGCTCGTGGCCTTCTGGCAGGAGCGTGGCTTCGCGCTGGCCAAGGAGGACGCGCAGGCCGGCGTGATCGAGACCGAGTGGGCTGAGAACCGCGCCAAGATCCCGCAGGACTTCCTGCGCCGCACCATCGGCAAGGTGTTCGAGGGCGCCTGGTCCACCAGCGAACGCGACATGTTCCGCACCCGTGTGGAGCGCACCGCACGCGGCACCGAGATCACCATCACGCACCGCGGCATGGAGGAGGTCTTCACCTCCCAGCGCGAGGACCAGACCCGGTGGACCTCTCGCCCCAGCGATCCCGCGCTGGAGGCCGAGTTCCTCAGCCGCCTGATGGTCAAGCTCGGTGCCAAGGAAGAGGTTGCCCGCACCACCGTGGCCCAGGCGCCCATCCAGGCGCCGCGCGCCCGTGTGGTGGCCGGCCAGGGCGCCACGCTGCAGCTGGACGACGGCTTCGAGCGCGCTTGGCGCCGCGTGGGCGTGGCGCTGGACCGCAGCGGCTTCACGGTCGAGGACCGCGACCGCACCAGCGGCCTGTACTACGTGCGCTACGTCGATCCCAAGGAAGCCGCGCGCGAGGAACCCGGCTTCTTCGGCCGCCTCTTCGGCCGCGACGAGAAGCGCGCCACCACCGACCGCTACCGCGTGGCCGTCAAGTCCGAGGGCAACGCCAGCACGGTGTCGGTGCAGAACGCGCAGGGCGCGCCCGATACCGGCGAGGTCGCGCAGCGCATCGTGAAGTCGCTGCTCGACGACCTGAAGTAAGCCGCACGCCCGTGCGGCCAGATCGCGCGTGATGCGCTTCAGCAACCTGGGCAGCGGCAGCTCGGGCAACGCCACGCTGGTGGAAGCCGGTGATCCCGCGCGGCCCACGCGGCTGCTGGTGGACTGCGGCTTCTCGCTGCGCGAGCTCAGCCGGCGCTTGGCCGTGCGCGGCGTGGAGCCGAGCCAGATCGACGCCGTCTTCGTCACCCATGAGCATGGCGACCACGTCGGTTGCGCGCTGACGCTGGCGCGCCGCCACGGCGTGCGGCTGTGCATGAGCGCGGGCACCTGGTCCGCGCTGCGGCAGGACAGCGCCCCGGCGTCACTGCACCTGCTGGCCTGTGGCGACATGCTGGACGTCGGTGCGTTGCAGCTCCAACCCTTCGCGGTACCGCATGACGCGCGGGAGCCGCTGCAGCTGCGGGTGCACGACGGCCAGCACCACTTGGGGCTGCTGACCGACCTGGGTGAGGTGACCGAATCGGTCGCGCAGGCGCTGGCCGGCTGCGACGCATTGCTGCTCGAAGCCAACCACGACCGCGAGATGCTGCTCGCAGGCCCCTACCCCTGGGTGCTCAAGCGCCGCATCAGCGGCCGCTTCGGCCACTTGGAGAACGGCCTGGCCGGGGCGCTGCTACAGCGGCTGCACCACGGCGGCCTGCGACACGTGGTCGCGGCGCACCTGAGCCGTCAGAACAACCGCCCGGAACTGGCCGCGCAGGCGCTGGCCGCGGCGCTGGGCACCAGCGCCCGGGACATCATCGTGGCCGACCCCGCGCTGGGCTGCGACTGGCTGGACCTGCACTGAGCTCCAGCCCGGCCTTCGGCCGCCCGTAAGCACGTCGCTCTCTCTGCCAAGGCCAAGGCCGCGACGGCTGCAGCAGACACAAAAAAGCCGCCCGAAGGCGGCTTTTGGCGTTCCAGCTGGCTCGAATTACTGCGAGGCGGCAGAAGCAGCGGCTTCGGCGGCTTCCGAGGCAGCGGAAGCAGCGGCTTCGGCGGCACCGGCCACGGCGGAAGCGGCGTCGGAAGCGGCCTCGGTCACGGCCGGGGCGGGCGCCGGGGCGGGAGCGGGCGCCGGCTCTTCCTTCTTGCCGCAAGCGGTCAGGGCAGCGGCAGCAATCACAGCGGCCAGCAGGAGCGACTTGTTCATTTGTATGTCCTCGAATTCGAAAAGTGGTCGAACAATTACCAATCGGCTGGGGTGTTCGAAGCCCCGACTCACGTAGACGCGGATCGTTACTGGAGAACCTTGTCCAACCCCAAATTATACCGTCGCACTAGGGAAGGCCCTTACTGACGGCAAGCCGCTCCGCCCTGAGGCGGTGCGAGCGTTGCGGCGACGCATCACTTTTGTGCCTGCGGCTGGTCGAGGTTTTCCACCGCCCGCAAGCTCAGGCTTTCAGGGGTTGCACCCAGCCCGCGGCGGCCCACTCCTCTAGCAATTGGCGTGCGTCGTCGCTGAGCGACACAACCTCGCGCGCGCTGAGCGCACCGGCGTCGGCCAGGCGGCGCATCAGGCGCGCATCGCGCCCTCCGGCGTGGAAGGACTCGCCGTTGATGAAGACAAACTTCTCGTCATACATCATGCGGCTGCGCCGGTGCAGCGCGACGCCACCCGCCACGTCCGCCTCGCCGTCCTGCTCGAACCAGACGTTGGGCTTCGGTTCGCTCAGGATCTCCCCCAGCGCCGCCTGCAGCCGCGCGGGATCGCGCAGGGCGCGCTCCAGTGCTTGGTGCGCGAAGTCCGACAGCGCCGGCGGAATCTGCCCCGGCGTGGCCGTGGCCGGCTGCTTCGGATCGCGGTAGAGGCGGCCCTTCTCCTCCTCGTCCATCAGCTCGGGCAGCCGCTGCAGCAGCTCGCGCGCGAGCTCGTGCTCGCAGGGCACGCGAAAGCCCACCGAGCAGGTCATGCACTCGCCGTCCACGGCGATGCCGTCGTGGCCCCAGCGCGGCGGCAGGTACAGCATGTCGCCGGGCTCCAGCACGACGTCCTCCGTCGGCTCGAAATTCGCCAGCAGCTTCAGCGGCATGCCCGGCACCAGCGACTCGTCGGCCACCGGGCCAATGCGCCAGCGCCGCTTGCCGTGCACCTGAATCAGGAACACGTCGTAGTTGTCCATGTGCGCGCCGACGCCGCCGCCCTCGCTGGCCCAGGAGATCATCAGATCGTCCAACCGCGCCTGCGGCACGAAGCGAAAGCGCGACAGCATCTCGTGCGCCTCGGCCACGTGCAGGTCCAGGCCCTGCACCAGTAGCGTCCAGCGCGGCTGCTTCACCGCCGGCAGCGCCTGGCGCGGCAGCGGGCCGTGCCGCAGCTTCCAGGTGTCGCCCTTGGCGACGATGAGGCGCGATTCCACGTCCTCCTGCTGCGCCAGCGCGAACATTTGCGCTCGCGTCACCGGCGGCTGCACGCCGGGCAGCGCCTGGCGCACCAGCAGCGGCTTCTTCTGCCAGTGGCGGCGCATGAAGGTCTCGGGCGAAAGTCCGCCCAGCAAAGTCATTGGTTGGTCAATCTGCATCCCCGGGATTGTCAGGGCCCTTGTGGCATCCTCTGTCGATGAACATCAACGCACCCTGCGTGGTCAGCCTCACCTGGACGCTGGCCGACGGACAAGGCCAGACCATCGACGAGCTGGCAGACCCGGTCGAATTCTTTTATGGCGGCGAGGATTTGCTCCCCAAGGTCGAGGAGGCCCTGGCCGGCCACGAGGCCGGCCACGAAGCCTGGTTGCACCTGGAGCCCGAGCATGCCTTCGGCGACTACAAGCCCGAGCTGGTGTGCTTCGAGGCGCGCAACCTCTTTCCCGAGCAGGTCGAGCCCGGCATGGCCTTCGAAGGACTGCCCGAAGGCAGCGTCACCACCGACATGCCGCCCGACACCATCTACATGGTCACCGAGGTCTACCCGGAGCACGTGGTGCTCGACGGCAACCACCCGCTGGCCGGCATCGCATTGCAGCTGCACATCAAGGTGCGCGACGTGCGCGAGGCCACTGAGGAGGAGATCGAGGCCGGTAGCGTCGGCGACAGCGTGCTGGCGCTGATGACGCCGCCCCCGGGCGGCGCGCCGCGCGACGAGACGCTGCACTGAGCCGGGACGGTCGGCCATGAGCTCCGGCATCCAGTGGGACCTCTTCCTCGCCGCCGCCACGGCGCTGGCCCTCACGCCGGGGCCGGACATGATCTACGTCGTCTCGCGCGCGCTGGCACAGGGCCGCAAGGCCGCGCTGATCTCGGCCGCCGGGCTGTCGCTGGGCGTGCTGGCGCACACCTTCTTCGCCGCCTTCGGCGTGACGGTGCTGCTGCAGACCTCCGAACTCGCCTTCACGGCACTCAAGATCCTGGGTGCGTGCTACCTGCTGTGGATGGGCGTGCAGCTGTGGCGCAGCGCGCCGCGCATCGACATCCATGCCGCCGACGACCGGCTGGGCACGAAGGCGCTGTTCCTGCAGGGCGCGCTCTCGGCGCTGCTCAACCCCAAGCTGGCGCTGTTCTTCCTGGCCTTCCTGCCGCAGTTCGTACCGGCCGACAGCGCTTCGCCGGCACTGGACACGGTGATGCTGGGCTTGGCCTTCGGCGCCATCGGCGTGCCGGTGCAGGCCGTGGCGGGCTGGGTAGCGGGCAGCCTGAGCCAGGCGCTGCGTCGCAACCAGCGCGCGGTGTGCAGCATGTTCCGCTTCAGCGGCGCGCTGATGCTGATCCTGGGCTTGCGGCTGCTGGTGACGCAGCGCTGATCGCGCCTCTCCCGCAAAACAAAACGCCGGCCATCGAGCCGGCGTTTTTCATGGTGGCCCGGGCAACCGTCGCGTTCAGGCGGCGTGGGCCTCCTGCGACGCATCTCCTTCCGCCGCCGTGATCGGCCCCTTGCCGCTGAAGCGGTCCAGCGCCAGGTAGATCACCGGCGTGATGTAGAGCGTCACCGCCTGCGAGAACACCAGCCCGCCCACCACCGCCAGGCCCAGCGGCTGGCGCAGCTCGGCGCCGGCGCCGATGCCCATGGCGATCGGCAGCGCGCCCATCAGCGCCGCCAGCGTGGTCATCATGATCGGGCGGAAGCGCAGGATGCAGGCCTCGCGGATCGCCTCCACCGGCTTCATGCCGCGCTCGCGCTGCGCCTCCAGCGCGAAGTCGATCATCATGATCGCGTTCTTCTTGACGATGCCGATCAGCAGCAGGATGCCGATGGTGGCGATCAGCGTCAGGTCCATACCGAAGAACTTGAGCATCAGCAGCGCGCCCACCGCCGCCGAGGGCAGCCCGGCCAGGATCGTCAGCGGGTGGATGTAGCTCTCGTAGAGCACGCCCAGCAGCACGTAGATCACCAGCAGCGCCGCCACGATCAATATCGCCTGGCTGCCCTGCGAGCTCTTGAACACCGCCGCGTCGCCGCCGTAGCGCGTGATGATCGACTCGGGCATGCCCAGCTCGGTGCGGTAGCGCTCCAGGTTGGCCGTGGCGTCGCCCAGCGCCGCGCCCGGCGCGAGGTTGAAGGACACCGTCACCGCCTGCAGCTGCCCCACGTGGTTGATCGAGATCGGCCCCACCGTGCGCGACACCGTCGCAAAGGCCGACAGCGGCACCAGCGTGCCGGCGGAGGAGCGCACGTAGATGCGCGAGAGGTCGGCCTCGTCCCGCTTGGCCTCGGGCGCCGCTTCCATGATCACCTGGTAGCTGTCGGCGCTGGTGTAGATGGTGGAGACCTGCCGCTCGCCGAAGGCGCTGAACAGCGCGGTGCGCACCGCGTCGATGGACACGCCCAGCGTGTTGGCGCGGTCGCGGTCGATGGACAGGGACGCCTGCAGCCCGCGCAGCTGCGCGTCGCTGGTGACGTCGCGGAACAGCGGGTCCACGCGCAGCTTCTCCTGCAGCTTCACGGCCCAGTCGTTGAGCTCGCCGGCCTGCACGCTCTGCAGGATGTACTGGTACTGCGCCTTGCTGGAGCGGCCGCCGAGCTGCAGGTTCTGCACCGGGCGCATGAAGACGTTGAGGCCCGCCACCGCGCGCAGCTCGCGCCGCAGCCCGTCCACCACCTCCTTCATCGGCTTGCGCTCGCCGCGCGGCTTGAGGTTGATGAACATGCGCCCGTTGTTGCTCGCGTTGCTGCCGCCCAGGAAGGAGTTGACGCTCAGCACGTTGGGGTCGCGCCGGATGATCTCGGCCGCGCGGTCCTGCAGCTGCACCATGGCCGGGAAGGAGATGTCCTCCGAGGCCTCGGTGGTGATGCTGATCTGCCCGATGTCCTCCTCGGGGAAGAAGCCCTTGGGGATGGTGACGAACAGCCAGGCCGTGGCGGCGAAGGTGCCCGCGGCCACCAGCATCACCACGCCGCGGTGCCGCAGCGCCAGGTCCAGCGTGCGGGTGTAGAGGCGCAGCACCGCGTCGAAGGCGTGCTCGAAGCCGCGCACCAGCAGCCCCGGCGGCTTCTTGTGCGCCTCGTCGCTCAGGAAGCGGCTGGCCAGCATCGGCACCAGCGTCAGCGACACGAAGGCCGACACCACGATCGCCAGCGACACCACCACGGCGAACTCGTGGAACAGCAGCCCGATGACGCCGGGCATGAAGAAGATCGGGATGAACACCGCGATCAGCGAGGTGGAGATCGAGATGATGGTGAAGCCCACCTCGCGCGAGCCGCGCAGCGCGGCCTGGAACGGCGGCACGCCCTCCTCCACGTGGCGGATGATGTTCTCCAGCATCACGATGGCGTCGTCCACCACCAGGCCCACCGCCAGCGTCAGGCCCAGCAGCGAGATGTTGTCCAGCGAGTAGCCCAGGCCCCACAGCAGCGACAGCGCGCCCACCAGCGACACCGGCAACGACAGCGACGGGATGACGGTGGCCACGAAGCGGCGCAGGAACAGGAAGATCACCAGCACCACCAGCGCCACGGTGCCCAGCAGCGTGAGGTTCACGTCGTGCAGCGCCTCGCGGATCGACACCGAGCGGTCGTTGACCAGGTTCACCTTTACCGACTGCGGCAGCTGCTCCTGGAAGGACGGCAGCGCCGCGCGCACCGAGTCCACCACGCGCACGGTGTTGGCGTCGGGCTGGCGCTGGATGGCCAGGGTGATGGAGCGCTCGCCGTTGAAGCTGGCGTAGGTCTTGAGCGTCTCGAAGCTGTCCTCGACCTGCGCCACGTCGCGCAGCCGCACGGCGTTGCCGTTGCGCGTGGCAACGATCACTTCCGCGAACTCCGCGGCGTTGCGCAGCTGGCGGTTGGCCTGCAGCGTCAGCGTCTGGCTCGGCCCCTCCAGCGTGCCCACGGGCGTGTTGGCGTTGGCCGCGCGCAGCGCGCTGGCCACCTCGTCCAGCCCGATGTTGCGCGACGCGAGCTGCTCGGGCAGCACGCGCACCCGCACCGCGAAGCGCTTCTGGCCGTAGATGTTGACCTGCGCCACGCCCGGCAGCGTGGACAGCGTGGGCGCGATCAGGTGCTCGGCGTAGTCGTTGAGCTCGGACAGGCTCATGGCCGGCGTGGTCAGCGACAGCAGCAGCACCGGCGCGTCGGCCGGGTTGACCTTGCGGTACGAGGGCGGCTGCGTCATGTCCTGCGGCAGCTGGCGCTGCGCACGCAGCAGCGCGGCCTGCACGTCCACCGCCGCGGCGTCGATGTCGCGGCCCTCATCGAACTCCAGCGTCACCGAGGTGCTGCCGAGCTGGCTGGCGGAGCTGATGACGGCCAACCCGGGAATGGTCTGGAACTGTTTTTCCAGCGGCAGCGCCACCGAGGTGGCCATGGTCTCGGGGCTGGCTCCGGGCAGCGAGGCCGAGACGTTGATGACCGGCGTGTTGTAGCTGGGCAGCGCCGCCACCGGGATGCGGCCGAAGGCCAGCACGCCGGCCACGACGATGGCCAGGTTCAGCAGCACCGTCATCACCGGACGGCGGATGAACAGTTCCGAGAGGTTCATCGCAGTGCTTCCGCGTTCGAGGCCGCCGCGGCGACCCGCAGCCCGCGGCCAGGCTCCTGGCTGCCCGCGGCCGCTGCGCCGGGACCGCTGCCCGCGCCACTGCCACCGGCCGCG
>NZ_CALAOH010000179.1 GCF_937926365.1 uncultured Azohydromonas sp. | reverse complement strand
TACCTGCTGATCGGCTTCTGGTACACGCGGCCCACGGCGATCTTCGCCAACATGAAGGCGTTCCTGGTCAACCGCGTGGGTGACTTCGGCTTCATCCTGGGCATCGGCCTGCTGGCGGCCTACGCCGGCACGCTCAACTACGGCGAGACCTTCGCCAAGGCCGACGAGCTGGCCAAGCTGAGCTTCCCGGGCACCGACTGGATGCTGATCACGGTGGCGTGCATCTGCCTGTTCATCGGCGCCATGGGCAAGAGCGCGCAGTTCCCGCTGCACGTGTGGCTGCCCGACTCGATGGAAGGCCCCACGCCGATCTCCGCGCTGATCCACGCCGCCACCATGGTGACGGCGGGCATCTTCATGGTCACGCGCATGTCGCCGCTGTTCGAGCTGTCGGACACCGCGCTGAACTTCGTGCTGGTCATCGGCGCGATCACGGCGCTGTTCATGGGCTTCCTGGGCATCATCCAGAACGACATCAAGCGAGTCGTTGCGTACTCCACGCTGTCGCAGCTGGGCTACATGACGGTGGCGCTGGGCGTGTCGGCCTACTCGGTGGCGGTGTTCCACCTGATGACGCACGCGTTCTTCAAGGCGCTGCTGTTCCTGGGCGCGGGCTCGGTGATCATGGGCATGCACCATGACCAGGACATCCGCAACATGGGCGGCCTGCGCAAGTACATGCCCATCACCTGGATCACCTCGCTGCTGGGCTCGCTGGCGCTGATCGGCACGCCGCTGTTCTCTGGCTTCTACTCCAAGGACAGCATCATCGAGGCCGTGCACGCCAGCCACCTGCCGGGCGCGGGCTTCGCGAACTTCGCGGTGCTGGCCGGCGTGTTCGTGACGGCGTTCTACTCGTTCCGCATGTACTTCCTGGTCTTCCACGGCAAGGAGCGCTTCGGCCAGGCTCACCATGACCACCATGGCGACCACGACGACGAAGAGCCCTCGGAGGACCACCACCACGGCCTGGCGCCGGGGCAGAAGCCGCACGAGTCGCCGCTGGTGGTGACGCTGCCGCTGCTGCTGCTGGCCATCCCGTCGGTGATCATCGGCTACCTGACCATCCAGCCGCTGCTGTTCGGCGACTTCCTGAAGGACGCGGTGTTCGTCAACGAGACGCTGCACCCGGCCATGAAGGAGCTGGAGGAGAACTTCCACGGCGCGATGGCCATGGCCACGCACGGCCTGCAGACCATGCCCTTCTGGCTGGCGCTGGCCGGTGTGGTGACGGCCTACGTGTTCTACATGGTTGCGCCGGCCATCCCCGCCGCCATCCGGCGCGTGGCGAGCCCGATCTACACGATCCTGGAAAACAAGTACTTCATGGACGCCTTCAACGAGCACGTGATCGCCGCCGGCGCGCGCCTGCTGGGCAAGGGCCTGTGGAAGGGTGGTGACCAGGGGATCATCGACGGTGCCGTCATCAACGGTTCGGCCAAGGCCGTGGGCGGTATCGCGGGCGTCGTGCGCCTGGTGCAGACCGGCTACCTCTACTGGTACGCGCTGGTCATGATCCTGGGCGTGTTCGGGCTGATGACGTGGCAGCTGTGGCCCCAGCTGACGAGCCTCTTCGGGCGTTGATAGGCAGGGCGGAGAATAACGATGGGATTGTTGAGTGTTGCCATCTGGCTGCCGGTCGTCGTGGGCGCCGTGCTGCTGGCATTGGGTCGGGATGAACAGGCGAACACGGTGCGCTGGCTGGCGCTGCTGGGTTCGATCGCGGGCTTCCTGGTCACGCTGCCGCTGATCACGGGCTTCGACAACGCGACGGCTGCGATGCAGTTCGTGGAGCGCGCGCCCTGGATCGAGCGTTTCAATGTCTTCTACCACCTGGGCCTGGACGGCATCTCGCTGTGGTTCGTGCCGCTGACCGCGTTCATCACGGTGATCGTGGTGATCGCGGGCTGGGAGGTCATCACCGAGCGCGTGAACCAGTACATGGGCGCGTTCCTGATCCTCTCGGGCCTGATGATCGGCGTGTTCGCGGCGCTGGACGGGCTGCTGTTCTACGTCTTCTTCGAGGCCACGCTGATCCCGATGTACATCATCATCGGCGTGTGGGGCGGCCCGCGCCGGGTGTACGCGGCCTTCAAGTTCTTCCTGTACACGCTGGCCGGCTCGCTGCTGATGCTCATCGCGCTGATCTACCTGTACTACAAGTCGGGTGGCAGCTTCAGCATCCTGGACTGGCACCAACTGCCGCTGCCGCTGTCGGCCCAGACACTGCTGTTCTTCGCCTTCTTCGCCGCCTTCTCGGTGAAGGTGCCGATGTGGCCGGTGCACACCTGGCTGCCCGACGCGCACGTCGAGGCGCCCACCGGCGGCTCGGTGGTGCTGGCGGCGATCATGCTGAAGCTGGGCGCCTACGGCTTCCTGCGCTTCTCCATGCCCATCGCCCCCGATGCGGCCCGCGAGTACGACTGGTTCATCATCGCGCTGAGCCTCACGGCGGTGATCTACATCGGCCTGGTGGCGCTGGTGCAGAACGACATGAAGAAGCTGGTGGCCTACTCGTCCATCGCGCACATGGGCTTCGTGACCCTGGGCTTCTTCATCTTCAACGAACTGGGCGTCTCCGGCGGCCTGGTGCAGATGATCAGCCACGGCTTCGTCTCGGGCGCGATGTTCCTGTGCATCGGCGTGCTCTACGACCGCGTGCACTCGCGTGAAATCGCGTCCTATGGTGGCGTGGTCAACACCATGCCCAAGTTCGCCGCCTTCGCGCTGCTGTTCTCCATGGCCAACTGCGGCCTGCCGGGCACCGGCGGCTTCGTGGGCGAGTGGATGGTGATCCTGGGCACGGTCAAGGCCAACTTCTGGCTGGGCCTGCTCGCCGCCACGGCGCTGATCTCGGGTGCCGCCTACACGCTGTGGATGTTCAAGCGCGTGTACTTCGGTGCCGTGACCAACGACGACGTGCGCACGCTCTCCGACATCAACGTGCGCGAGTTCGCGATGCTGGCCGTGCTGGCGATCGCCACGCTGTGGATGGGCCTGTATCCGAAGCCCTTCACCGATTCGATGCACGTGTCGGTGAACCAGCTGCTGGCCCACGTCGCGACGCCGAAGCTGGGCAACACCGCCCAGACGGAAAGCGCCCCCGCCACGGTGGCCGATGCCGCCAAGCCGAACTGAGCCGCACGGGAGTCTTCACAACATGAATCCGATGAACTGGCTGGTGGTCCAGCCTGAGATCGTGCTGCTGGTGATGGCCTGCGTGGTCGCGCTGGCGGACCTCTTCGTCAAGGACGAGCGACGCCGTCCGACCTTCTGGCTGTCGCAGCTGTCGCTGGCGGCGGTGGCCTTCATCCAGGTCGATCAGCTCGGCGCCATGATGCAGGCCGAGCAGCTGGGCAACGGCCTCACCAGCATGTACGGCATGCAGCAGATGGTGGTGGCCGACCCGATGGGCCGGCTGCTGTCGGTCTGCGCCACGCTGACCCTGATGGCAACGCTGGCCTACGCGCAGCCCTACATCGGCTCGCGCGACATGCTCAAGGGCGAGTTCTTCTCGCTGTCGATGCTGTCGCTGCTGGGCGTGCTGGTCATGCTCTCGGCCAACAACTTCCTGGTCGTCTACCTGGGCCTGGAGCTGATGACGCTGTCGCTGTACGCCCTGGTGGCGCTGCGCCGCGACCATGCCGTCTCCACCGAGGCGGCCATGAAGTACTTCGTGCTGGGCGCGCTGGCCAGCGGCTTCCTGCTCTATGGCATGTCCATGATGTACGGCGCCACCGGCACGCTGGAGATCGGCGGCGTGTTCGACGCCATCCAGACCGGCCGCCTCAACCGCGACGTGCTGACCTTCGGCCTGGTGTTCATCGTGGCCGGCCTGGCCTTCAAGCTCGGCGTGGTGCCCTTCCACATGTGGGTTCCCGACGTGTACCAGGGCGCTCCGACGGCCGTGACGCTGCTCATCGCCGGCGCTCCGAAGCTGGCCGCCTTCGGCATCACCATCCGCCTGCTGCACGAAGGCATGAACGGCCTGGCGCGCGACTGGCAGCAGATGCTGATCGTGCTGGCCGTGGCCTCGCTGGTGATCGGCAACCTGGCCGCCATCGCGCAGACCAACCTCAAGCGGCTGCTTGCGTACTCGACCATCGCGCAGCTGGGCTTCATGCTGCTGGGCCTGACGCCCACCGTCGTCGGCGGCAACACCGTCTCGGCGGCCAACGGCTACAGCTCCGCGCTGTTCTACCTGATCACCTACGTGCTCACCACGCTGGCGAGCTTCGGCATCATCATGCTGCTGGCACGCCAGGGCTTCGAGGCCGAGGAGATCAAGGACCTCGCGGGTCTGGGCAAGCGCAGTCCCTGGATGGCTGGCGTGATGCTGATCGTGATGTTCTCGCTGGCCGGGATCCCGCCGACGGTGGGCTTCTACGCCAAGCTCGCGGTGCTGCAGGCGCTGGTGACCACCGGCGAGGCGGCCTACATCACGCTGGCCGTGGTGGCGGTGGTGCTGTCGCTGATCGGCGCCTTCTACTACCTGCGCGTCGTGAAGGTCATGTACTTCGACGAGCCCGCCGAGAGCATGCAGATCTCCGGCCCCGCGGGTGCCCGTGCGCTGCTGGCCGTCAACGGTGCTGCCGTGCTGGTCCTGGGCCTGGTGCCCAGTGGCCTGATGGCCCTGTGCCGCGACGTCATCGTCAAGGCGCTGGCGACCTGAGGCCGCTGCCATGAACCACGGCGCCGAGGTCGCACTGGTGCTGCTTGCCGCCGTGGTCGGCGCCAACCTGCCGTTCTTCACGGAGCGGCTGCTGCTGGTGGGTCCGCGGCGTGCTCCCAAGGCCTTCGGCTGGCGGTTGCTGGAGCTGCTGCTCCTGGCACTGCTGACGCTGGGGCTGGGGCGCTTGCTGGAAGCCCGCATCGGCCAGATCTACCCGCAGGGCTGGGAGTTTTACGCCGCGCTGGGGTGTCTGTTCCTGACGCTCGCCTTCCCCGGCTTCGTTTGGCGTTACCTGAGGCGGCACCATGGCTGAAGACGATCACCTGCGCGAACACCAGCTCCAGTCGGAGCAGGTGTTCGAGGGCAACTTCCTGCGCGTGAGCCGCGACAAGGTGCGGCTGCCCGACGGCCACGAGACGGAGCGCGAGTTCATCCGCCACTCCGGGGCCTCGGTGGTGGTGCCGATGCTCGACGACGGGCGGCTGGTGCTGGTGCGCCAGTTCCGTTATCCGCTGCAGCGGGTAATTCTGGAATTCCCTGCCGGCAAGATCGACCCGGGCGAGCCGCCGCTGCACACCGCCGTGCGCGAGCTGACCGAGGAGACGGGTTACACCGGCGCGGAATGGGCCTACGCGGGCCCAATCCACAACGCGGCGGCTTACTCCGACGAGGTGATCCACCTCTACTTCGCCCGCGGCCTGCGCGAGGGTGAAGCTGCGCTGGACCACGGCGAGCACCTCGACGTGGTGCGCATGACCGAGGACGAGCTCGATGCACTGGCCGCGCGCGGCGAGCTCAGCGACGCCAAGACGCTCATCGGTTTGCTGTGGCTCACCAAGTGGCGGCAAAAGTTGTGGTCGCTGGCATGGCAGCCGGCGCCCGTGCTGGCCGAGGACGATAATTCCTCCCATGAAGGTGCTTGATCTGCGCTGTGACAACAGCCATGGCTTCGAGGGCTGGTTCGGCTCCGAGAAGGATTTCACCAGCCAGCTGGAGCGCGGTCTGGTGGAGTGTCCCCTGTGCGGCAGCAAGGCCGTGAACCGCCTGCCCAGCGCGCCGCGGCTCAACCTGTCCAACACCCGCGAATCCGTACCGCACACGGCCGAGCAGACCAATGTCCCTCGCCAGGCTCCCACGCCGGAAGCACAGCAGCTCCAGGCGCTGTGGATGAAGGCAGTGCGCCACGTGATGGCCAACACCGAGGACGTGGGCGAACGCTTCGCGGACGAAGCCCGCCGCATCCATTACGGCGATGCGCCCGACCGCAGCATCCGCGGCCAGGCCAGTGCCGACCAGGCAGCCGAGCTGGCGGAGGAGGGTATCGACGTGCTGCCGCTGCCCATCCCGAAGGCGCTCAAGGAGCCGATGCAGTAAGCGGCTGCTGTCTCACCGTTTCTCCGAACCCGGCCGCTGGCCGGGTTTTTTCATGCCGGCGCGCCGTTCCTACAGCACCCGTCCCGGGTTCAGCAGCGCCTGCGGATCGAGCGCCTGCTTGATGGAGCGCATCAGCCTCATGGCGGTGGGCGACTTGCGCTGCGCCAGCTCCTCGCGCTTGAGCGAGCCGATGCCGTGCTCGGCGGAAAAACTGCCGTCGAAGGACTGCACGGCATCGAACACGATGCGGTTCACCGCCGACTCGTGGTCGCGCAGGAAGGCTGCGCCATCGCCGCCCTCCGGCACCTGCACGTTGTAGTGAAGGTTGCCGTCGCCCAGGTGGCCGAAGTTGACGATGCGCACGCCGGGGAAGGCGGACTGCAGCGCCGCGTCCGCCTGTGCGCAGAAGGCCGGGATGCTGGAGACGGGCAGCGCGATGTCGTGCTTGATGTTGAGGCCCTCCTGCGCCTGGGCCAGCGAGATGGACTCGCGCACGTGCCACATGGCCTTGGACTGCGTCTGGCTCTGCGCCACCGCGGCGTCCTCGATCAGCCCGTCCTCCAGCGCCGTGGCCAGCAGCGCCTCGAAGCGTTCCTGCGCATGCGTCTCGCTTTCCTCGTCGCTTTGCTCCAGCAGCACCGTCCAGGTCGCGCCGGGCAGGGGCCGCGGCAGGTCGGGGAAGTGCTTGCCCACCAGGTCCAGCGCGAAGCGGCCCATCACTTCGAAGCCGGTGAGGCTGGCCCCCAGCTTCCGGCGCGCCGCCTTGAGCAGCGCCACCGTCTGCTCCATCGATGCGCAGGCAGCCAGCGCCGTGGTGACGGCTGCGGGCCGCGGAAAGAGCTTCAGCGTCGCGCCCGTGATGACGCCTAGCGTGCCTTCGCTGCCGATGAACAGGTCGCGCAGGTCGTAGCCGGTGTTGTCCTTGCGCAGCCCGGTCAGCCCGTCCCAGACCTCGCCTTGCGCCGTGACCACTTCCAGGCCTAGGCAGAGCTCGCGCGCGTTGCCGAAGCGCAGTACCTGGGTGCCGCCGGCATTGGTGGCGAGGTTGCCGCCGATGGTGGCGCTGCCCTCGGCTGCGAGGCTCAAGGGGAACAGCAACCCCTGCGCCTCGGCCGCCTCCTGCGCCGACTGCAGCACGCAGCCCGCGTCCACCGTGAGCGTGAGGTTGGCCGTGTCCAGCGCGCGCACGCGGTTCATGCGGCGCAGGCTCAGCACCAGCTGGCGTCCGCTGTCGTCCGGCACGCTGCCCACCACCAGGCCGGTGTTGCCGCCCTGGGGCACCACCGTCACGCCGTGCCGGGCGCACAGGCGCAGCACGGCTGCCACCTGAGCCGTGTCTGCCGGACGGGCTACTGCCAGCGCCTTGCCGCGCCAGCGCTTGCGCCAGTCCAGCTCGTAGCTGGAGAGGTCACCGTCGCACAGCACATGGTCGGCGCCGATGGCGGCGCGCAGCTCGTTCAGAAATTCCGCGCTCATGGCTTACTTCTTTCCTTCCGCGGGAGCAGGGGCGTGCTTGAGGCGCCAGCGCACGTGCGTGGCGCAGGCAACGAACAGCAGCAGGCACAGGATGACCTCGATGAGTGCAAGCCAGGCGCCCGGGGCTGGCTCGCTGGTGGCGCGCACCACGCCCTCGGCGAAGTAGATCCACACCAGCAGGCTGACCCAGCGGTAGGTGTACATGCGCCGCCGGAGCAGCCCCGCCAGCGGCACCACCAGCGGCAACACCTTCAGGGCCAGCGTGCCGCGCCCGGTAGGCGCCAGCCACAGCTCCCACGCCAGGCCCAGGACGATCAGCGCCACCAAGCAAGCCACGGCCAGGTTGCGCGTGCGGCGCACCATCGGCGGCAGCGTGTTGAAGGCAGGATCAATCGACATGTTTGGCATCATAGTGTTGATGAACACCCCCTCCGCCCGCTGGCGCGGCCGGTGCCTGGAGGCGTGGCGGGTGTTGCGCCACTGGCCTTGGCGCGACACGTTCCGCACGCTGCACCAGCGTTTCCGCGAAGACAAGCTCAGCCTTACCGCCAGCAGCCTGACCTTCACGACGCTGCTGGCGCTGGTGCCGCTGACCACCATGGCTTTCGCGCTGTTCTCGGCCTTCCCGGTGTTCGGCAGCTTCCAGTCGGCGCTGGAGCAGTACTTTTTGAAGTCGCTGGTGCCGGCCAACATCTCCCGCCAGGTGCTGGGGCAACTTACGCAGTTCGCGGCCAAGGCACGCAGCCTGAGCGGCCTGGGCTTGGTACTGCTGGGCGGTACGGCGGTAGCAACCATGCTCACCATTGACCGTGCGCTCAATGCCATCTGGGCGGTACGGCGCCCGCGGCCCATCGGCCAGCGCGTGCTGGTGTACTGGGCCGCGATCACGCTGGGCCCGCTGGTGCTGGGCGTGAGCCTGTCCGTCACCTCCTACGCGCTGTCGGCCTCGCAGGGCTGGGTGCACGCACCGCCGTGGGGGGTGAGCTTGCTGCTCAACGTCTTCGAGTTCGGGCTGCTCGTGACGAGCATGGCGGCGCTGTTCCACTACGTGCCCAACACGCAGGTGCGCTGGTCACACGCCTTCGCTGGCGCGCTGTTCGTGGCGCTGGGCTTCGAGCTGGCCAAGGACCTGATCGCCTGGTACTTCACCAAGGTGCCGACCTACTTGGCCATCTACGGCGCCTTCACCACGCTGCCGATCCTGCTGGTGTGGCTCTACGCGGGCTGGATGATCGTGCTGCTGGGCGCGCTGATCGCCGCCAGCGCCCAGAGCCTGGTGCAGGGCACCGCGCGGCTGCCCGGCGGGCCAGGCCAGCCGTTCACCCTGGCGCTGGCCCTGCTGCGGGTGCTGGTGGCGGCGCAACGCGAGGGCCGTCCCGGGCGCTCGCAGACGGCGCTGGCGCGCACGCTGGGCGTGGACCCGTTGCGCCTGGAACCGGTGGTGGAGACGCTGGTGGAGCTGGACTGGATCGGCCGCCTGGAGGAGGGCGGCGCGCAGCGCCTGGTGCTGCTGTGCGACCCGGGCCGCACGCCGGCGGCGCCGCTGATCGACCGGCTGCTGCTGGAGCCCAGCGTCGAGACCCAGGCCTTCAGGCTCCAGGCCGGCGTGGAAAGCGTGTCGCTGGAAGAGCTGCTGCGCTGAGCGCGCCGCCCCGCGCGCAAGATCCTTGCTGACACCAGGGCGGCATGCCGCTACGGTGCCATCAGCCGCAGCCGATGCCGCGAGGGAGCCGCCTATGAACGCCAGCGAGAAATTCATTGCCCATATCGGGCGCGAGCTGCAGGGCTTGCGCACGGCCGGCCTGTTCAAGCAGGAACGCGTGATCGCCGGCGCGCAGGGGCCGCGCGTCGTGCTCGCCGACGGGCGCGAGGTCATCAACCTGTGCGCCAATAACTACCTGGGCCTCAGCGCGCATCCGCGCGTGGTGCAGGCGGCGCAGCAGGCGCTGCAAAGCCACGGCTACGGCATGAGCTCGGTGCGCTTCATCTGCGGCACGCAGGACCAGCACAAGGCGCTGGAGGCGCGGCTGTCGCGCTTCCTCGGGACCGAGGACACCATCCTGTACGCGGCGGCCTTCGACGCCAACGGCGGGCTGTTCGAGCCGCTGTTCAGTGAGGAGGACGCCATCGTCAGCGACACGCTCAACCACGCCTCCGTCATTGACGGCATCCGGCTGTGCAAGGCGCGCCGCTACCGCTACGCCCATGACGACATGGCGGACCTGGAGCGCTGCCTGCGGCAGGCCCGCGCTGACGGCGCGCGCTTCGTGCTCGCCTTCACCGACGGCGTGTTCTCCATGGACGGCAGCGTGGCGCAACTCGACCGCATGCGCGCGCTGTGCGACGCCCACGGCGCGCTGCTGGGCATTGACGACAGCCACGCCACCGGCTTCGTCGGCCCCACCGGCCGCGGCACGCACGAGTACCGCGGGCTGCTGGTGGATGGGCGGGCGCGGGTGGACCTGATCACCGGTACGCTCGGCAAGGCCCTGGGTGGCGCCTCGGGCGGCTTCACCAGCGGGCCGCGCGAGGTGATCGAACTGCTGCGGCAGCGCTCGCGGCCTTACCTGTTCTCCAACTCGCTGGCGCCGGCGATCGTGGGCGCGTCGCTGGCCGTGCTGGATCTGCTGGAGGAAAGCGCCGGGCTGCGCGAGACGCTGATGGACAACGCGCGCTGGTTCCGCGCCGCCATGGCCGGGGCTGGCTTCGAGCTCAAGCCGGGCGAGCATCCGATCGTGCCGATCATGGTTTACGACGCACCCAAGGCCCAGGCGCTGGCGGCGCGGCTGCTGGAGCTGGGCGTGTACGTGGTGGGCTTCTTTTACCCGGTGGTGCCGCAGGGCCAGGCGCGCATCCGCGTGCAGCTCAGCGCCGCGCATGCGCGCGCCGACCTGGAGCAGGCCGTGGCGGCATTCCGGCAGGCCGGACGCGAGCTGGGTCTGGTGCGGTGACGGCGGGCCCCGCAGGGAGTGCCGGCATGGGTGAGGCTTTGAAAATCCTGGTGGTAGGGGCCAACGGCCAGATCGGCAGCGAGCTGGTCGAGGCACTGGTGCAGTGCCATGGGCGCGAGGCGGTGGTGTCGGCCGACCTGGCGCCCTCGGGCCGCGTGCCGGGCGTGGTGCACGAGGTGCTGGACGCCACCGACGCCGCCGCACTGGGCGAGGTCGCGCGCCGGCATGGCATCACGCAGCTCTACCTGCTGGCCGCGGCGCTGTCGGCGCGCGGTGAACAGCACCCGACCTGGGCCTGGGACCTGAACATGAAGAGCCTGCTCAACGTGCTGGAGCTGGCGCGCACGCTGCCGCTGCAGCGCGTGTTCTGGCCCAGCTCCATCGCCGCCTTCGGCGCCTCCACGCCCAAGAAGGCCACGCCGCAGCATACGGTGATGGAGCCCGACACCGTCTATGGCATCTCCAAGCTCGCGGGCGAGGGCTGGTGCGCCTGGTACCACCGCCGCCACGGCGTGGACGTGCGCAGCCTGCGCTATCCCGGCCTCATCAGCTGGAAGACGCCGCCCGGCGGCGGCACCACCGACTACGCCGTGGAGATCTTCCACGCCGCGCTGGCGGAGAACCGCTACACCTGCTTCCTGCGCGAGGACCAGGCGCTGCCGATGATGTTCATGCCCGACGCCATCCGCGCCACGCTGGAGCTGATGGCGGCACCGGCCGAGGCCATCCGCGAGCGCCGCAGCTACAACCTCGCCGGCATGAGCTTCACGCCGCGCCAGATCGCCGATGCGATCGCGCAGCGCCTGCCCGGCTTCACGCTGCGCTGCGAGCCCGATTTCCGCCAGGCGATCGCCCAGAGCTGGCCGGCCTCCATCGACGATACGCCCGCGCGCACCGACTGGGGCTGGCAGCCGCGCTACGACCTGCAAGCCATGGTGGACGCGATGCTCAAAGCGCTGCGGCGATGGTGATTGCGCGTAAGGGATTGCACTGGGCGCTGTGCTATGTTGGATGCAGTTCGATTTCTTTATTTCCTGGGGAATTTCATGAAGGTCAGCGACATCCTTCGCGTCAAGGGCAACACCCTCTTCACCGTCTCGCCGGACCAGTCCTTGGCGCAAGCGCTGGAAACCATGGCCGAGTACGACATCGGCTCGCTGGTCGTGGTGAGCTATGGCGACGTGGTGGGCATGCTGACTTTCCGCGAAGCCATCAAGGCCGTGGTGCGCACGGGCGGCAAGCTCGAAGACGCCACGGTGCGCAGCGTGATGGACGACTGCCCGCTGAGCTGCACGCCCGAGACGCCGATGGACGAGGTGCGGCGCATGATGCTGCAGCGCCATGCGCGCTACATGCCGGTGCTGGACAAGCGCACGCTCATGGGCGTGATCTCCTTCTACGACGTGGCCAAGGCCGTGGTGGACGCGCAGGATTTCGAGAACCGCATGCTCAAGGCCTACATCCGCGACTGGCCGGCCGAGGAAGAGGGCGCCGCCGCCGCGGCGCCGCTGCCCCCGGCTGCCTGATCGGCGGCTGCGCGGCTGTCACAATGCAGGGCCCGCGCGAGCGGGCCCTTTTTCTTTGTCCGACCGATTCACTTCGCAGCGCACCAGCATGTCCGGCAGCACCCTTGGCGAACTCTTCCGCGTCACCAACTTCGGCGAAAGCCACGGCCCGGCCATCGGCTGCGTGATCGACGGCTGCCCGCCGGGGCTCGCGCTCAGCGAGGCCGACATCCAGCCCGAGCTGGACCGCCGCCGCCCCGGCACCTCGCGCCACGTCACCCAGCGCAACGAAGCCGACGCGGTGGAGATCCTCTCCGGCGTGTACGAGGGCCAGACCACCGGGACGCCGATCTGCCTGCTGATCCGCAACACCGACCAGCGCAGCAAGGACTACGGCAACCTGCTCGACACCTTCCGCCCCGGCCATGCCGACTACGCCTACTGGCGCAAGTACGGCGTGCGCGACCCGCGCGGCGGCGGGCGTTCCTCGGCGCGGCTGACGGCGCCCACCGTGGCCGCTGGCGCGGTGGCCAAGAAGTGGCTGCAGCACAAGCACGGCATGCGCTTCATCGGCTGGATGTCGGCGCTGGGCGCGACCGAAATTCCCTTCGAGGGCTTCGAGCACATTCCCAACAACCCCTTCTTCGCCGCCAACGCCAGCCTCATTCCCGAGCTGGAGGCGCAGATGGACCAGTTGCGCCGCGACGGCGACTCCATCGGCGCGCGCATCAGCGTCATCGCGCAGGGTGTTCCGGCCGGGCTGGGCGAGCCGCTGTTCGACCGGCTCGATGCCGACATCGCCCACGCCATGATGGGCCTCAACGCCGTCAAGGGCGTGGAGATCGGCGACGGCTTTCGCAGCATCGCCCAGCGCGGCTCCGAGCATGGCGACGAGCTCACGCCCGAAGGTTTCACCAGCAACCATGCGGGCGGTGTGCTGGGCGGCGTGAGCACGGGGCAGGACCTGGTGGTGTCCCTCGCCATCAAGCCCACGAGCTCGATCCGCGTGCCGCGCGCCTCCATCGACCGCGCCGGCCATCTGGCCACGGTGCAGACCTTCGGCCGTCACGATCCCTGCGTGGGTATCCGCGCCACGCCCATTGCCGAGGCGCTGCTGGCGCTGGTGGTGATGGACCACGTGCTGCGCCACCGCGCCCAGTGCGGCGACGTGGAGTTGCCGCTGCCGCAGATTCCAGCATCCGCGCCGCGCTGAGCGCGCTGCCAAGGCGGGGTGCCGCGTCCACCGTGGCGGCCTCGTCCCCGAATAAAAAAACCGGCCCGCGAGGGCCGGTCTTGCTTGGGGGGCTGTTACTTCAGCGCTTCAGTGCTTCCGCGTGGCGTCGTTGAAAAGCGTGCGGCTGGCGTCGGCGAAGTGGCCGGACCAGTTCAGCCAGTCATTCCAGCCGTTGGCCGCCATCTGCGCCACCTGCCGGCTCGCTTCCTGCGCCGGCCACATCAGCGGGCTGGCGGCCATGGGGCTGAGCACATGCTCTACCTCGGCTTCGATCATCTCGGAGGAGCCACCGAGCGCAGTCTGCAGCCTGAAGAAGTTGAGCGCCGATTCCCAATAGGCACTCTGCAGCCTCACCAGGCCGTTGCCCGTGGCCTGCGCCACCTGCAGCCACTGGTCGGTGCCCAGCTCGGTGAGCCGGGTGGCGAAGCGCAGCAGGGCGTCGAAGTCGGCGCGGGCCAGGCCGGTCTGGACGGTGGCGAGGTCGCTGAGGTTGCGGGCCTCGCCAAGTTGCCCGTCGAGCTGCTGCAGGCCCTGCATCACCTGGCGGCTGAGCTCGGCCTGGGCCTCGCCCAGGTGCTGCATGCCGCTGAGCATCGCGTTGATGGCGGCCAGGTGCCAGCGCAGCTGTTCTCGGCCCATGCGTTCGCCCCAGCCGTTGATCACTTCGTCCAGTGTGGCATCGCTGGCGGCGCGGTCCTCGTTGGCGGAAGCCGAGACTTCGATGGCGGGAGTACCCAGGGGGGTGTTGATGGCTGCGCCGTGGGAATGTTCGAGCGTGGCGTCTGCGGCAGCAGCCAACGGGGCGCGCGGGCTGCGAGGGGAGGTGGCGCGTTGCGGGGAAGTCGACACGTGGTTCTCTCCTTCTGTTCCCTCTAGCGGGAGCCGGATCGGGCCGTGCTTCGGCCTGCCGGTACGGGGAGCCCGGACCATAAAGTGCGCGGTCGCGGCGAACAACCCAGGTTTTCCATCTGTAACGGCCGCTGTAACAAGTGCGCCTTGGGCGGTGACCGCTCGCTTACATCAGGAATCAGGTGCTGCCCCGGGTCACCAGGGTGCAGCCCACGTCGATGCTGCTGCGGGGCGTCGGCTCGCCCCGCATCAGCTGCAGCAGCATGGCGGCGGCTTGGCGTCCGATCTGCTCGCGCGGCGTGTGCACCGTGGTCAGTGGCGGCAGCATCTGGTCGCTGCCGGCGAGGTCGTTGAACCCGGCCACGGCCACGCGCTGCGGGACCGGCACGCCCAGGCGCAGCGCGGCCAGCAGTCCGCCCTGCGCCAGGTCGTCGTTGCAATAGAAGAGGGCATCGGCGTCCGGGCACTGGTGCAAGGCGCGCTCGAACAGCTCCGCGCCCAGGGCCATCGAGGAGCGGCGCGGATCCAGCACCTCCAGCGCCGGGTCATAGAGGCCCGCGCCGCGCAGCGCATCCTGGTAGCCCTGCAGCCGCTGCAGCGTGCGCGGGTCCAGCTGCGCGCCGACGAACATCACGCGCCGGCGTCCGCGCTCGATGAGGTGGCGCGTCATCGCGTAGCCCGCGGCCGCCTGCGAGAAGCCCACGCTGTGCACGCCCGGCGTGTCGGAGGTTTCCATCAGGTGCACGCAGGGCACGCCGGCCGACTCGATGAGCTCGCGGCTGCCCTCGGTGCGGTCGAAGCCCGTGAGCAGCAGGCCGGCCGGGCGGTGCGCCATGTAGCCGCGCAGCTGCTCCTCTTCCTCGGCCGGGTCGTAGTGCGTCACGCCGATCAGCATCTGGTAGCCCGCGGGCAGCAGCGTGGCGTGGACCGCCTCCAGCAGATCGACGAACACGGTATTGCTGAGCATGGGCACCAGCACCACCACCTGCGAGCTGCGTGCCGAGGCCAACGCGCGGGCGGCCGGGTCGGGTACGTAGCCCAGCTGCTGCGCCGCTTCTTGCACCCGCGCCACCAGCGCCGGGTCCACGCTGCGCTGGCCACGCAAGGCGCGCGAGGCGGTGATGGGGCTCACGCCGGCGGCCTGCGCCACTTCGTTCAGCGTGATGCGGCCCGTGGCCCGGCGTCTGATGGAACTCATCTCGGTAGTTGCCCTGTGTCGTGATGCTTGCGCTTGTTTTAGGATAGCGCTGTCCAAGCCTTGTTGCAAAGTGTTAAATTGCGTAGGGCGAAGGGTACATTGAGCAAGAGCGGGCGGACCTGATGGTCCGCTTTTTGTGTTGTGACGGGGTAGCGCTGTCCAGTGTCGTCCGCGTCGCTGTGGACCGTCATGCATCGGGAGTTGGCATGGATTCGATCGTGGTCATGGGCGTGGCGGGGTGCGGCAAGTCCAGCCTGGGCGCCGATCTGGCGCGCGCCCTGGGCCTGCCGCTGGTAGAGGGTGACGATTTCCACCCACCGGCCAACCAGCAAAAGATGCGGGACGGCGTACCGCTGACCGACGCGGACCGCGCCGGCTGGCTGGACGCGCTGGCCGGCGAGCTGGCTGCGGCGCCGGACGGCACGGTGCTGACCTGCTCCGCGCTCAAGCGGGCCTACCGCGACCGACTGCGCGCCGCCGCGCCGGGTCTGCGCTTCGTGCACCTGGTGCTGGGCCGGGAGGAGGCCCTGCGCCGCGTGGCCGCGCGCGCCTCGCATTTCTTTCCGTCCAGCCTCGTGGACAGCCAGCTTGCGACGCTGGAGTCGCCGGCTGGCGAGCCCGGCGTGGTCGAACTCGATGCAACGCTGCCGCCCGAGGTCCTGCGGGAGGAGGCGCTGCGTCAACTTGGTTCCTAAGGAAAACCCTAGGAAGCCCAAAAACTTGCACGTTGCTGTCATCCGGTTTGGGGATTGCTCCGTTGTGCGCTGACCGTCCCGATGGACGCCACGACGTATCAGCCATGACGAAGCACGCCGCCCACAACCGTCCCGCCGAGCGCAAGCCTGCCGACCCGCTGTTCGAAGGAACCGACAGTGCCGACAAGGGCCGCAAGTTCGAGCCCTTCTACATCGCTCCGCTGGGACACGACCGGCGCGTCGGCGGCCGTGCCCGCCGCTTCGACCAAAAGCGTTGACAGATCCTTACCGGCGGCTGTCGTCTCACGGCTGCCGGTCTGAGCCAACGCAAGGCGCCTGCTGTGGCGCCGCGCGATGCTGGTCCTGCCAGGCGTTAGGTGGCCGCGCTCGCGGCCCGCGCCGTGCGAAGGAGACACCATGCAAGCTGCGCCTCACACGGGCTTCACGCCCCTGGACCCTGGCCGCGTCAACACCATGGACCCGGTCGAGCTGCGCTACTGGTGCGACCAGCTCCATTGCAGCGAGGATGAGCTGAAGGAAACCGTCGACCGCGTGGGCGAGCACGTGGCCGCGGTGCGCGAGGCGCTGGAACAGCGCCTGCCGCGGCACTAGCCGCTCTTCCCGCGGGCCGCTGCCTCGCGCAGCGCTCAGGCTCGCGGGCCGCGCCTCACAAAGCGAGGGCTCTTCGCTGCCCGCGCGGCTGTGCGCGAGCCCAGCCGCTGGTGGCGGCTCAGCACTCGACGATGTTGACCGCCAGCCCGCCGCGGGCGGTTTCCTTGTACTTGGTGAGCATGTCGGCACCCGTCTCGCGCATGGTCTTGATGACCTTGTCCAGGCTGACGTGGTGCGTGCCGTCGCCGCGCAGCGCCATGCGCGCGGCGTTGATGGCCTTGACCGAGGCGATGGCGTTGCGCTCGATGCACGGGATCTGCACCAGCCCGCCCACCGGATCGCAAGTCAGGCCCAGGTGGTGCTCCATCGCGATCTCGGCGGCGTTCTCCACCTGCGCCGGGCTGCCGCCCGTGACCGCGCACAGCGCGCCCGCAGCCATCGAGCAGGCCACGCCCACCTCGCCCTGGCAGCCGACTTCGGCGCCGGAGATGCTGGCGTTCTCCTTGTAGAGGATGCCGATGGCCCCGGCCGTGAGCAGGAAGTCCACCACGCCCTCGTCCGTGGAGCCCGGCACGAAGCGCCGGTAGTAGTGCAGCACCGCCGGCACGATGCCGGCCGCGCCGTTGGTGGGCGCCGTCACCACGCGCCCGCCGGCGGCGTTTTCCTCGTTGACCGCCAGGGCGAACAGGTTCACCCAGTCGATCACCGCCAGCGGGTCCTGCGGACCCGGCGTCGCCGCCTGTGCCGTGAGCTGGCGCCAGAGTTCCGGCGCGCGCCGCCGCACCTTGAAGCCGCCGGGCAGCACGCCCTCGGTGCGGCAGCCGCGCGCCACGCACTGCTGCATCACGCTCCAGATGTGCAGCAGCCCGGCGTCGATGTCCGCATCGGCGCGCCAGTGGCGCTCGTTGCGCCGCATCAGCTCGGCAATGGAGGTCTTTTCCCGCTCGCACAGCGCCAGCAGCTCCGCGCCGCTGTGGAAGGGATACGGCAACACCGTGGTGTCCGGCGCGACGGCGCGGTGCCGGCTGCCATCGGCCGCCACCTCCTCGCTGACCACGAAGCCGCCGCCCACCGAGTAGTACGTGCGCTCGGCGAGTACCTCGCCGGCCGCGTCCAGTGCCCGCAGCGTCATGCCGTTGGCGTGGAAGGGCAGCGTCTCGGTGCGGTGGAAGCGCAGGTCCGTGGCGGCGAGTTGCACCGGGTGGCTGCCGCCCAGCGGCAGCCGCTCGTCCTCGCGGAAGCGCTGCAGCAGGCTCGGCACGGCATCCACGTCCACCGTCTCCGGGTCGTGGCCGGCCAGGCCCAGCAGCACCGCCTTGTCGCTGCCGTGGCCCTTGCCGGTGGCGCCCAGCGATCCGTAGAGGTCGCACTGCACGCGTGCCGTGCGCGGAAGTGTCCCCTCGTGGCGCAGCCGCTCGGCGAACAGCCGCGCCGCGCGCATCGGCCCCACGGTGTGGGAACTGCTGGGGCCGATGCCCACGCGGAACAGATCGAAGACCGACACCGCCATGAGATCACTCCTTCAGGCGCTGCCGGCCGCGCGGCGTTTCAGTCCTCGTAGGACGCCGTGGGCGGGCAGGTGCAGAACAGGTTGCGGTCGCCGTGCACGTTGTCCACGCGCCCGACCGGCGGCCAGTACTTCTGGCGCCGCAGCGCGGCCACCGGATAGGCGGCCTGCTCGCGGCTGTAGGCGTGAGGCCACTCGGACTTGAGCAGCATCTCGGCCGTGTGCGGCGCGTTCTTCAGCGGGTTGTCCTCGCGCGGCCAGGCGCCGGACTCGACCTGCGCGATCTCCTCGCGGATGGCGATCATCGCGTCGCAGAAGCGGTCCAGCTCCACCAGCGGCTCGCTCTCGGTGGGCTCCACCATCAGCGTGCCGGCCACGGGGAAGGACAGCGTGGGCGCATGGAAGCCGTAGTCGATCAGCCGCTTGGCCACGTCCTCGGCCGTCACGCCGGAGCTGTCCTTGAGCGGACGCAGGTCCAGGATGCACTCGTGCGCCACGCCGCCGCCCTGGATGCCTTCGATCTCGCCGCTGAAGTGGATGTCGTAGTGCGCCGACAGCCGTGCCGCCACGTAGTTGGCCGACAGGATCGCCGTCTCGGTGGCGGCCGTGAGGCCGTCGGTGCCCATCATGCGGATGTACATCCAGCTGATGGGCAGCACCGCCGCGTTGCCCAGCGGCGCGGCCGACACCGGGCCCACGCCGCCCTGCGTTTCCGCGCCGCCCGGCCGGCCGGGCAGGAAGGGCACCAGGTCCTCCACCACGCACACCGGGCCGACGCCGGGGCCGCCGCCGCCGTGCGGAATGCAGAAGGTTTTGTGAAGGTTCAGGTGGCTCACGTCGCCGCCGAACTCGCCCGGCGCCGCCAGGCCCACCAGCGCGTTCATGTTGGCGCCGTCCACGTACACCCGGCCGCCGTGCTCGTGCACCAGGGCGCACAGCTCCTTCACGTGCGGATCGAACACGCCGTAGGTGGAGGGGTAGGTGATCATGATCGCGGCCAGCTTGGCCGAGTGCTGCTCGCACTTGGCGCGCAGGTCCGCCAGGTCCACGTTGCCCATGGCGTCGCACTTCACCACCACCACCTTCAGGTTCGCCATACCGGCGCTGGCCGGGTTGGTGCCGTGGGCGGACTCGGGGATCAGGCACACGTCGCGGTGGCCCTGGCCGCGCGAGGCATGCCAGGCCTGGATCGCCAGCAGGCCGGCGTACTCGCCCTGCGAGCCGGCATTGGGCTGCAGGCTGATGCCGGCGTAGCCCGTGGCTTGGCACAGCCAGGCGCGCAGTTGCTCGTCCAGCAGCCGATAGCCCTCCAGCTGGTCCGCCGGTGCGAAGGGGTGCACATGCGCGAAGCCCGGCCAGGTGATGGGGATCATCTCGCTGGTGGCGTTGAGCTTCATGGTGCAGGAACCCAGCGGGATCATCGTGCGGTCCAGCGCCAGATCCTTGTCCGACAGGCCACGCAGGTAGCGCAGCATCTCGGTCTCGCTGTGGTGGGTGTTGAACACCGGGTGCGTCAGGAAGGCGCTCTCGCGCGCCAGCGCCGCGGGCAGCAGCGGGGCGCTGCGCTCCAGGTCGGTGAAGGTCGGCACGGCCTGCTCGCCGGCGAACACCTTCCACAGCGCCTGCAGCTCCTCGCGCGTGGTGGTTTCGTCCAGCGTGATGCCCAGCGAGTCGGCGTCGGCGCGGCGCAGGTTCATGCCGGCGGCTTCCGCGGCGGCCAGCAGGCCGGCGGTGCGCTCGCCGGTGAGCACGTGCAGCGTGTCGAAGGCTTCCTCGTGCGCCAGCGTCCAGCCCAGCTGCTTCAGGCCGGCGGCCAGGATCGCGGTGTACGCCGCCACGCGGCGGGCGATGCGCTTGAGGCCCTCGGGGCCGTGGTAGACGGCGTACATGCTCGCCACCACCGCCGGCAGCACCTGCGCGGTGCAAATGTTGGAAGTGGCTTTCTCGCGGCGGATGTGCTGCTCGCGCGTCTGCAGCGCCAGGCGCAGCGCCGGCGCGCCCTGCGAGTCCACGCTCACGCCCACCAGTCGGCCGGGCATGGAGCGCTTGGCCGCGTCGCGGGTGGCCATGTAGGCGGCGTGCGGGCCGCCGCAGCCCATGGGCATGCCGAAGCGCTGCGTGCTGCCCACGGCGATGTCCGCGCCCAGCTCGCCCGGCGCCTTCAGCAGCGTCAGCGCCAGCAGGTCGGCGGCGACGATCACCTGGCCGCCCCGCGCGTGCACGGCATCGGCCAGCGGTTTCAGGTCGCGCACGCGGCCGGTGACGCCCGGGTACTGGAACAGCGCGGCGAAGCAGTCGTGCTCGCCGGCGGACTCGGCCGGGCCGATGACGATCTCGATGCCCAGCGGCCGCGCGCGGGTGCGCATCACCTGCAGCGTCTGCGGCAGCACGTCGTCGGCGACGAAGCAGCGCGTGCTCTTGCTCTTGCCCACGCGCATGGCCAGGGTCATGGCCTCGGCGGCGGCAGTGGCCTCATCGAGCATGGACGCATTCGCGATGTCCATGCCCGTGAGGTCCGTGAGCATGGTCTGGAAATTCAGCAGCGCCTCCATGCGGCCCTGCGAAATCTCGGCCTGGTAGGGCGTGTAGGCGGTGTACCAGGCGGGGTTCTCCAGCACGTTGCGCAGGATGACTGTCGGGGTCAGCGTGCCGTGGTAGCCCTGGCCGATGAAGCTTTTCAGCACGCGGTTGCGCAAGGCGATTTCGCGCAGTTCCAGCAGCGCCTGGGCCTCGGTGGCCGGCGCGGGCAGCGCCATCGGCTTGCCGCGCGCGATGTTGCGCGGCATCACCGCTTCCACCAGCGCGCGGCGCGAGGCGGCGCCGATGGCCGACAGCATCTGCGCCTGTTCATGCGGCTCCGGGCCGATGTGGCGGGAAACGAATTCGGACCTGTTTTCGAGTTCGGCCAGCGACGGGAAGGATTCAGGCATGGTGAGGAGGCGGCAAGAGAGGGTGTGCGGCGCAGGCCAGGAGCGCCTGCCGGAGACTTGGAGGACTTGAGAGGGGCGCGGCAATCGACTTGCCGCGCCGGCGGCACGGGCGCTCGCGGCCCGTGCCGGGAGGGATCAGGATTCGGACTTCAGCAGCACGTCGTAGGCTGGGCCGTCCATGAGCTCGTCGAACTCGGCCATGTTGGTGATGCGCACCTTGAAGAACCAGCCTTCGCCCATCGGGTCGGAGTTGGCCAGGTCGGGCTGGTCGCGCAGCGCCTCGTTGACCTCCACCACCTCGCCGCTGACGGGCATGTAGATGTCGGCGGCGGCCTTGACGGACTCCACCACGCCTGCCACCTCGCCCTTGGCGTAGGTCTTGCCGACCTCGGGCAGATCGACGAACACCACGTCGCCCAGCGCGTCCTGCGCGTGCTGCGTGATCCCGACCACGGCGGCGTCGTGGTCCTCGATGTTGATCCACTCGTGTTCGGGCGTGTACTTGGTGGTCATGGGCAGGTCTCCTGGGCGGACGGCGCGCTGCGGGCGCCGGGTTGAGAAACGAAGAGGATGTTGCGGGACGGGCGCCAGCGGCGGGTGCCGCGGCCGGCGCCGCGCGGCAATCGTCAGCCGCGGTGGTAGCGGTGGGGCGTGAAGGGCATGGCCACCACGCGCATGGGCTGCGGCTTCAGGCGCACTTCGGCGCTGAGGTCCGCGCCCGGCACGGCATGCGCCGTGTCCACGTAGCCCATGGCGATGGGCTTGGCGAGCTGCGGCGACATCGTGCCGCTGGTGACCTTGCCCACGCGCTGGCCCTGCGCGTCCAGCACCGGCGCGCCCTCGCGCACCGGGGCGCGTTCCAGGCCGAGCAGGCCCACGCGCTTGCGCGGCGCGCCGTTGGCCAGCTGGGCCTCGATGGCCGCGCTGCCCGGGTAGCCGCCGGCACGCGCGCCGCCCGGACGGCGCACCTTCTGGATGGCCCAGGTCAGCGCCGCTTCCACGGGCGTGGTGTCCTCGTCGATGTCGTGGCCGTAGAGGCACAGGCCCGCTTCCAGGCGCAGCGTGTCGCGCGCGCCCAGGCCGGCGGGCTTCACTTCGGGCAACGCCAGCAGCGCCTTGGCCAGGGCCTCGGCGGCCTCGGCCGGCACGGAGATCTCGAAACCGTCCTCGCCGGTGTAGCCGCTGCGGCTCACGAAGCACTCGGCGCCGGCCAGCGTGAAGGTGCCGGTGCCCATGAAGGTCAGTGCCGCCACACCGGCGTCCAGTTGCGCCAGCGCCTGCACCGCCAGCGGGCCCTGCAGCGCCAGCAGCGCGCGCTCGGGCATGGAGATCACTTGGCAGCGGTGGCCGATCTGGGTACGCAGCAGCTGCAGGTCGTGATCCTTGCGGCTGGCGTTGACGACCATGAACAGGTCGTCCGGACGGCGCGCGACCATCAGGTCGTCCAGGATGCCGCCGGCGGTATTGGTGAAGAAGCCGTAGCGCTGCTTGCCCACGGGCAGGTCCGCCACGTCCACCGGCACCAGCGACTCCAGCGCCAGCGCCGCGTCCTGGCCCACCAGGCGCACCTGGCCCATGTGCGAAACGTCGAAGAGGGCCGCCGCCTCGCGGCAGTGTCGGTGCTCAGCCAGGATGCCACCGGGGTAGCTCACCGGCATTTCGTAGCCGGCGAAGGGCACCATGCGCGCGCCCAATTCCAGGTGCAGCGCGTGCAGCGGCGTGCGCTGCAGGGCAGGGGTGGATGAGGCGTCGGCGGGCGAGGAGGCGGTCGGAGCGGTCATGGCAGGTCTCCCAAGGGCGGGCGGCCACCGGTGAAGGTGGGCTGTGTGCCCCCGCTGTCCGCTTTACCTGAGAGATTGGCGAGGGCCCCTGACTTGAGGATGCCACTGCGCTTGCCCCTTCGGTGGACTGCAAAACCCGTGACGGGCGCAGTCTCTCTCCAGTGAGGTGACGTCCTTGGAAGGACGCTTGCCAGTCCTTTTGCCTGAGCGTTCGGAGCCGGGCCCCTGCGCCTTCGGCGGCCCCACGTTCAAGGGGCTCTCTCCTGGCGGGCGGCAGTGTAACAGCCGCGCCCCGGGCTTCAGCCCGGTCCCACCCGGGATGTCGCAAAAGCAACAGCAGCCGTCGCTGCGGGGCAAGTCCTTCCGTACGGAAGCCGTTGGCCGACGGCCGTCGGCGCCGAGCTCACATGCCGGCGTAGTTCGGTCCGCCGCCGCCCTCGGGCGTGACCCAGACGATGTTCTGCGTCGGGTCCTTGATGTCGCAGGTCTTGCAGTGCACGCAGTTCTGCGCGTTGATCTGCAGTCGCTCGCCGCCGCCCTCGGCCGGCACGAACTCGTACACGCCCGCGGGGCAGTAGCGGCTCTCCGGCCCGGCGAACTTGGCCAGGTTGATGCGCACCGGCACGGTCGGGTCCTTGAGCGTGAGGTGCGCCGGCTGGTTCTCCTCGTGGTTGGTGTTGCTGATGAACACCGAGGACAGCCGGTCGAAGCTCAGCACGCCGTCGGGCTTGGGGTAGTCGATGCGCGGGAACTCCGAGGCCGGGCGCAGGTTGACGTGGTCGGGCAGCTTGCGCTCCACGGTCCACGGCGGGTTTTTCATGCCCAGCCGCGGCAGCAGCCACTGCTCGATGCCGGTCATGAGCGTGGCCGTGGAACGGCCCTTCTTGAACCACTGCTTGAAGTTCTTGGCCTGCTGCAGCTCGGCGAACAGCCAGCTCTTCTCGAAGCCTTCCGGATAGGCCGCGAGCTCGTCGCCGCTGCGCCCGGCTTGCAGCGCTTCGAATGCGGCCTCGGCACACAGCATCCCGCTCTTGATCGCGGCGTGGCTGCCCTTGATGCGGCTGGCGTTCAGATACCCGGCGTCGCAGCCCACCAGCGCGCCGCCGGGGAACACCGTCTTGGGCAGGCTCAGCAGCCCGCCGGCCGTGATGGCGCGTGCGCCGTAGCTGATGCGCCGCCCGCCCTCCAGGTGCTGGCGCACGGCCGGGTGCGTCTTGAAGCGCTGGAACTCCTCGAAAGGCGACAGCCAGGGGTTCTGGTAGTCCAGCCCGACCACGAAGCCGATGGCGATTTTGTTGTCCGCCGCGTGATAGATGAACGAGCCGCCGTAGGTGTCGGGCTCCAGCGGCCAGCCTGCGGTGTGCACCACCAGCCCGGGCTTGTGGTTCGTGGGAGGCACCTCCCACAGCTCCTTCAGCCCGATGCCGTAGCTCTGCGGAGCCTTGCCCCCATCCAGGCTGAAGCGCTCGATGAGCTGCTTGCCCAGGTGGCCGCGCGAGCCCTCGGCGAACACCGTGTACTTGGCCGTTAGCTCCATGCCGAGCTGGAAATTCTCGGTGGGCTCGCCGTCCTTGCCCAGCCCCAAGTTGCCCGTGGCGATGCCGCGCACCGAGCCGTCCTCGGCGTAGAGCACTTCCGCGGCGGCAAAGCCGGGGAAGATCTCCACGCCCAGCGCCTCGGCCTGTTCCGCGAGCCAGCGCACCACCTCGCCCAAGCTGACGATGTAGTTGCCGTGGTTCTTGAAACAGTCGGGCAGCAGCCCGTGCGGGGTGGTCTTGAAGCCGGTCTCAGACAGGAACAGGAATTCGTCCTCGGTGACCGGCTGCTTGAGCGGGGCGCCTTTTTCCTTCCAGTCCGGGAACAGCTCGGCAAGCGCGATGGGGTCCATGATCGCGCCGGAGAGGATGTGCGCGCCGGGCTCGGAACCTTTTTCCAGCACCACCACCGACACCTCGCGGTCCGCCGCAGCGGCGAGCTGCTTGAGCCGGATGGCCGTGGCCAAGCCTGCGGGGCCGGCGCCGACGATCACCACGTCGTAGTCCATGGACTCGCGCGGGCCATACTGTTCAAGCAGTTGCTGCGGGGTCATCGAATTAAGGTGTTGTGGGTGGCAAAGCGCGTCATCTTAGTGCGCCACACCCGGGGTGCCAGATACGCAGAAGCCGCAGCGTGCCGGGGGCCGAAGCCGTTCCAGGATGCTCTCGTGGGCGTGCTATCTTGGCCGGCCTCCTTGCCAGCAAACGAGAAGGCTGCCGCCTCATGAGTTACGAGATTGACCTTTCGGGCCGTGTGGCCCTTGTTACAGGCGCTTCAGGTGGTCTGGGCGCCCAGTTCGCGCGCGTGTTGGCGCGTGCCGGCGCGGGCGTGGTGCTCTCCGCGCGCCGCGTGGAAAAGCTCAAGACGCTGCGCGCCGAGATCGAGGCTGCCGGCGGCGACGCGCACGTGGTCGGACTGGACGTGACCGACCCCGACAGCATCCGTGCCGCCGTGGCGCACGCCGAGACGGAGATGGGCGCCATCGACATCCTCGTCAACAACGCCGGCGTCAACGCCCAGCAGAAGCTGCTGGAGGTCACGCCCGAGGACTACGACTACGTCATGAAGTGCAACCTGCGCGGGGCCTTCTTCGTGGCGCAGGAGGTGGCCAAGCGCATGATCGGCCGCTCGCAGGGCGCCATGCCCGGCACCTTCACCGGGGGGCGCATCGTCAACATCGCCGCCATGGCCGCGCAGCGCGTCCAGGCCGAGTCCGGCGCCTACGGCATGAGCAAGGCGGCACTGCTCTACATGACGCGCGCCATGGCGCTGGAGTGGGGCGGTTACGGCATCAACGTCAACGCCATCTGCCCGGGCTACATCGACACCGAAGAGAACCACCACGAGTGGACCCGCACCAGCGCGCAGAACCTGGTGAAGATGACGCCGCGCAAGCGCATCGGCCGCCCGCAGGACCTGGACTCCGTGCTCATGATGCTCTGCGCCAACGAGAGCCACTTCATCAATGGCGCCGTGATCGCGGCGGACGACGGCTTTGGTGTGTGGTGATGGCGACGCGTGAATTGACGCCCGCCGAGGGGCGTGTGCTGGCGGTGCTGGTGGAGAAGCAGGCCACGGTGCCCGATACCTATCCGCTCTCGCTCAACGCGCTGGTTTCAGGCTGCAACCAGAAGACCGCGCGCGACCCGGTGATGAGCCTGTCCGAGGCCGACGTGCTGGAGGCGCTGGAAGGGCTGCGCGAGCTGTCGCTGGTCAACGAGGTCAGCGGCATGCGCGTGACGCGCTACGACCACAACGCCCCGCGCGGCCTGGGCGTGCCCGGCGCGGCTGCGGCGCTGCTGACCACGCTGCTACTGCGCGGCCCGCAGACCGCCGCCGAGCTGCGTGCCAACAGCGAGCGGCTGCACCGCTTTGCCGACACCTCCTCGGTGGAGGGCTTCCTGGAGGAGCTGGCCGAGAAGGAGCCGCCGCGCGTGGTGCGGCTGGCGCGCGCCCCGGGGGCTCGCGAGGCACGCTGGGCGCAGCTGCTCACCGGCGCACCTTCGCTGCCCGTGGCCAGCGCCGAGGAACTGGCAGCGCCGAAGCCGGCGCGTGCCGACGAGATCGCCGCGCTGCGCGCCGAAGTGGCCGAGCTGCGCGCACTGGTGCTGCGCCTGGCCCAGGAGCTGGGCGTGGAAGCGCCGCTCAAGTCCGAGTCCTGATTCCGCGTTCTGCCGATGCGCTTCGACCTGCCCGAACTCAAGCAGCCCGTCTTCGAGATGCGGATCCCGATCCGCTGGGGCGACATGGACGCCCTGGGCCATGTCAACAACACCGTGTACTTCCGCTACCTGGAGATCGTCCGCGTGGAGTGGCTGCAGTCGCACAACGTGGCGCCCGCCCCCGGCGGCAGCGGCCCGGTGGTCGTGAACGCCTTCTGCAATTTCCTGCGGCAGCTGGAGTACCCCGGGGAGCTGCTGGCCCGGCTGTACGTGGGCAACCCGGGCCGCACCAGCTTCGAAACCTACACCACGCTGGAGCGCGTGGACCGTCCCGGCGAGATCGCCGCCAGCGGCGGCGCCAAGGTGGTGTGGGCCGACCCGGCCACCAAGCGCTCCGTGCCGCTGCCGGACTGGCTCAGGGCACTGATGGCCTGACGCCCGTTCGGCCTGAACCCTTCATCGGGCTCAGGCCGCGCGGAATTGGGCTCACGCGCTCAGCAGCTTGTGCACCAGCTCGGGCGTGGTCGAGGCGCCGTACTTGCGCATCAGCCGCGCGCGGTACACGTCCACCGTGCGCGGGCTGATGTTGAGCTTGCGGCCGATGAGCTTGCTGGTCAGGCCCTCGATGAGCAGCGCGGCGATCTCGCGCTCGCGCGCCGTGAGCTCGCAACCCAGGCGGCGGCGCGGGGAGAGGTCTTCGAAGCTCCAGATGCCCGCCGCATGCGGCTGCGCCGGGTCCAGCGCCCGGCCCGAGACGTGGCACCAGAACAACTCGCCGCGCTGCGGCCCGCCCACGCGCCTCATCACCCGCTCATCGGCGTACCAGCCCTGCTGGTCCAGGCTGGCCACGATGCGCTGGCCGGTGCGCTCGAATTCCTCCACGCTCGGGTACAGCAATTCGAAAGAGCGGCCTACGAGGTCTTCCCGCTCTGCTCCGAACATGGTCAACATGTGGCGGTTGCAATCCAGCATCTGCCGATTGCGGGAAATCACCAACCCGATGGGCGCCAAGTCGAAAGCGGTGCGGTAGTCCAGCGGCGCCAATTCAGGCGCATTCGGCAGCGGCAATTGCATTTGTTATGACTCCGTAATCGGCTTTAGGCAATTCTACTTAACAACTACTTAATGCGTTAAGTAGTACATTGCGATCCGTTCCAAGTAGGAGACCCCGGATGAACAAGCTCTACCCGAGCGCCGCAGAAGCGCTGAAGGGCATCGTCAGAGACGGCCAGCTGCTGGCCGTCGGTGGCTTTGGCCTGTGCGGCATTCCCGAAGCGCTGATCGCCGCGCTGCGCGACAGCGGCGTCAAGAATCTCACGGTCATTTCCAACAATGCCGGCGTGGACGGTTTCGGCCTGGGCCAGCTGCTGGAAACCCGCCAGATCAAGAAGATGATTTCCAGCTACGTGGGCGAGAACAAGGAGTTCGAGCGCCAGTACCTCGCCGGGGAGCTGGAGCTGGAATTCACGCCGCAAGGCACCCTGGCCGAGAAACTGCGTGCCGGCGGCGCCGGCATTCCGGCTTTCTTCACCCGCACCGGCGTGGGCACGCTGGTGGCGGAGGGCAAGGAAACGCGCGAATTCGACGGCCATACCTACATCATGGAACGCGCGCTCAACCCCGAGGTGTCGCTGGTCAAGGCCTGGAAGGCCGACAAGAGCGGCAACCTGGTGTTCCGCCGCACCGCGCGCAACTTCAACCCGGCCGTGGCCATGGCCGGCAAGATCACCGTGGTGGAAGTGGAGCAGATCGTCGAGGTCGGCGAGATCGATCCGGACGCCGTGCACCTGCCGGGCATCTACGTGCAGCGCCTGGTGCTCAATCCGCATCCCGAGAAGCGCATCGAGAAGCGCACCACCCGTCCGGCCGCCTGAAGGAGAAGCAACATGCCCTGGACCCAAGACCAGATGGCCGCCAAGGCCGCGACCGAGCTGCAGGACGGCTTCTACGTGAACCTCGGCATCGGCATCCCGACGCTGGTCGCCAACCACGTGCCCGCCGGCATCGAGGTGTGGCTGCAGAGCGAGAACGGCATGCTGGGCATCGGCCCGTTCCCGACCGAGGACGAGGTGGACGCCGACCTCATCAACGCCGGCAAGCAAACCGTCACCACCATTCCCGGCTCCAGCATCTTCGGCTCGCACGAGAGCTTCGCGATGATCCGCGGCGGCAAGATCAACCTGAGCATCCTGGGCGCGATGCAGGTCAGCGAGAAGGGCGACCTGGCCAACTGGATGATCCCCGGCAAGATGGTCAAGGGCATGGGCGGCGCCATGGACCTGGTGGCCGGCGTGCCGCGCGTGATCGTGGTCATGGAGCACGTGGCCCGCAAGAAGGACGGTACGACGGACCTCAAGATCCTGCCCAAGTGCACGCTGCCACTGACGGGCGTGGGCGTGGTGCACCGCATCATCACCGACCTGGCGGTGATGGACGTCACCCCCGAGGGCCTGAAGCTGGTCGAGCTCGCGCCCGAGGTCACGCGCGAGTACGTGCAGGAACGCACCGGCGTGACGCTGCTCTGACGCTACCGTCGCACCGATGAAGGAGCCGCCCACGGGCGGCTTTTTCCATGGCGGCGCCGCCAGTCACAGCCACCACGCCCACAGCCGCGCCGCCTGCTCCGCCAGTCGCTGCTTCCAGGACCGACTCGCCCATTCGGCCGGCTCGATGCGCCGCGAGGCCGCCAGGTCGGCGTTGAATACCTCGCGCATGCGCGCGCCGAACCCCGGCCCCAGCACCACGGCGTTGAGCTCCTGGTTGTGCAGGAAGCTGCGCCAGTCCAGGTTGGTGGAGCCCACGGTGGACCACACGCCGTCGATCACCGCGGTCTTGGCGTGCAGCAGCGCCTCATGGCGCTCGTAGAGCTCCACGCCGGCATCGAGCAGTGCCTGGTAGTAGGCGCGCCCGGCGGCCAGCACGAAGGCGCTGTCGCTGCGGCTGGGCAGCAGCATCTTCACCTTCACCCCGCGCCCGGCAGCCTCCTGCAAGGTTTCGAGCAACTGAGGATCGGGTACGAAGTAGGCGGTGGTGATGAGGATCTCGGTTTCCGCGCTGCGCAGCGCCGAGATCAGCGTGGCGTAGATGAAGCTGTAGGGCTCGTCGGGGCTGCTGCCGATGGCGCGTACCACTTCGCGGCCCTGCGGCTGCAGCGTCGGGAAGTAGTCGCGCGCGGGCAGCTCGGGGCCGTGCTGCGCGCTCCAGGTCTGCATGAACAGCCGCTGGAATTCGGCCACCGCCGGGCCTTCGATCTGCACCTGCGTGTCGCGCCAGGGCAGGGCGCCCCGCTCGCGCTGGCGCTGCTGCTGCTCGGTCACCGAGCGCCCGCGCGAGCCTGAGAGCGAGCCGCCCGAGTACACGCTGCTGATGTTGATGCCACCGAGGAAGGCGACGCGCCCGTCCACCACCACGAGCTTCCGGTGGTCGCGCTGGTTGACGTTCCAGCCGCGGCGCACCTTGAGCGGGTTGACCGGGTTGAACTCCAGCACCCGTGCGCCGGCCTCGCGCAGTGGGTCGAAGAAGCTCTTGGGCGTGCGCAAGCTGCCCACGCTGTCGTAGAGCAGGTTGACCTGCGCGCCCGCGCGCTGGCGTTCCAGCAGCAGTTCGCGGAAGCGCTGCCCGACCTCGTCGTCCTCCAGGATGTAGAACTCCACGTTGACGTGGTCGCGCGCCGCGCGGATGGCGCTGAACATGGCCTCGTAGGTGGCCGGGCCGTTTTGAAGCAGCTGCGCGCGGTTGCCCGCCACCAGCGGCGAGCCTACCAGTGCCTCCTCCAGCGCGAGATGGCGGTCCAGCACGTCGGTGGGCGTGCCGCGCGCCTGCAGCCGCTCCAGGATCGCCTTGCTCTGCGCCGCCGTCAGCGGCCCGCGCGCGCCCTCGATCTGCACCGGCCGGCGCTGCACCGCCATGTCCGGCACGATGCTCGGCAGCCCGCCGCACCCGGCCAGCCACAGGCAGAGCAACAGACACAGCAGCCGCTGGCACCATGGCGTCGTGCTCATGGCAGGGTCCTTGCTGCGGGCGGCTGTTGCATGCCCGTGTCAGGCAAGCGGTATGCGCGAACAAGGAGAAGAACATGCCAAGGCCCTGCGTCAAGGGGATGGCCGCCATGGCCTGCGCACCCGCCGTCTTTGCGTCGAAGTCCAGCCTCAGCCGCCTGGAGGTGTGGCGCCGGGTGCTGCTGTCGGGCCTGGTTGGCGTGGCCCTGGCGGGCTGCTCAGCGCTCCCGTTCGGACTCAAGGGTGGCGCATTTGGGCTTCCGGCTTCGTCCGGTCCCGTGTTCGGCCGCATGGCCGTGGCCGCCGCGCACCCGCTGGCGGCACAGGCGGGGCTGCAGATGCTGCGCGAGGGTGGCTCGGCCGTGGACGCCGCCGTGGCGGTGCAGATGGTGCTGACGCTGGTGGAGCCGCAGGCCAGCGGCATCGGTGGCGGTGCCTTCCTGCTGAGCTGGGACGGGACGAAGGTGCAGGCTTTCGACGGGCGCGAGATGGCGCCCGGCGCGGTGACGGAGAACCTGTTCCTGCGCCCGGACGGCACGCCCATGCCCTTTGCACAGGCAGTGGTGGGTGGCCGCTCGGTGGGCGTGCCCGGCGTCGTGGCCATGCTGGAGGCGGCGCATCGGCAGCATGGCCGGCTGCCCTGGGCGCGCCTGTTCGAGCCGGCCATCCGGCTGGCCGAAGAGGGGTTCAGCGTCTCGCCATACCTGCACCGCCAGTTGCTGCAGGAGAAAGCAACGTTGGCGACCCGCCCGCAGTCCGCCGCCTACTGGCTCGGCCCCGACGGCGAGCCCTGGCCGGTGGGGCATCCACTGCGCAACCCCGCGTTGGCGCAGGTGCTGCGCGCCATCGGGCGCGACGGCGCCGCCGCGTTCTACGAGGGGCCGGTGGCCGCGGACATCGTGGCCCGCGTGCAGGGCCATTCCGGCAATCCCGGCCACCTGACGTTGGCCGACCTGGACGGCTACCTACCCAAGGAGCGTGAGCCGATCTGCACACCGTGGAAAGTGAAGTTCAAGGTCTGCGGCTTCCCGCCGCCGTCCTCGGGGCACCTGGCGCTGATGCAGACCCTGGGCGTGCTGGAGCGGCTGCCCCGAGCCGGCGAGCCGCTGCGGCAGGGGCTGCCGACGCCGAACTGGCTGCACGCCTACACCGAGGCGGCGCGGCTGGCCTTCGCGGACCGCGCCGCCTACGTGGGCGATCCGGACTACGTGCCCGCGCCGGGCAACGACTGGCGCTCGCTGCTCGATCCGGCCTACCTGGCGCGCCGTGCCGCGCTGGTCGGGCCGCAGAGCATGAGGACCGCCAAGCCCGGCAACCCCGGGCCGCTGCCCCAGGCGCAAGCGCCGATGGCCGAGCAGTCGGAGTTCGGTACCAGCCACGTCAGCATCGTGGATGCGCAGGGCCGGGCGGTGGCCATGACCACCACCATCGAGGCCGTCTGGGGCTCGCGGCTGATGTCGGACGGTGGCTCCGGGCTGCCCGGCGGCTTCATGCTCAACAACCAGCTCACCGATTTCTCGTTCGTGCCCAGCGACGCCCAGGGCCATCCGGTAGCCAACCGCGTGCAGCCGGGCAAACGCCCGCGTTCCAGCATGAGCCCCACGCTGGTCTTCGACGCGCGTGACGGTGCGCTGCTGATGACGCTGGGCGCGCCCGGCGGGGCCGGGATCATCCACTACACGGCCAAGACGCTGTTCTTCACGCTGGGCGCGGGCTTGGCGCCCCAGCCGGCCGTGGACCTGCCCAACTTCGCCAGCATGAACGGCCCCACGCTGCTGGAGCGGGGCCGCTTCCCGCCCGCCACGCTGCAGACGCTGCGCGAGCGCGGGCATGAGGTCAACGAAGCGGCACTGGACAGCGGCATCCAGGCGCTGCTGCGCACGCCGCGCGGCTGGATGGGCGCGGCCGATCCGCGGCGCGAAGGGGTGGTGGTGGGAGAGTGAGTGCGGGCGCTCAGCCCGCCGTCGCCTGCGCCGCCTCGCGCACCAGCGCCGGGCCGCGGTAGATCAGGCCGGTGTAGATCTGCACCAGGTCCGCGCCGGCCTGCAGCTTGGCCTTGGCGTCGGCGCCGCTGAGTACGCCGCCCACACCGATGATCGGGTAGCCGCTGCCCAGGGCCGCGCGCAGCTGCGCGATGACGCGGTTGCTGGCCTCGAACACCGGGCGGCCCGAGAGGCCGCCGGTTTCATTCGCATGCGGCAGGCCCTGCACCGCGTCGCGCGCCAGCGTGGTGTTGGTGGCGATGACGCCGTCGATGCCGTTGGCGCGCAGCGTGGTGGCGATCACCTTCACCTGCGCCTCGTCCAGATCGGGCGCGATCTTCACGAACATGGGCACGGTGCGGCCGTGCTGGCGCTGCAGCGCCTGGCGCCGCTCCTGCAGCTGCGACAGCAGCGCGTCCAGCGCCTCGTCGCTCTGCAGCGCGCGCAGGTTCTTGGTGTTGGGGCTGGAGATGTTGACCGTCACGTAGTCGGCATGCGGGTACACGCCGTCCAGGCAGATCAGGTAGTCATCGACCGCGTTCTCGATCGGCGTGGCGGCGTTCTTGCCGATGTTCAGCCCCACCAGCCCGCCGCCGGCGCGGAAGGATTTCGCACGCTGCACATTGGCCAGGAACGAAGCCAGGCCCTCGTTGTTGAAGCCCAGGCGGTTGATCAGCGCATCCTTCTGCGGAATGCGGAACATGCGTGGCTTCGGGTTGCCCGGCTGGCCCTTGGGCGTGACGGTACCGACCTCGATGAACCCGAAACCCATGGCGCCCAGGCCGTCGATGCAGCGGCCGTTCTTGTCCAGCCCCGCGGCCAGGCCGACGCGGTTGGGGAAGCGCAGCCCCGCCACCGTCACCGGCGCGCTCACGCGCGGCTGCGACCACAGACACTGCGCGGGCGTGTTCTGCAGCCGCGCGATGGTGTTGAGCGTGAGTTCGTGGGCCTGCTCCGGATCGATGCCGAAGAGGAAGGAGCGGGTGAGGGCGTAGGGGACCAGGGACATCCCCGGATTGTCTCAAACGGTGTCACCGATAATTCGCGCCCATGAACCAGGACGAACTCAAGGCCCTCGTGGGCCAGGCCGCTGTCGCGCACGTGGTGCCCGGCAGCGTGGTGGGCGTGGGCACGGGCTCCACGGTGAATTGCTTCATCGACGCACTGGCCCGCATCAAGGACCAGATCACCGGCGCGGTGTCGAGCTCCGAGCGCAGCACCGAGCGGTTGAAGTCCCATGGTATTCCCGTGCTGGACGCGGCCACGGTGGAGCGCATCCCGGTGTACGTGGACGGTGCCGACGAGATCGACCACGGCGGCTTCATGATCAAGGGCGGCGGCGCGGCGCTGACGCGCGAGAAGATCGTCGCGGATCTGGCTGAGCGCTTCGTCTGCATCGCCGATGAATCGAAGCTGGTGCAGGTGCTGGGCAACTTCCCACTGCCGGTGGAAGTGATCGGTATGTCCGCGGCGCAGATCGCGCGCCGCTTCAAGGCCCTGGGCGGCGAGGCCACGCTGCGCCCGGGCGTGCTGACCGACAACGGCAACCCCATCCTCGACGTGCGAGGCCTGCGCATCACCGACCCGCTGGCGATGGAAACCGAGATTAACCAGTGGCCCGGTGTGGTGACGGTGGGCATCTTCGCCCGCCACAAGGCGCAGGTCTGCCTGCTGGGCACGGCCGGGGGCGTGAAGACGCTGACCTTCTAAAGCGGCCCTGGGCGGCGACCGTGCCGCCCGAAGTTTCGAGTGACGGCGCCTTCAGGCGCCGTCGTCGCTTTCAGCCCCGGCCTGCGCCTTGCGCACCCTGCGCACGCTGAAGCGCGCCGGGTCCACCGCCTCGACCAGCTCGGCCTCCAGCGGGAAGGGCCCGCCGCCAGCCCAGGCCGCGATCAGCTCGCCCAGCAGTGGCGCCCAGCCGATACCGCGCGAGGCCAGCGCCGTGCACACGTACAAGCCCGGCAGCCGGGGGAGGTCGCGCACACGCTGCGCGGATACGCCCGGCACGGGCACCGCACCCACCACGGGCAGCCGGTCGTCGGCCAGCGTGCGCCAGCCTACGCGGCCAGACAGCGGCACCTCTTCCGCATTCACCTCGATGCCCAGGCGGCGCAGCCGCTGCAGGTTGAACTGCTGGTCCGTGTCGCGCAGCGCGGGGTCTGGATCGTGCAGGCTGGCTGTTGCGCCACATACGAGGTTTCCGTCCTTCAGCGTGAGGGCGTAGCCGCCGCCGGCGACGGGGATGCGCGGGCACCGCAGTTCCGGCGTATCGCCCGGCACGATGGTCACCTGGCCGCGCTGCTGGCCCAGCGGCCAGCGCGGCGCGTCGCCCATCAACGGTTCTAGCAACGTACAAGTTCGTCCCGCATTCGCCAAGACCACGGCGCTGGCCTGCGCAATCTCCTGGCCGCAGCCATCCAGCACGGACCAGCCCCCGTCCATGGGCCGCAGCGCATGTGCCTGCACGCCGGTGCGCAGCGTGATGCCGGGGCGGTCCAGCCAGTGGCGCACCAGCGCGCCCGGCTGCAGCCAGCCGCCGCCGGGATAGAGCCAGGCCGGCTCCCGCAGCGGCAGGCCGCAGTGCTCCGAGGCTTCGGCCGCGGTGAGGACCTGTACGTAGTCGGACGGCAGGCCCTGCGCCGAGACGAGCGTGCGCAGGGCGCCCAGATCGGCGTCGGCGCCGGCCAGGCGCAGCAGGCCTTCCAGCTGGCCGGGAATGCGGCCAGCGGCGATCAGCGGCGCGTAGCTGCGCTGCGCCAGCAGCGCGGCGGCGCGGTTGAAGCGGGCATGCGGCCCGTCCTGGCCGTTGACCACGCCGTGGAACAGCCCGCCGCGGTTGCCGGAAGTTTCAGTCGCCGGCTCCGGGTGGCGCTCCAGCACCGTGCACTGCCAGCCGGCGGCGGCCAGGCCCTGCGCGCAGGCGGCGCCGGCCAGACCCGCGCCGATGACCAGGGCGGTGCGCGGCGCATCCGGCGCTACCCGGGCCGAGAGCGGATGTCCGGCCGTGCGGCGCGGCACGAACACCGGCGCGTAGCGGGCGCGCGTCATCTCGCGCTTGGTGTCGAAGCCCGGCGCGCGCTCGACCTCGAAGCCGGCCGAGCGCAGGCCGTCGCGCACCGGGCGCGCCACGCTCCAGGTGGCGGCGGTGGCGCCCGGCGCGGCGAGCCGTCCCAGCGGCTTGAAGACGTGGGTGCTCCACAGCGCCTCGTTGCGCGCGGGCGCGAAACCGTCGAGGTAGAAGGCGTCCGCTTCCAGCATCAGCTGCGGCAGCCATTGACTGGCATCACCCCAGGCCAACTGCAGCAGCACGCGCCCGCCGTCCAGGTGCAGCGTGTGCAGCTCCGGGCTCAGCGGTGGCCAGTGGGCTACCAGCTCGGCCGCCAGCGCCGGCAGCGGTGAGGCGGCGTGGGCGCGTTGCAGATCGTCCAGGCGCGGCGGGTGCAGGTCGATGGCGACGTAGTGCAGCCGCGCGCAGCGCTCGGGGTCGGCGCGCCAGGCGTCCCAGGTGGCGAGAAAGTTATTCCCAAGGCCGAAGCCGGTTTCCAGGACGGTGAAGCGCGTCCGGCCGCGCCAGCGCTGCGGCAGCCCGTTGCCCTGCAGGAACACGTGGCGCGACTGGGCCAGCGCGCCGGCGCGGGCGTGGTAGACGTCGCCGAAATCGGGCGCGTGCGGCACACCCTGGGCATCGAACTCGATGCGGGCCGGCACGACGGGGAAGCGCTTCATGGCTGGGGCGGGGAACGGGGTCCGGAAACGACAAGGGGCACCGAAGTGCCCCTTGCCAGTCGCTTGACGCGAGGAACGCGCGGCGTCTTAGACGCGCTTGCGGTACTCGTGCGTGCGGGTGTCGATTTCGATCTTGTCGCCGTTCTCGACGAACAGCGGCACGGCGATTTCGAAGCCGGTGCCCTTGAGGCGGGCGGGCTTCATGACCTTGCCGGAGGTGTCGCCCTTGACGGCCGGCTCGGTCTCGATCTCGCGCACCACGGTGGTGGGCAGTTCCACGGAAATGGCCTTGCCGTCGTAGAACACCACTTCCACCGGCATGTTGTCTTCCAGGTAGGAGATGGCGTCGCCCATGTTCTCGGCCTCGACCTCGAACTGGTTGTACTCGGCGTCCATGAACACGTACATCGGATCGGCGAAGTACGTGTACGTGCACTCCTTCTTGTCCAGGATGATCTGGTCCATCTTGTCGTCGGCCTTGAAGACGACTTCAGCCCCGCCGCCGTTGAGCAGGTTCTTCATCTTGATGCGGACCGTGGCAGCACCGCGGCCACCGCGGCTGTATTCGGTCTTGAGCACGACCATCGGGTCCTTGCCCTGCATGATCACGTTGCCGGCGCGGATTTCCTGAGCGAGTTTCATGGCGAGATTCCGTAAGAGAGCGGCGGCACGAATCGAGCGCTCGGTGCTGCCTGGTACTGCGCATTGAACGCTGCGTCTCACGACGCGGCCGTTGCGCAAAGCCCGTGATTCTACCGCTTGGCAACCACGAAGCCCTGGAGCTGGCTCGTCAAATCGTTCTGGTTTTCAAGGCTTTGGCGCCAGCGCCCGCAGGCGGCGCACCAGGGCGCGGCCTCGGGCAGGACCGGCGGCGCGTCGCCGAAGCCGTTCCAGGCCAGCCACAGCGTGCGCACCTGCGCGCTGAAATGCGCGTCGCAGCCGTGCAGCAGGAAGCGGTCCATGAAGGCGTCGAGCTTGCCGGCGTGCACGCCGTCGTACTGCTCGTAGATCTGCCACACGAAGGGGACGCCGGCCCACTGCGCGCGCACGAAGGAGTCCTCGCCGCGCACGAAGTTCAGATCGCTGGCCCAGAGCAGGTGGTCGTAGTCGCGCTGCGTGAGCCAGGGCAGGCGGTGCAGCCGCACGCTGGGCGGCAACTCGCCGATGTCGGCCTGCGCCGCCCCCGGCGTGGCCAGCAGCAGCGTGGGCTGGTCCGCGAGCCAGTGCCACAGCGCCGCGTGCCGGCGGTAACAGAAGAGGCTCACCACGCGTTCCCGCGGCTGCCAGCTCGTGCCCTGCGCCTGCAGCCAGGCGGCGCGGTCGAAGCCGGCGCGGCGCCGGGCCAGGCCGCGCTCGCGCAGCAGCCCGCCGGTGGCGGTGGTGAAGCCGGGATAGAAGAAATGCTTGGTCAGCCCGGCGCCGGCACCGCTGAACTGCGGCGAGGGCAGGCCGTGCGAGCGCTCGACGTAGTCCTCGGCGCTGAGGTATTCCAGGTTGATCCACACCGGCGGCCTGGCTGCCGCCGCCATGCCCGCAACGAAGCCCTGGGGCGGGTCGCAGCCGAAGAGCTCCACCACCACCTCGCCGGGCGGCGGAAACTCGCCCTCGCCGCGCCAGGGCAGCACTTCCACGCCCGCGGCGCCCTCGGGCGCCATCCACGCCAGGGCCGAGGCGTCGTCCACCCACAGCCGCGCGCGCTCGCCGCGCTCGGCCAGATCGGTCGCCAGCCGCCAGGCCACACCAAGGTCACCGTGGTTGTCGATCACACGGCAGAACAGGTCCCACAACATGGCGCGATTATCGGAAGGGCCAGAATCACGCCCTCCATGAGTTCCTCCCTCCCTTCCGAAGAACCCGCCGTAGCGCCCGGTGCCGTGCCCGAAAGCAGCGCCGACAACGCCGAGGCCGTGGCCGCTTCCAACCGTGCCGCGCTGCTGGCCGAGGTGGCGCAATTGCCCGCGCTGCCAGGCGTCTACCGCTACTTCGATGCCGCCGGCAACGTGCTCTACGTGGGCAAGGCCAAGAACCTCAAGCGGCGCGTCTCCAGCTATTTCCAGAAGGACCACGGCGGCACGCGCATTGGCGTGATGGTCCACCGCATCGCGCGGATGGAGACCACCGTGGTGCGCACCGAGGCCGAGGCGCTGCTGCTGGAGAACAACCTCATCAAGGCGCTGAACCCGCGCTTCAACATCCTTTTCCGCGACGACAAGAGCTACCCGTACCTGCAGCTCGTCTCGCACCGCTTCCCGCGCATGGCCTACTACCGCGGCGCGGTGGACAAGAAGCACCGCTACTTCGGGCCCTATCCAAGCGCGTGGGCGGTGAAGGAGTCGATCCAGTTGTTGCAGAAGGTGTTCCGGCTGCGCACCTGCGAGGACACCGTCTTCGCCAACCGCAGCCGGCCCTGTCTGCTCTACCAGATCCGCCGCTGCACGGCGCCCTGCGTGGGGCTGATCAGCGACGACGACTACGCACGCGACGTGCACAACGCCGAGCGCTTCCTGCGCGGCGAGCAGCAGGAGCTGCTGGACCAGTTGCAGCGCCGGATGATGGAACACGCCGAGGCCTTCGAATACGAGAAGGCGGCCGAGCTGCGCAACCAGATCCAGGCACTGTCGCGCGTGCTGCAGCAGCAGTCGGTGGAGGCGAACAGCGCCTCCTCGGCCGGCAAGGACGTGGACATCCTGGCCGTGAAGGTGCAGGGCGGCCGCGCCTGCGTGAACCTGGCCATGGTGCGCGGCGGCCGGCATCTGGGCGATCGCGCCCACTTCCCGGCGCACGTGGAAGAGGGCGCCGTGATCGGCGCCGCCGAGGACGAGGGCGAGGAGGGCGCGAGCGCCGCGCCCGTGCAGCCGGAGGTGCGCGTGCTGGAGGCCTTCATTGCCCAGCACTACCTGGACAGCGCCGTGCCCCCGTCGCTGGTGCTGAGCCACCCGGTGGACGCGGCGCTGATCGAGGCGCTGTCGCAGCACGCCGGCTTCAAGGTTGGTGCACAGCACCAGCCGCGCGAGCAGCGCCGCATCTGGCTGGAGATGGCGCAGCAGGGCGCGGAGCTGGCGCTGGCGCGGCTGCTGGCGCAGGAAGGCTCGCAACGCGCGCGAACCATTGCCCTGGCCGAGGCATTGAGCCTGGAAGTGCAGGACCTGGACACTTTGCGCATCGAGTGCTTCGACGTCAGCCACACCGCCGGCGAGGCCACGCAGGCCAGTTGCGTGGTGTTCGAGAACCACCAGATGCAAAGCGCCCAGTACCGCCGCTTCAACATCACCGGCATCACGCCTGGCGACGACTACGCCGCCATGCGCCAGGTGCTCACGCGCCGCTACGGCAAGCTGGCCGAGGGCGTGGCCGCCGGCACCGCGCGCATGCCCGATGTGGTGCTGGTGGACGGCGGCCGCGGGCAGGTCAGCATGGCGCGTGAAGTCTTCGAGGAATTGGGACTGGACCTGTCGCTCATCGTCGGCGTCGAGAAAGGCGAGGGGCGTAAGGTCGGGCTGGAGGAGCTCGTCTTTGCCGACGGGCGGCCCAAGGTCTATCTGGGCGCGGATTCCGCCGCGCTGATGCTGGTGGCGCAGATCCGCGACGAGGCGCACCGCTTTGCCATCACCGGCATGCGGGCGCGGCGCGCGAGCGTGCGCACCAGTGGCAGCCGGCTGGAAGACATCCCGGGCGTCGGCCCCAAGAAACGGGCCCGTCTGCTGCAGCGCTTCGGCGGTGTGCGCGGCGTGGCCCAAGCCAGCATCGACGAACTCGCCAGCGTCGAAGGCATATCCAAGGATCTGGCGGAGGAGATCTACCGTGCGCTCCACTGAAGCCCCACGCCCACTGCGTTGGTGGGCCCTTGTCGCAACCGCCTTGGGCCTGGGGGCCTGCAGTACACCGCCCTCGCCGCCAAAGCCGGCCGACATCCCGGCCACGTCGCCCGCGGCCATCGAGCCGCCCGCGGCCTCGCCCGCCGTGGCGACGCTGCCCAAGCCGGCCCGGCCGGGGGACTGGACCTCTTACAAGATCCAGGCTGCGCTGCGCCTGGTGGCGGCCAACCCGGACTTGTCCTACACCGGCGAGGTGCCCGATCCGCTGCTGGCCATCCCGGTGCTGGAGATCGAGCTCAACCGCGATGGCAGCGTGCGCAACATCCACGTGCAGCGTGTGCCTCGCCAAGCCAAGGACACGGTGCAGCTGGCCATTGACGCGGTCAAGCGCGCGGCGCCCTTCGGCGACGTGTCGCACCTGCCGCGGCCGTGGAAGTTCAGCGAGGTCTTCCTCTTCAACGACGACCGCCGCTTCAAGCCGCGCATCCTCGACCAGTGAGTGCCTCGCGCCTGCCGGCCCGGCCGGCAGGCCGGGCCGGCGTTGCGCAGCAGGCACAATGCCGGGATGTTCTTCAACCTGCCCACCCTGCTGACCTGGGCCCGCATCGTGGCCATACCGCTGATCGTGGCGGTGTACGAGCTGCCGCTGCAGCCCACGACGCAGAACCTGGTGGCCACGGTCCTCTTCATCGTCTTCGCGCTCACGGACTGGGCCGACGGCTGGCTGGCGCGCAGGCTCAACCAGACCTCCGCCTTCGGCGCCTTCCTGGACCCGGTGGCCGACAAGTTCCTGGTCTGTGCCTCGCTGCTGATCCTGGTCCAGCTCGACCGCGTCGATGCCCTGGTGGCGCTGGTGATCATCGGCCGCGAGATCGCCATCTCGGCGCTGCGCGAGTGGATGGCGCAGATCGGCGCCTCGCGCAGCGTGGCGGTGCACATGGTGGGCAAGCTCAAGACCACGGTGCAGATGATCGCCATCCCCTTCCTCCTGTACGACGGGCGGCTGCTGCAGGTGATCGACACGCACCTCTGGGGCACGGTGCTGATCTGGTTGGCCGCGGTGCTGACCATCTGGTCGATGGTCTATTACCTGCAGAAGGCGCTGCCCGAGATCCGCGCCCGCGCACGTTGAGCGCCTCGACGCCGGCGGTGTCCGGCACCGCGCTGTTGCGCGCCATGCCGGCGGTGTTCGTGCTGATCTGGAGCACCGGCTTCGTGGTGGCGCGCTACGGCATGCCGCACGCGCCGCCGCTGACTTTCCTGAGCTGGCGCTATGCGCTGTCGGTGCTGGCCTTCGGGCTGTGGATCGCCGTCACCCGCCCGGCCTTTCCGCGCAACGGCGCACAGGCGCTGCACCTGGCGGTCACGGGCGTGCTGATGCACGCGGGCTACCTGGGCGGCGTGTGGGCCGCCGTGAAGGCCGGCATCCCGGCCGGCACGGTGGCGCTGATCGTGGGCCTGCAGCCGGTGCTCACCGCGCTGTGGGTGAGCACCAGCGGCCAGGAGGCGCGCGCCAGCGCCCGCCAGTGGCTTGGACTGCTGCTGGGCTTCCTGGGGCTGCTGCTGGTGGTGTGGCGCAAGCTTGGCACCGGCGAGGTAACGGGGCTGAACCTGGCGCTGTCCGTCGGTGCGCTGCTGTGCATCACCGCCGGCACGCTCTACCAGAAGCGCTTCGTGCAGGCCTGCGACGTGCGCACGGCCAGCTTCGTGCAGCTCGCCGCGGCGCTGGCGGTGTCGCTGCCGTTGGCGGCGCTGGAGAGCGAGGGCATGCGCTGGCACCAGGAGCTGATCGGCGCGCTCGCCTGGTCGGTGCTGGCGCTGACGCTGGGCGCGAGCTCGCTGCTGTACCTGCTGATCCAGCGCGGCGCCGCCACGCGCGTGACCAGCCTGATGTACCTGGTGCCGCCCTGCACCGCGGTGCTGGCCTGGCTGCTCTTCGGCGAGCCGCTGGGCCCCGTGGTGCTGGCGGGCATGGCGCTCACTGCCCTGGGCGTGAGCCTGGTGGTGCGCGGCGCGGGGCGCTGAAGGCGCGTTCCCGGGCCGCGCGGGACGGCCGGGTTCAGAAATCCACTTGTACCGACGCGCGCAGCGTGCGCGGCGCCATCGGGTACAGGTAGATGTGGCCGTACTGGTAGGGCGACTCGCGCCAGGCGCGGCGGTCGAAGAGGTTGTCCACGCCGGCGCGCCAGGTCAGCTGCGTGTTGCCGTCCAGGCGCTGGGTGTAGCGCGCCGCCAGGTCCACGCGCGTCCAGCCGCCGATGCGCGGGCTGTCCGCCGCGGGCTGCAGCGTACGGTCGCCTTCGTAGACCAGCCAGCCCTGCAGGTTCAGGCCGGGCAGGGCGCCCACGTCGTGGCCGACCATCAGGCGCAGGGTGCGCGAGGGGACGTTGGGCGGGCGCAGGCCGTTGCGGGTGGGGTCGACGCCGTCCTCGTAGCGGGCGCGCAGCGCCATGGCGCTGGCAGCGAATTGCCACGCACCGGCACGGCGCTCCAGCACGGCTTCCAGGCCGCGGTGGCGCTGGCTGCCGTCCACGAAGTAGTCCTCGCCGGTGTCGGTCACCACCGGGCGGTCGATGTCGAAGGCCGCCACGGACCACTGCACATCGAGCGGACCACGGCCCTTGACGCCGATCTCGGTCTGGCGGCTCTTTTGCGCGGGCAGTGCTGCACCAGGACGGCTGTACTCGGGCAGATTCGGCGTCACGAACGACTCGATGCCCTGGCCCCAGCTGGCATAGACCAGGTGCTGCGGTGCGAAGGCATAGCTCACCGCAGCCCAGGGCGTGGTGAAGGATTGGTCGTAAGGGAGCGTGGTGACGGCGCCGTCGGTGTCGATGCCGCTGCGCGACAGCCTGGTATGGCGCAGGCCCAGCCAGCCGCTCAAGCGTTCGGTGAGCTGGATGGCATCACGCACGTAGAACTCGGTGGAGCGCTCGTCGCGGTTGGTGTTGGGATCTTCGGCCATTGGATTGGCCGTGGTAGGCAGCGGTCCGTAGATGCTGCCGAGACCGGCGTAGTTGTAGGCCTGGTTCTGCAGGCGGCTCTTGAAACGCGTGAACAGCACGCCGGCCGTGAGCTGATGTTCGACGCTTCCGGTAGCGAAGCCCCCGGAAAGCGCCAGGTCCAGTGCGTCGCTGCGCCGGTGCTCGTTCTCGCTGCGGTAGTCGTAGAGATCGAAAGTCCCGTCGGGGCAGTAACGGTCTTCCCAGTAGGTGCCGTCGGCCTGCGTACAGCCATACGGATAAGCCAGCCGGTCGTCCGTCTTCAGCCGCTGCGTCATCGCATGCGCCGTCGCCTTCCAGCCGCCTTCGAGCTTCTGTGTCAGCCGCACCGAGGCGGTGTTGTTGTTGAACACCACCGGCTGCGACCAGGGCTGGTTGTTGAGGTTGATGCGCGGGTCGATGCCGTGCGCGTCCGGCACCACCGGGCCGAGCATGCTGAAGCCCGGCACGCTGGGCTGCGATTGGCGGCCGTGTTCGACCTCCACTTCCAGCAGCGTGTCGCGCGTGAGCTTGACGTCGCCGGCCAGGGCCAGCAGGTGGCGCTCGCCGTGGAGGCTGTAGGTCTGCGGACGCAGCCTTTCCCCGGCGACGTTCAGGCGCAGGCCATAGCGCTCGTCCTCGCCGAAGCGCTGCGACAGGTCCGCCCCGGCCGCCACGGTGCCGTTCTCGCGCCAGCCCAGGAAAGCGCTGCGCACGATGCGGTCCGGGCGCTTGACCGTGTAGTTCACCAGCCCGCCGGGCGCGCTGGTGCCGGCCTGGATGCCGCTGGTGCCCTTGAGCAGTTCGATGCCGGCCTTGTTCTCCAGGCCGATCACGGTCTCGCCGTTGATCGGCAGCCCGTCGCGCCGGTAGTTGAATCGGTTGTCCAGCACGTAGCCGCGCGCGCTCAGGCTGCCGTAGTAGCCCTCGGGGTTGTAGGCGTCGGAGAAGGAGGCATCGAGCCGCGTGATGTCGCGCAGATCGCGCGCGCCGGTGTCCTGCAACTGCGCCTCGCCCAGCACGCGCGCGCTGATGGGCGTGGACGACAGCGGTTCATTGCCGAAGCCGCTGACCGCCGGGGCCGGGGTGCGGCCGGTGACGGTGATGGTGGTGGTCGGCGTGGCCGTGTCGGAGGCTGGTGCGGCGGCGTCCTGCGCCAGCGCGGGCAGCGCCAGCGTGAGGGCGGCCGCGGCGGCCAGGGGAGACAGCGCGAACAGGGTGCGCGGGTGGGTGCAATGGGCCATCGGTGTACAGCGGTGCCGCGACAGGGCCGCACGGCCGCCGCAAGGACCGCGGCATCCGGAAGCTTCCCTGCGCGAGGATTACCTCAATCAGGTTCAAGGGGTCTCTCTCAGCCGGGCCGTCAGACGGCCCAGCACCCCCAGCGAAGAAGCCCGGATTATCGCGGCGGCTTCCGCGCTCCCTGTGGCTCGCGGGCCACGGACGGCCCCAGGCGCGATGCGGCCATCGCTTGCGCCCACGAAAAAGGCCCGCGCTGCGGGCCTTTGCTGGATTGAGCCTGCGGCAGGCGGCTCAGTCGAACACCGGCGTTTCCACGCCCAGCACCTTGTGCAGCTTGGGGCTGGTGGTCGTGTACTGCAGGTGCACGCGCTTCTCCGGGAAGATGTAGGGCACGGCGCCGAAGGCGGCCAGCGCGGCCTCGTGGAAGCCCGACAGGATCAGCTTCTTCTTGCCCGGGTAGGTGTTGACGTCGCCCACGGCGAAGATGCCCGGGACGCTGGTCTGGAACTTCTCGGTGTCCACGACGATTTGCTTGCGCTCCAGGGCCAGGCCCCAGTCGGCGATGGGGCCGAGCTTGGGCGACAGGCCGAAGAACACCAGCAGCATGTCCATCGGGACCACGCGCGTGACGCCGTCGCCGCCGGTGACCTTCACGCCCGTGAGCGTCTGGCCGTCGGCGCTGGTCTCGATGCCCGTGATCTGGCCGACGATGAACTGCATCTCGTAGGCGTCGCACAGCTCCTTCATCTTGGCCACCGAGGCCGGCGCGGCGCGGAAGCCGTCGCGGCGGTGGATCAGGATGACGCTCTCGGCCTTGTTCGGGCCGTCCTGCGCGAAGTTCAGCGTCCAGTCCAGCGCCGAGTCGCCGCCGCCCACGATCACCAGGTTCTTGCCGGCAAACTGGGCGGGGTTCCTGACGCGGTAGAAGACCTGCTTGTCGTTGAAGGCGTCCAGGCCTTCGACCTTGAGCGTGCGCGGCTGGAACGAGCCCACGCCGCCGGCGATGAAGATCGTCTTGGTCAGGAACTTGGTGCCCTTGCTGGTCTCGACGAAGAAGCGGCCGTCGTCCTGCTTCTGCACCGTGGTGACTTCCTGGCCCAGGTGGAAGGTCGCGCCGAAGGGCTCGATCTGCTTGAGCAGGTTGTCGGTGAGCTCCTTGCCGGTGCACATCGGCACGGCCGGGATGTCATAGATCGGCTTGTCCGGATACAGCTCGATGCACTGGCCGCCGGGGTAGGCCAGCGAGTCGATGATGTGGCACTTGATCTCCAGCAGGCCGAGCTCGAAGACCTGGAACAGGCCGCAGGGGCCCGCGCCCACGATCACGGCATCGGTTTCGATCGGGCCGTCGTGGCCGGCCGCCGTCTTGGCGACTTCGTCGTTCAGTTGGGGTTCCATCGTCGTCACGGATTACTTCTTGAGTTCCGGCAGCTTGCCGGTGCGGTCCTTCCACTCCTCGGCATCAGGCAGCGGCTCCTTGCGCTTGGTGATGCTGGGCCACTGCTTGGAGAGCTGTGCGTTCAGCGCAATGAACTGCTGCTGGTCGGCCGGCACGTCTTCCTCGGGCAGGATGGCGTTGACCGGGCACTCGGGAATGCAGACCGCGCAATCGATGCACTCGTCCGGGTCGATCGCCAGGAAGTTCGGGCCTTCCCGGAAGCAGTCCACGGGGCACACATCGACGCAGTCGGTGTACTTGCAGCGGATGCACGATTCGGTGACGACGTGGGTCATGACTTTTGGAGTAGGAGGGGTTGAACGCACGGCCGAAACGGAATGGCCGCCGCGAAATTCGGAAAAACAATGATTTTAAGCCCTGGGGGTTTCCACTGAAACCTGCGCTACATCAAGCGCGCCGGCGGCAGCGGTTTCGATTTCATCCAGCACCGCCGCGCCCGCGCCCACGATCACCACCGTGGGCCGGCCCGCGTGCAGCGCGGCGGCCTCGGCCAGCGTATCCACGCGGTGCGCGCTGGCCCGCTCTTCAGCCGTGCCCGCGGCCGAAACCACGCTCACGGCCTCGTCGGCCGGCCAGCCCGCGTCCAGCAGCCGCTGCGACAGCGCCGCCAGCGCCTGGCCAGCCATGTAGAAGACCTCGGTATCGGCGCTGCGGCTGGCGCGCAGCGTGCCCGCGCGCGTCATGGCCGTGCTCAGGCTCACGTTGCGCCCGCGACCGCGGCGCGTGAGCGGCCGCTGCGTCGCCGCCGCCGCCGCCATCGCCGCCGTCACGCCGGGCACCACTTCGCACTCGATGCCTGCGGCCCGCAGCGCCAGCAGCTCTTCCTCCAGCCGGCCGAAGATGCTCGGGTCGCCGCCCTTGAGCCGCGCCACCAGCGAATGCCGCTGCGCCTGCTCCACCAGCAGCGCGTTGATCCGCGCCTGGCCGGTGCTGTCACGGTAGCCGCGCTTGCCCACGTCCAGCCACTGCGCCCGCGGCGCGAGCTCGCGCAGCGCGGGATCGGTGAGCGCGTCGTAGAGCACGACCTGGGCCGCGGCCAGCCGCTGCGCGCCGCGCACGGTGATGAGATCCGCCGCACCGGGGCCGGCGCCGATGAAGACCACCCGGCCCATCAGCTCAAGCCGCGCCTCAGGCCGGCAGCGGGCTCTGCTTGACGTGCAGCCCGCATTCCTTGGCCGACTCGTCTTCCCACCACCAGCGACCGGCGCGGAAAGGCTCGCCCAGCGAGATGGCCCGTGTGCACGGCGCGCAGCCAATGCTGGGGAAGAACTGGTCGTGCAGCGCGTTGTAGGGCACGTCGTGCAGCTTGATGTAGTGCCACACGTCGCCCCAGGTCCAGTCGGCCAGCGGGTTGAACTTCACCCGGCCCTTGTCGTCCTGGTCTTCGAACGGGACGTTGCCGCGGTTGTCCGACTGCTCCCGGCGCATGCCGGTGATCCAGGCGTCGCGCTCGGCCAGCATGCGCGACAGCGGCTCCAGCTTGCGCACGCCGCAGCAGCCCTTGCGCAGCTGCACGCTCTCGTACATCGCGCGCTCGCCGTGGCGGCCCACGAACTCGATCACGGCTTCCTGCACCGGGCGGTACACCTCGACCTCGATGCCGTAGCGCTCGCGGATGCGCGGCAGCACCGCCAGGGTTTCGGCGTGCAGCACGCCGGTGTCCAGCGTGCCCAGCGCGATGGGCAGCTGGTGGCGGCCGATCAGGTCCGTCAGGACCATGTCCTCGGCGCCCAGGCTGTTGGCCAGCACGACGCGGCCGGGGAAACGCTCGGCGGCGTCGCGCAGCAGGTCCAGGGCACGGGCGACCTTGGACTCGAAATCGGCGCTGGGACGGGCGTGCAGGTCGATGGCGCTCATGGCAATCAGCTCCGGACGTAAGGCTGCGATTCGTGGCGGGCGAACAGCGGTTGCGGATGCACCGTGTCCCCCTGGTAGTGGCCGCCGAAGAAGTCCAGCGCGCGGCGCGCGGACTCGACCTTCTGGTCGCCGCGCAGCTGCACGGCGTCGAAGCCGGTGCGCTGCAGCAGCGGCAGCATGTCCACCAGCACCTCGCCGGTGGCGCGGATCTCGCCCTTGTAGCCGTAGCGAGTGCGCAGCAGGCGCGCCTGCGAGTAGGCGCGGCCGTCCACCCACTTCGGGAACTTCAGCGCCACCAGCGCCAGCCGCGGCAGGTCCTCGGCCAGGTCTTCCACCTCGGCATCGTTGGGCAGCATCACGCCCACGGCCACGCCTTGTGGCCACTCCGCGCGCACGGCGTGCCATTGCTCCAGCGTCAGCAGCCGGTGCGGCGCGGGCGTGGGGTGCGACTGCGGGCCGTCCTCGCCCTGGACCTGCTGCCAGCGGTCGTTCTGGGAATCGATGAATTTCATGGGGTCCAACTTCCGAAGGCTTTTTGTTGTCAGGCAGGCACGGCTTCGCCACGCACGGCGGTGGCACTGCGCACGGCGTCGGCGGCGGTCTTGAACGGGGCGATTCCCAGGCGGCGCACGGTGTCGATGAAGCGCTCGCCCTCGGTGCGCTGGGCACGATAGGTGTCGATGATCGCCTCGATCACGTCCGGCACCTCGTCGGCGGCGAAGGACGGACCGATGACCTTGCCCGCCTGCGTCTTGCCCGAGAGCGCGGAGCCGTCGGAGCCGCCCAGCGTGATCTGGTACCACTCGCTGCCGTCCTTGTCGACGCCGAGGATGCCGATGTGGCCGCTGTGGTGGTGGCCGCAGGAGTTGATGCAGCCGCTCATGTGCAGATCGATGTCACCGATGTCCCACAGCTCGTCCAGGTCCTGGAAGCGCTCGGTGATCGCCGCGGCGATGGGGAGGGAGCGCGCGTTGGCCAGGGCGCAGAAGTCGCCGCCGGGGCAGGCGATCATGTCGGTGAGCAGCCCGATGTTGGGCACGGCGAAGCCCGCGTCCTTGGCGGCGTGCCACACGGCGTACAGGTCGGCCTCGCGCACCCAGGGCAGCAGCAGGTTCTGGTCGTGCGTCACGCGCAGCTCGCCCAGCGAGTAGCGGTCGGCCATGGTGGCTGCGGCCTCCATCTGCGCCGAGGTGGTGTCGCCGGGAGCCTGGCCCACGCGCTTGAGCGACAGCGTCACGGCACGGTAGCCGCTGACCTTGTGCGCGTGCACGTTGCGCTCCAGCCAGCGGGCGAAGGCCTGCTGCTGGTCGCCGTAGCGGCCGGGCTGGAAGCCGCCGGCCGCCGGGCGCACACCCTGGGGCAGCGTGAAGTGGGCAGAAACGCGCTCGAGCTCGCGCAGCGGGATCAGGTGCGCGGCGCCCTCGGCGTCCACTTCCAGGATCTTGCGGAACTCCTCGTTGACGGCGTCGAAAAACTTCTGCCCCTCGGCCTTCACCAGGATCTTGATGCGGGCCTTGTAGAGGTTGTCGCGGCGGCCGTAGCGGTTGTAGACGCGCACGATGGCCTCGATGTAGACGAGGATCTGCTGCCACGGCACGAAGGCGTTGATCTCCGCCGCCACCACCGGCGTGCGGCCCATGCCGCCGCCCACGAACACCTTGAAGCCGACTTCGCCGGCCTCGTTCTTCACCAGTTGCAGGCCGATGTCATGCCACTGGATGGCGGCGCGGTCCTCGGCGGCGCCCGTAATGGCGATCTTGAACTTGCGCGGCAGGAAGGCGAACTCGGGGTGCAGCGTGCTCCACTGGCGCAGCACCTCGGCGTAGGGGCGCGGGTCCACCACCTCGTCCGGCGCGATGCCGGCCAGCGCGTCGGTGGTGATGTTGCGGATGCAGTTACCGCTGGTCTGGATGCCGTGCATGTCCACTTCGGCCAGCAGTTCCATCACCTCGGCGGACTGGTGCAGCGGGATCCAGTTGTACTGGCAGTTCTGCCGCGTGGTGAAGTGCGCGTAGTCGCGGTCGTACTCGCGCGCGATGCGCGCGAGCTGGCGCAGCTGGCGGCTGCTGAGCTCGCCATAGGGCACGGCAATGCGCGCCATGGGCGCGTGGCGCTGGATGTACCAGCCGTTTTGCAGACGCAGCGGACGGAACTCGTCGTCCCCGAGCTCGCCGCGCAGGTTGCGCTCAAGCTGGTCGCGGAATTGCGCAGCGCGGGCGCGCACGAACTGACGGTCGAATTCGGTGTACTTGTACATCTCGGTGGATCGCTTTCTTCCGATGGCTGTCCGCGCCGCGTGCTGCCCCGCGTACGGAAGTTGACTGGCCCGGAATTCAGATGTTGTGCAGGCGTAACACGCTGCTCGAAGCTGAACTGTAGGAACTGGCCTTATATTAAGGAAGAACAGAAAAGTTCTTTGCTTATAAGGAAGTGTAGCTGTGAGCTTGTGCCTGGGTGTTGCAGTGGGGGCTTCTTAAAATCCGTCCTCATGTGCAGAAGCTCTTTCATGCGGCGCAGGCATTTGCTGAGCCTGCTGCCGCTGCTCGCCCTGGCGGCCTGCCAGAGCGTTCCGCCCACCGTCGTCACCAACGTTCCGCCGCCGATCGTCTCTGGGCCGACAGGGTCTGCGCCCGTCAAGCTGCCGGTGCCGCGTGACCCGCCGCGCATCGGTCTGGCGCTGGGCGGCGGCGCGGCGCGGGGGTTTGCTCACATCGGCGTGATCCAGGTGCTGGAGGAGGCCGGCATCCGCCCCAGCCTCGTGGTCGGCACCTCGGCGGGCAGTCTGGTGGCGGCGCTCTACGCCAGCGGGCTCAACGGCCGGCAACTGGGCGAGCTGGCGCTGGCGATGGACGAGTCGGCCATCACCGACTGGGCTTACCCCGGGCGCGGCCTGCTGCGCGGCGAGGCCCTGGCGCGCTACGTGCGCGAGCACACCGGCGCCAAGACGATCGAGCAGATGAAGCTGCCGCTGGGCATCGTGGCCACCGACCTCGACAGCGGCGCGCCGATCCTGTTCCAGCGTGGCGACACGGCCACGGCGGTGCGTGCCTCCAGCGCGGTGCCGGCGGTGTTCCAGCCGGTGCGCATCGGCAACCGCGAGTACGTCGATGGCGGCCTGGTGTCGCCGGTGCCGGTGCGCTTCGCGCGCCAGATGGGCGCGGAGCTGGTGGTGGCGGTGGACATCACCAGCCCGCCCGACGGGCAGCCCACGGGCGACGCCATGCGCATGCTGCTGCAGACCTTTTCCATCATGGGCCGCAGCATCAACACCTTCGAGCTCAAAGAAGCGGACCTGGTGCTGCGCCCGCGGCTCGACGGCGTGGGCAGCGCGGACTTCACCGCGCGCAAGCGCGCCATCCAGGCCGGGCGCGAGGTAGCGCAGTCGCTGCTGCCGCAGTTGCGCCAGCGCATCGCGATGCAGAGCCAATAAGCGACAAAGCCGGCGCAAGGCCGGCTTCTCCGTGGCTGCCCGGCGGCGACCAAAAAGAAAGCCCGGCGGGCGCCGGGCTGAAGGTACCCTGAAACCACTTTCCCCAGGTACCGAGGAGACAACCTTTGGCGGCGGCATCGAAACCGCCTCGTCAACCGGGCTGGCGCCCGGCCGCGCATCAAGGTTGACCAAGCGGTCAGTGCTTAGGCAGCGCGCTTGGCGGCAGCCTTGGCGTTGGCGGCAACGCCTTGCGAGGCCTTGACGGCGCTGGTGGTCATGGCCTGGAAGTTGGACTCGGCCACTTCGGCAGCTTGCTTGGCGGCCTTCTGCACGCTTTCGTAGGCGTTGCTGGCGGCGGCCACGGCGGACTTCACCAGGGCAACGGCGTTCTCGGAACCGGCCGGGGCGTTCTTCACGGCGCTGTCCACGACGGCCAGGATGTTCTTCTGCAGGTCGGCCAGCTGGGCTTCGACGACCTTGCCCACTTCGGCGTTGGTGGCGGCGGCGATGTCATACACCTGACGGCCATAGGCCACGGCCTTCTCGGTGGCGGGCTGCAGCAGGCTGGCTTGCAGCGACAGCAGCTCCTGGGCGTCCTTGGCGGACAGGGCGGCCTTGGTGTTCTCGGCGGCGTCGTTCAGCGCGGACTTGGCGGCCTGCACGTTCAGTTCGACAACCTTTTCCACGCCTTCGAAAGCCTTGTTGGCCAGACCGAAAGCGGTCTCGACGTTGGCCTTTTGGGCAGCGATGAATTGTTCGGCGTTCAGCATTTCAGTCTCCGACAGGGGTTGAGGGAAGGGGGAGGAGCTTTTGCTGCAGTGCAGCATGGGTGCAAGTATAGGGGCATCGTTCCTGCACGCAAGAACTTTTTGCTGCAGCGCAGCAAGGTCTTTGGCGTCTTTGCCACGCCGGCACGGTCGTCCTGGCAGGGATGAAGCGGTGAGGGACTGCGCACAATGGCCCTATGCAGGCTTTCTATGCAGACCAGTTCGTGCTGCCGCTGCCCGAGGGGCACCGGTTCCCGATGGCGAAGTACGCGCTGCTGCGCGAGCGCGTGGCGACCGAGCCCGGCATCCGGCTGCGGCCGGCGCCCGCGGCCAGCGACGGCGAACTCGCGCTGGCGCACGAGCCGCGCTACGTCACGGCGGTGGCCGAGGGACTGCTGAGCGCGGCCGAGCAGCGCGAGATCGGCTTTCCATGGTCGCCGCGTATGGCGGAGCGGGCGCGGCGCTCGGTGGGCGCCACCATCGCCGCCGCGCGTGCTGCGCTGGAGGAAGGCGTGGCGGCCAACCTGGCTGGCGGCACGCACCACGCCTACGCTTTCAAGGGCAGCGGCTACTGCGTCTTCAACGACGTGGCGGTGGCGGCGCGGCTGATGCAAGCCGAGGCGCATCGCCGCGCGCGGCGGCTGCTGCGCGTGGCCGTGATCGACCTGGACGTGCACCAGGGCAACGGCACTGCCGCCATCTTTCGCGACGACGACAGCGTCTTCACCCTGTCGCTGCACGGCGCGCGCAACTTCCCGTTCCGCAAGGAAAGCAGCGACCTCGACGTCGAGCTGCCGGACGGCTGCACGGATGACGCCTACCTGGAGGCACTGGACGGCGCGCTGGAGCGGCTGTGGGCGCACCACGCCGACGCGCCGCCCGGGCTGGCCTTCTACCTGGCCGGAGCCGATCCGCACGAGAACGACCGCCTGGGCCGCCTGAAGCTCAGTGCCCGCGGCATGGCGGAGCGCGACCGCCGCGTGCTGCGGGCCTGTCGCGAACGCGGCGTGCCGGTGGCGTTGAGCATGGCCGGCGGCTATGGGCACGACCTGGCGCAGATGGTGGAACTGCAGTTCGGCACGCTGCAGCTGGCGTGGCAGAGCTGGAGCGCGTGGCTGGCCCGCGCCGGTGCCGCGGGCTGGGATGGTTCCTGAACCGCCGCGCCGGGCGTCCCTAGAATGCCCGGCTCCAAAAAGCCCGGCCGCCCCGCGCCGCCCCCGGCGCCCCGAGTGGCCTGAACGCTCCAATGCCCAAGCTCCCTGTTGCCGCCGCCCGTCGAGCCGCCTGCACCGCGCTGCTGTTCCTTCCCCTGTGGGCCGGTGCGGCCGAGATCGACGGCCGCGACCTCTCCGCCTGGTGGGCCTTGCCCTTTGCCGGGATGCTCCTGTCCATCGCGCTGATGCCGCTGCTGCTGCCGCGCCTGTGGCATCACCACTACGGCAAGGTCGCGCTGGGCTGGGCGCTGGCTTTCCTCGTGCCCTTCGCGGCCGTGTTCGGCCCGGGCGCCGCGGGCGCCGCCTTCGTGCACACGCTGCTGGCCGAATACCTGCCCTTCGTGATCCTGCTCACCGCGCTGTTCACGACCGCGGGCGGCATCTACATCCGCGGCAACCTGCACGGCAGCCCGGGCGTGAACTGCGCGCTCATGGCCATCGGGGCGGTGCTGGCCAGCGTCATGGGCACCACCGGCGCCTCGATGCTGATGATCCGCCCGCTCATCCGCGCCAATGACAACCGCCGCCACGTCGCGCACGTGGTGGTGTTCTTCATCTTCATCGTCAGCAACGCGGGTGGCTCGCTCACGCCGCTGGGCGATCCGCCGCTGTTCCTGGGCTTCCTGCAGGGCGTGTCCTTCGACTGGACCTTCCGCCACCTGCTGCCCGAGACGCTGTTCCTGGTCGGCGCGCTGCTGGCGATCTTTTTCGCACTGGACAGCTGGTACTACCGGCGCGAAGGCGTGCTGCCGCAGGACCCCACGCCCGATACCCAGCGCCTGGGCATGCTCGGCGGTCTCAACCTGCTGCTGTTGGCGGCCGTGGTGGGGCTGGTGCTGATGAGCGGCACCTGGAAGCCGGGGCTGCGCTGGAACGTCGCCGGCACCGAGGTCGAGCTGCAGTCCCTGGTGCGCGACCTGGGACTGATCGCGGTGACGCTGCTGTCCCTGGTGCTCACGCCCGCCACGGCGCGTTTGGCGAACCAGTTCTCCTGGGCCCCGATGCAGGAGGTAGGGAAACTCTTCGCCGCCATCTTCCTGACCATGCTGCCGGTGCTGGCCATGCTCAAGGCCGGCGCGGCCGGGCCCTTCGCCGCCGTGGTGCAGGCCGTCACCGGCGACGACGGGCAGCCGCTGCCCTGGGCCTACTTCTGGGCCAGCGGGCTGCTGAGCAGCTTCCTGGACAACGCGCCCACGTACCTCGTGTTCTTCAACCTCGCCGGCGGCGATCCGCAGGTGCTGATGAACGCGCTGGCGCCCACGCTGGCGGCCATCTCCGCCGGCGCGGTCTACATGGGGGCCAACAGCTACATCGGCAACGCGCCCAACTTCATGGTCAAGGCCATCGCCGAGGACCGCGGCATCCGCATGCCCAGCTTCTTCGGCTACATGGCCTGGTCGAGCGTCGTGCTGTTGCCGCTGTTCGCGCTGATGACGCTGGTCTGGTTCCACTGAGAACCCCTCGTTTCGTACTCACACGCCATCCAGGAGACGAGCCATGTCCGACAAGCCCGCCGTGCTGGTGGCCCGCAAGGTGTTCCCCGAGGTCGTGCAGCGCCTGGCGCAGCACTTCGAGGTCGAGGACAACCCCACGGACCACATCCACTCGCCCGATGAGCTGCGCGCGCGGCTGCAGGGCAAGGCTGGCGCGTTCGTGACGCTGAGCGAGCGCATCGATGCGGCGCTGCTGGATGCCAACCCGCAGCTGCGCGCGGTGTGCAACATGGCCGTGGGCTACAACAACATCGACGTGGGCGCCTGCAGCGCGCGCGGCGTGCTGGTGAGCAACACGCCCGACGTGCTCACCGAAACCACGGCCGACTTCGGCTTCGCGCTGATGATGGCCACCGCGCGGCGCATCACCGAGTCCGAGCGCTTCCTGCGCGAGGGGCGCTGGGACCGCTGGGCCTACGACATGTTCGCCGGCAGCGACCTGCACGGCGCCACGCTGGGCATCCTGGGCATGGGGCGCATCGGGCAGGGCATCGCCCGGCGCGGCGCGCTGGGCTTCGGCATGCAGGTGATCTATCACAACCGCAGCCGCCTGCCCGCCGACCAGGAGGCCCCGATCGGCGCCCGCTACGTGGACAAGGAGACGCTGCTGCGCGAGGCCGACCACCTCGTGGTCGTGGTGCCGTACTCGCCTCAGACCCACCACGCCATCGGCGCCGCGGAGCTGGCGCGGATGAAGCCGAGCGCCACGCTGACCAACATCGCCCGTGGCGGCGTGGTGGACGACGCGGCGCTGGCGCAGGCGCTGGCGCAGGGGCGCATCGCCGCGGCGGGGCTGGACGTGTTCGAGGGCGAGCCACAGGTGCATCCGCAACTGCTGGCGCAACGCAACGTGGTGCTCACCCCGCACATCGCCAGCGCCAGCGTCGCCACGCGCCGCGCCATGGCGGACCTGGCGGCCGACAACCTCATCGCCGCGCTCACCGGCGGCGTGCCGCCCACGCCGGTGAATGCGCAGGTGCTGGGACGCTGAACGGGCCCGGCGTGCCGGCGCCGTGCATGCGTATTCGCCACAACGGCACGCCGGGTGCGGCTTCCTAGACTGAAGCGCTTTCAATACGAGGTCTGGGCATGAGGCTGGGGTTTCAGCCGTCGCGGCGCCGGCTCCTGCGGGGCGGCCTGGCCGTCGCGCTGGCGCCATCACTGTCGCGCGCGCAGGGCGCTACGGCTGCTCGGCCGGTCCGCCTGGTGGTCACGTCCACCGGCAGCGGCGAGGTCCTGGGACGCGCGCTGGCGGCGCAACTGAGCCAACAGCTGGGCGTGCCGGTGGTGGTGGAGCTGCGCGCCGGGTTGGTCGGCGTGGAGTCGGTGGCGCGTGCCGCGCCCGACGGCCGTACGCTGCTGCTGGCGCACACCGGCACGCTGGCGCTGCAGGCGGCTTCCAGCCCGCGCCCGGCGTCCGCGCGCGGCAGCGATTTCGTCGCGCTGGGGCCCGTGGCCAGCCAGCCGCTGGTCCTGCTGGTGGCGGCGTCCAGCCCTATCGAGAACGTGCCGGAGCTGCTGATGCACGCACGCTTTGGCTCGGCACGCCTGGCCTACGGGTCCACCGGCGTGGGCAGCGCGGGCCACCTGGCGGGCGAGCTGCTGCAGGAGCTCGCGGGCGTGAAGCTGCAGCACGTGCCCTACAAGGGTCTGGCGCCGGCACTCACGGAACTGCTGTCGGGCCAGGTGGACCTGATGTTCAGCACGCTGCCGCCGCTGCAGTCCCAGGTGGACGGCGGCAAGCTGCGGGCGCTGGCCGTCACGGGAGCGCGCCGCAGCCCGGCGCTGCCCGGCTGCCCCACGCTGGCGGAAGCCGGCCTCAAGGGCTACGAATGCGCCCCGGCCTACGGGCTGCTGGCGCAGCGTGGCACGCCCACCGACGTGGCGGCGCCGCTGAGCACGGCGCTGGGCAAGGCGCTGGAAAGCGCCCCGCTGCGCGAGGCGCTGCGCCAGGAGGGTGCCGAGGGCCTGGCCGCCGGCGCGGACTTCCATGCCCAGTTGCAGGCCGAGCTCGACAAGTGGAGCCGCCTGCTGGCCAAGGCCGGGGTGCGGCCGGAGTGAAATGAAAAGCCCGCTGCCGCGGAGGCCGTGGCAGCGGGCCTTTCAAGATGAATGCGGGGGGCAGGGTGCCCCGGGCACCCTGCAGGGACTGGCTTTTCAGCCCGCCATGCCCTGGTGCCGCAACAGCGCGTCGATGCTCGGCTCGCGTCCACGGAAGGCTTTAAAGCTCTCCATCGCGGTGCGGCTGCCGCCGGCTTCCAGGATCTCGCGGCGCAGGCGCCGGCCGGTCTCGGTGTCGAACACGCCGGCTTCCTCGAAGGCGCTCCAGGCGTCGGCGCTGAGTACCTCGGCCCACTTGTAGCTGTAGTAACCCGCCGAGTAGCCGCCGGAAAAGATGTGCGAGAAGGCGTGCTGGAAGCGGTTGAACGCCGGCGGGATCAGCACCGCCACCTCCTGCCGCACCTCGTCGAGGATCTGCTGGATGCGCTGCGGCGCGCCGGCCTCGGCGTGGATGCGCATGTCGAACAGCGCGAACTCCACCTGCCGCAGCGTCGCCAGCCCGCTCTGGAAGTTCTTGGCCGCCAGCATCTTGTCGTAGAGCGCGCGCGGCAGCGGCTCGCCCGTCTCCACGTGGGCGGTGAGGCGCTGCAGCACCTCCCACTCCCAGGCGAAGTTCTCCATGAACTGGCTGGGCAGCTCCACGGCGTCCCATTCCACGCCGGAGATACCCGAGACGCCCAGATCCGCCACCTGCGTCAGCATGTGGTGCAGACCGTGGCCGCACTCGTGGAACAGGGTGATGACGTCGTCGTGCGTCAGCAGCGCCGGCTTGTCGCCCACGGGCGGCGCGAAGTTGCACACCAGGTGCGCCACCGGCGTCTGCAGCGGCCCCTCAGGGCGCTGCCAGCGGCCGCGCACGTCGTCCATCCAGGCGCCCGGGCGCTTGCCGGAGCGGGCGTAGGGGTCCAGGTAGAACTGGGCGATGAGCTGGCCGCCGCGCTCGACGCGGAAGAAGCGCACGTCGGGGTTCCAGGTCGGCGCCTGGTCGGGGCGGATCGCCACCTCGAACAGCGTCTCGATGATGCGGAACAGCCCCTCCAGCACCTTGGGCTCGGTGAAGTACTGCTTCACCTCCTGGTCGCTGAAGGCATACCGGGCTTCCTTCAGCTTCTCGCTGGCGAAGGCGATGTCCCAGGCTTGCAGATCCGGGAGAGCGAGCTCCTTGGCCGCGAATTCGCGCAGCTCTTGCAGATCCTTCTCGGCGTAGGGGCGGGCGCGGCGGGCCAGGTCGCGCAGGAAGTCCATCACCTGTTGCGGGCTGTCGGCCATCTTGGGCACCAGCGACAGCTCGGCGTAGTTGCCGTAGCCCAGCAGCTCGGCCTCCTCCTGGCGCAGCTGCAGGATCTCCGCCATCAGCGCGCTGTTGTCGCGCTCGGCCGGGCCCTGCTCGCTGGCGCGGGTGGCGTAGGCGGTGTAGAGCTGGCGGCGCAGCTCGCGGTTGGTGCCGTACTGCATCACCGGGAAGTAGCTCGGGAAATGCAGCGTGATCTTGTGGCCGTCCCGGCCATCGGCCTGCGCGGCGGCGCGGGCGGCGGCCTTGACGTCGGCCGGCACGCCGTCGAGCTGCTCCTCGGTGGCGTAGAGCGCGAACTTGTCGGTGGCGTCGAGCACGTGCTCGCTGTACTTCTGCGACAGCTCGGCCAGGCGCTCCTGGATCTTGGCGAAGCGCTCCTTGGCCTCGCCCTGCAGCTCCGCGCCGGAGAGCACGAAGTCGCGCATGGCGTTGGCGAGCGCCTTGCGCCGCGGCGCGCTCAGCTGCTGCGCGGCCGGGCTCTGCGCGATCGCCTTGTACTTGGCGTAGAGCCGCTCGTCGGCGCCCAGCCGCGTGTAGAACTCCGTGACCTTGGGCAGGTTCTCGTTGTAGGCCGCGCGCAGCTCGGCCGTGTCGGCCACGTGGTTGAGGTGGCCCACCGCGCCCCAGGAACGGCCCAGGCGCTCGGTGGCCACGTCCAGCACCGCCGACATGGCGTCGTAGTCGGCCGGCACGTCCGGCCCCACGGAGCGCTCCAGCGCCGCGCCGGCCTGGGCCAGGAGCTCATCCACCGCCGGGCTCACATGCTCGGGACGGATGCGGTCGAAGGCTGGAAGCTCGGAAGAGGGGGTATCGAGGAGCGGATTGGACATGGACAGGGCAGGCGGGGGTTGAAACCGCACAGGTGGTGGCAATGGGGGCCAACACAAGGCGCCGCGGCGCTGCGCGCGCCGGCCCTGCTTCACTGACGGATCAGGCCGCGGCGGCGGCCACGCGCTCGGCGGCCTCGACGGTGTTGACCAGCAGCATTGTGATCGTCATCGGGCCGACCCCGCCCGGCACCGGGGTGATCCAAGAGGCCACCTCGCGCACGCCCTCGAAGTCCACGTCGCCGCAGAGCTTGCCCTCGTCGTTGCGGTTCATGCCCACGTCGATCACCACCGCGCCGGGCTTGACCATGTCGGCCGTCAGCACGTTGCGCTTGCCCACCGCGGCCACCACGATGTCGGCTTGGCGCGTGTGCTGCGCCAGGTCCGGCGTGGCGCTGTGGCACACCGTGACGGTGGCGTTGGCCTGCAGCAGCAGCATCGCCATGGGCTTGCCCACGATGTTGCTGCGCCCGATCACCACCGCGTGCTTGCCGCGCGGGTCGCAGCCGATGGCTTTCAGCATCTGCATGCAGCCATAAGGCGTGCAGGGCTTGAAGCCTTCCTGGCCCACCATCAGCGCGCCGGCGCTGGCGACGTGGAAGCCGTCCACGTCCTTGACCGGCGAGATGGTCTCGATGACCTTGTGCGCGTCGATGTGCGCGGGCAGCGGCAGCTGCACCAGGATGCCGTGGATGGATGCGTCCTCATTGAGCGCGCGCACGCGCGCCAGCAGCTCGGCCTCGCTCATGCTGGCCGGGTACTGCTCCAGCACCGAGTGCATGCCGGTGTCGTGGCAGGCCTTGACCTTGTTGCGCACGTACACCTGCGAAGCCGGGTTGTCGCCCACCAGGATCACGGCCAGACCCGGCGTGTGGCCCTGGCTGGTGAGGGCGGCGGCGCGCTGGGCGAGCTCGGTACGGATCTGGCGCGAGAGGGCGACGCCGTCGATCAGCTGCGCGGTCATGTTGGGGAACTCCTGGCAATGAAAAAGGGCCGCTGGCGCGGCCCTCGGGGGGTTGGTGAAAGGGTCAGGCGGCCTTGCTGTGCGCGCCCAGCGCGATCTTGAGCAGGTCGGCCACGGTGTTGGCGTTGAGCTTTTCCATGATGTTGGCGCGGTGCGCCTCCACCGTCTTGATGCTGATGCCCAGGTCGTCGGCGATCTGCTTGTTCAGCCGCCCGGCGACGATGCGCTCCAGCACCTGGCTCTCGCGGGTGGTCAGGCGCGACAGCAGCGCGTCGCGGCTGGCCTGTTCCTGGTGCTGGCTGAAGGTATTGCGCGCCTGCTCCAGCATGCGTTCCACCAGCGACAGCAGCTCTTCTTCCTTGAAAGGCTTCTCGATGAAGTCCATCGCGCCCTTTTTCATGGTCGTCACCGCCATCGGCACGTCGCCGTGACCGGTGATGAAGACCACGGGCAGCGGGCTGCGGCGCTCCAGCAGCCGGTCCTGCAGCTCCAGCCCGCTCATGCCTTCCATGCGGATGTCGGCAATCAGGCAGGCCACCTCACGGGGATCGAAACGGGAGAGGAAGGACTCGGCCGAATCGAAGCACTTGACCCGGTAGTCCTTGCCTTCGAGCAGCCACTGCAGCGAATCGCGAACCGCCTCGTCGTCGTCGACGACGTAAACGGTGCCTTTCTTGGGAATCAGGCTCATGGGCTGGTTGTCTCTGTCGTTGAGTTGGAATCGGTAGCCGGTGCCGCAGGCTCGATGCGGGCACCCGGCTCCACCGGCAGGGTGAACGAAAAACGACATCCCACGACTGCGGTGCCATTGTAAATGTTCTCCGCACGCATCCTGCCGCGGTGCGACTCGATGATGGAGCGGCACAGCGACAGCCCGATGCCCAGCCCTTCGGCCTTGGTCGAGAAGAAGGCCTCGAACATGCGGCCGAGCACTTCCTCCTTCATGCCCGGGCCCTTGTCGGTGACGCTGAACTCGATCACCCCGCCTTCCTCCGGCGTGTGACGAGGCACCACGCGCAGCTCGATGTGGCGCCGCCCCGGAGGCAGCTTGGCCATGTCGATGGCCTCGGCGGCGTTCTTGACCAGGTTGAGCACCACCTGCTCGATGAGGATCGGGTCCACCATCAGTGTGGGCAGCCGCTGCGCGACGTAGGTGTGGATCTGCACGTGGCGGCGGCGCAGCTCGATGCCGGCCAGGTCCACCGCGTCCTCCACGATGGCGCTCGCCTGCGAGGGCTGGCGCTGCGGCTCGCTCTTCTTCACGAAGGCGCGGATGCGGTGAATGATCTGCCCGGCGCGCTCGGCCTGGCGCGCCGTCTTCTTCAGCGCCGCGATCAGGTCGTCCTTGGCGATGGTGTCGGCCTGCACGCGCGAGACCATGCCGCTGCAGTAGTTGGCGATGGCCGTGAGCGGCTGGTTGAGCTCGTGGGCCACGGAGCTGGCCATCTCGCCCATGGTCACCAGGCGGCTGGTGACCTGCGCCTTCTCCGCCTGCAGCCGCTGCTGCTCCTCGGCCTGGTGGCGCGCGGTGATGTCGGTGGCGATGAGCATCTGCGCCAGGCGCCCGTCGGTCCACTGCAGGTAGCGCGAGCGCACGTCGAACCACTTCTGCAGCGACTCGATAAGGACCTCGCGCGGGTCCGATCCGGCCTGCGTGAGCTCCTGCACCGGCAGCCCGCCGAAGGTGTCCACCGAGTCCTCCACGGAGCCGGGCTGCTGCGGCGGCGAGCCCGCCAGCAGCGCGTGGCCACGCGCGTCGGCGCCGAACCACAGCCGGTAGGAGCGGTTGGCGAACAGCAGCTCGCTCTGCTCCACCGAGAGCACCGACACCGCCGCGTCCAGGCCTTCCAGCACGGTGGTGAAGCGCTCGTGCGAGGCCGAAAGCTGGTCGCGGATGCGCTTGGCCTCGGTGATGTTGGTCATCGAGGTCATCCAGCCGGTCTGTTGGCCCTTGGGGTCGATCAGTGGCGAGACGTACATGCGCGCATCGAACATTTGCCCGTCCTTGCGCATGACCTTCACCTCCACGCCGCCGGCGGGGCTGCGGCCCTGCAATTCCTGCCGCAGCAGCCGCGCGTTCTCCTCCAGGCGATCGGGCGGCCAGTGCGGGTAGGGCGGGCGCCGGTCGATGAGCTCGGCCTCGGAAAAGCCGGTCATGGCGCAGAAGGCCGGGTTGACGTAGGTGATGCGCCCCTGCAGGTCCATGGCGCGCATGCCGGTGAGCATGGAGTTCTCCATGGCCCGGCGAAAGTTGGTTTCCTGGATCAGCGCGTTCTGGATCTGCGTGCGCCGGCGCATGTGGCGCCAGGCGCCCAGCAGCATCCACACCGTGAGCACCGACAGCGCCACCACCATCCAGAACAGCGTGTTGCTGATGAGGCCGATGGAGGTGCGCCAGCCGATGCCGCGCAGCACCAGCCCCGTGCCCCCCGGCGCCAGCGGCACGTCATGAACGATGGCGGCGCGCTTGCCGGCGTCACCGTGGAGCCCGCCGCCGGTGCCGGTGATCTCGTTGCCGGCCTCGTCCAGCACCGAGATGGCATGGCGCTTGGTGACCTCCGCCGGCACCAGCAGCCGCTCCAGCGCCTGTACCGAGTACTCCGCCACCAGTGCGCCGACGAAGCCGTTGCGGTCGATCAGCGGCACGTGCACCTGGAACACCGGCATGCCCGCGCCGTTGGTGAAGGAGCGCGAATAGACCGGCGCCTGCAGGTCGCGCGCGGTGCTGAAGGCGCGCTCGGGCTCGCTGCGGCGCCCCTCCAGCGGCAGCGAGGGGTCGGACGCGTCGCCGCGGGCATGGCCTTCGAGCCCCGGCGCCAGCCACTGGCCCTGGAGCTGCCGCTTCGGCGCCAACCACAGCAGCTGCGTGAGCTCGGGCCGCTCGGCGGCGAAGCTGCGCGCTTGGCCCTCGAAGCCGCGGCTGTCCACCGTGCGGGTGGCCAGCTCGCGGGCAAGGCGCAGCAGTTGCTCCTGGCTGTCGATCAGGCGCAGCTGGATCTGCTGCTGGGCGATCTCGGTGTCGCGCTTGAGCGAGTCCGTCTCGCGCTCGATCTCTTCGTTCCGGAGATACCAGAACGCCGAAATGATCGCCGCCAGGAACAACAACACGGAGACCAGAGGCCCCACGGTGACGAAGCGATCCTGGCGCGCGGGCGACTGGCTTCGCCACCAGTGGCCGAAAAAACGCCGGCGCGCAGCCGGCGCAACTCGGACAGGAGAGGGTGGGGGCGGGGCGGACATCACCCGGATTATCAAGCCCCCAAAGGAGGGCAACGCGGTCCCTGGACATGCCGCGTCGCAGCAAAATTTCAAATTATGAAATCGCAACGCACTATTTGAAAAATGAAAAGCTTGTGCGACACTGCGCCACCCCTTAGCCCGACCCCAACAGGAGACACCCCATGTCGGCATTGCCTGAACAGTTCATCGGTGCGGCAGCCAATGACCAGGACCCGCAGGAAACGCGTGAGTGGCTGGACGCCTTGTCCGCCGTGATCGAGAGCGAGGGCCGCGAACGCGGTCATTTCCTGCTGGAGCAGCTGCTGGAGCACGCGCGCCAGAACAGCATCGACATGCCGTTCTCCGCGACGACGGGCTACGTCAACACCATCGAGCCGCAAGAGGAAGAGCGCTGCCCGGGCAACCTCGAGATCGAGGAGCGGCTGCGCGCCTACATGCGCTGGAACGCCATGGCGATGGTCGTGCGCGCCAACCGCCACAACCCCCCGGACGGCGGTGACCTGGGCGGCCACATTTCCAGCTTCGCCTCGCTGGCGACGATGCTGGGCGCCGGCTTCAACCACTTCTGGCATGCCGCCACGCCCGAGCACGGCGGCGACCTGCTCTACATCCAGGGCCACTCGGCGCCCGGCATCTACGCCCGCGCCTACCTGGAAGGCCGCATCACCGAGGAGCAGCTGCTGAACTTCCGCCAGGAAGTGGACGGCAAGGGCCTGTCCAGCTACCCGCACCCGAAGCTGATGCCCGAGTTCTGGCAGTTCCCGACGGTGTCCATGGGCCTGGGTCCTTTGATGGCCATCTACCAGGCGCGCTTCCTGAAGTACCTGCACGCCCGCGGCATCGC